>JBIKXA010000138.1:0-10270 GCA_044356015.1 Roseomonas sp.
TGCCTGGAACACGATCCTGGATGCGGTTTTGTGCATGATCTTCGGGGTCAATCACCACGCCGAAAAGGCTGATCTTGTCATCATCGAACATGGGTCGGTGCGCGGCGATGGCGCGGAGGGCGGCCTGGCCGGCATCGTCACCGACCGTGCCAAGAAAGCACAAGACGATGTAGCGCCCAGCCGCCGTGTTAAAGGTGAAGCGTGGGATGGTTGTCGTGGGCGCCACGAAATCGGGAGCTGGGTCGCCCGGCGAAAGACTGGCAAAAAGGGGCTTCATGACAAAGAGTTCACACAGGAAAAACTTAACAAAAGGTTAATTTCCTTGACGGCGCTGGTTGCCTCACCTGCAGGAAGTTACCCGCAAGTAATCCGCGTCACCACGCCGTTTTCGATCAGCGCGGTTGCGCGATCTATCCGGTAATCCTTTGTCATCGGTGTATTCGGGCCACCCATGCGCACGGTGCTGATGCCTGGCATGGCCTGCAGGGCAGCGCGCACTTCTTCGGGCGCTTTGCCGAGCAAAGCCGGGAAGCGCGCCTGATGCTGCGCGCAGCCTTCGGGCGCCTGAGCCTGCGCAACGCCGGCGATGGCGAGAAAGCCGACAGTCAAGGCGAGCGACTGTAGTTTCCAATTCATGAGCCATTCCTTCCAAGGCTGCCTTAGACAGTGCTATGTGGTGCACATAATGCCATGGCAAATTTACGGCGAAGCCCCGCCAGATTGCCGCGCGGCTTCGCCCCCGGCATTGTGGCGCGATCAGCTTGCAAGGAACCGCCCCATGGCTCAGCCGCTTTCCATCATGTCCACCCTGGCATTGCAGGGCGTGCTTGACGTGCTGGCGCCGCTTTGGGCCAAGACCAACCCTGCCCCGGCCATGATATTCGACCCCACCAAAAGCATTTCCCAGCGCATCGCCGATGGTGCGCGGGGCGATATCGCCATTCTGACCGCCGCAGCGATTGATGATTTCATCGCTAAGGGGATTTTCGCGGCAGGCAGCCGGCGTGTTTTGGCATTGTCCCATATTGGCGTGGCGGTCGCTACCGGTGCCAAGCGGCCCGATATCAGCACGCCCGAGGCGTTTCGCGCGACGCTGCTGGCGACACCATCGCTGGCCTATTCCCGCGCGGGCGCCAGCGGGTTGTTCTTTGCTGGCCTGATTGAACGCCTTGGCATCGCGGCGGAGGTCAACGCGAAAGCCACCGTGATCCCGCAGGGCTTTACCGGTGAATTGCTGAAGCGCGGCGAAGTTGCATTGGCCATTCAACAGGTCAGCGAATTGATGACCGTGCCCGGCATTGACATTATCGGCACGCTGCCCGCTGAGATTGGGGAGGTGATGACCTTCTCGGCTGCCATTTTCGCCGAGACCGCGCAGCCTGAAGCCGCGCGCGCCTTTATGGCGTTTTTGGTGGAAGGGGCGGATGCGAAGCTGCTCCGCGCCAAGGGGCTGGAGCCGGTGTGAGGGATGCAGGAATAACAGCTAGGTCGCGAATAGCGCGTAGATATCCGCAAGCGTCACGTTCCCCGCCAGGATCACATCATCACCTGCGCCGCCCACGAAGGTGTTGGCCAGCCCATTGCCGATCAGCATGTCATTGCCCGCACCACCTGTGATGGTGATACCGGAAATGCCGCTGGCGATCTGTAGCACCTCAACCTGATCAGGCATGGTCATATTGACCGAGGCGATGATGGTATCGGCGCCTCCACCGGCGAGTTCTATCACCAGATCACCTGCATCCGTGACGAAGAACAGATCATTGCCTGTCCCACCACCAAGCGTATCCGCGCCCGTGCCGCCGGCCAGCGTATCATTCCCCGCCGCGCCGAGAATGGAATCATTGCCGGCAAGCCCATCAATGCTGTCATTGCCGCCACTGCCCGAAATGCTATCGTTGCCATTGGTTGGGCCAGGGGGCGGCGCCAGCAACGCTTGCGCAACAATCGCTGTGGCCGTGCCATTGGTGAAGGTGACAAAGCCGCCCAAGGTTGCGCCCTGCACCCAGCCCGCATCATCGAATTGGATACCAGCACCCAACCCACCAGTGACGCGGAGCGTATTGCTTGTTTCGGAAAGGTTGCGGACTTCAAGCGCGGTAAGGCGGAGCGTATTCCAACCACTACCAAGGTCAATCGCTTCAATGGATTGCAGTTTGGTGTCGCCAATGCTGGCCAGGTTCAGCGTAAGGCCAGATCCCGTCAGCGCCAGCGTATCCGTGCCGGTGCCGCCATCAATATTCAGGAAGGTCAGATCCGCGACCTGGATGCGATCATCCCCCGCGCCACCCTTCAGCGCATCGGCGCCGCCCAAGCCATCCAGCGTGTCATTGCCAAGCCCGGCAACCATCACATTGGCATCGGCATCACCCGTCAGTAGATCATCATTTGCGGTGCCCGCATGGGTCACCGTATTGGTGAAATCGCGGCCGAAAATCACATAGCTTTCGCCAGCGTCGCTCTTCGCATTGCCCGCCGCGTCGCCAGTGGCGGCCCCGATGATCAAATCATCAAAGCCATCGCCATTGATATCCCCGGCCGAGGCCACGGAAACGCCGGAAAAGTCATATGCATCCTGCCCATGGATGACAAAGCCACCCGTGCCAGCGGCAATGGTGGCAAGGTCAATCGCCGCACCCCAGCCGGATGCCTTGCCAAACACCACATAGCTGTCGCCAGCCACGCTTTTCGCATTGCCGGCCGTGTCGCCGCCAGGCGCCCCGATGATCAGATCGGCGAAGCCATCACCATTGATGTCCCCGGCCGAGGCCACGGAGAGGCCGGATCGGTCATCACTATCCTGCCCACGGATGACAAAGCCACCCGTGCCGGTGGCGATGGTGGCCAGGTCAATCGCCGCACCCCAGCCGGATGCCTTGCCAAACACCACATAGCTGTCGCCAGCAAAGTCGCTCGCATTGCCCGCCGCGTCGCCGCGATACGCCCCGATGATGAGATCGGCGAAGCCATCGCCATTGATATCCCCGGCCGAGGCCACAGAATGGCCGGATTGGTCATCGCCATCCTGCCCATGAATGACAAAGCCACCTGTGCCGGCGGCGATGGTAGTAAGGTCAATCGCCGCACCCCAGCCGGATGCCTTGCCAAACACCACATAGCTGTCGCCAGCATCGCTTTTCGCATTGCCCGCCGCGTCGCCAATGACCGCCCCGATGATCAGATCATCGAAGCCATCGCCATTGATATCCCCGGCCGAGGCCACGGAAACGCCGGAATGGTCATATGCATCCTGCCCATGGATGACAAAGCCACCCGTGCCAGCCGCGATGGTGGCAAGGTCAATCGCCGCACCCCAGCCGGATGCCTTGCCAAACACCACATAGCTGTCGCCGGCATTGCTTTTCGCATTGCCGGCCGCGTCGCCGCCAGGCGCCCCGATGATCAGATCGGCAAAGCCATCGCCATTGATATCCCCGGCCGAGGCCACGGAAAAGCCGGATTGGTCAAAGCTATCCTGCCCATGGATGACAAAGCCACCCGCGCCGGCTGCAATGCTGGCCAGGTCAATCGCCGCACCCCAGCCGGATGCCTTGCCAAACACCACATAGCTGTCGCCAGCCCCGCTTTTCGCATTGCCCGCCGCATCGCCGTGATACGCCCCGATGATCAGATCGGCGAAGCCATCACCATTGACATCCCCAGCCGAGGCCACAGACCAGCCGGATCGGTCACCCGCATCCTGCCCATGGATGACAAAGCCACCCGTGCCAGCCGCGATGGTGGTAAGGTCAATCGCCGCACCCCAGCCGGATGCCTTGCCAAACACCACATAACTGTCGCCGGCATTGCCCTTCGCATTGCCCGCCGCGTCGCCGCCGCGCGCCCCGATGATCAGATCAGCGAAGCCATCGCCATTGATATCCCCGGCCGAGGCCACAGAACGGCCGGATTGGTCAAAGGCATCCTGCCCATGGATGACAAAGCCGCCCGTGCCAGCCGCGATGGTGGTAAGGTCAATCGGCGCGATGGTTCCAGACATGGCAATGCTCCTGGCTGGTTGGCAGCCTGAAAGGTTCCACGCAGGCAATTGCGCCGCTGCGCACGAATTAGTAGAACGTTAAAGGTCAGCCATCATGAGGTCAACAATTCTCATTTCGGTTTGATGGAAAGGCATCACCTGAAGGTCTTTCATGGCCCCCGCCCGCCGCGCAGCAAGAAAGCCCGCCATGTCCGAAACAACCGAACCCCGCTTTGCCGTGCATGCCTCCCGCCATTTCTCCTCCTGGCTTGCAGCCCAGGGTGGCAGTATGGCGGTTACCACCTATCAGGCGGGGAAGCTTTTGCTGCTTGGCACACGCCCGGATGGCAGGCTTTCCGTGTTTGAACGCAGCCTGCCGCGCTGCATGGGGCTGCATGCCGGCGCGGATACGCTGCATGTCACCACGCTCTCACAAATCTGGCGCTTTCGCGATTTGCTGGCCGATACGCCTGGCGCGCCGCCGCCGCCCGCCTATCAGGGCCATGACGCGCTTTACGCGCCGCGGCGCTGCTGGGTGACGGGCGATCTGGATGCGCATGATCTGGCGCTTTTGCCTGATGGCCGCCCGGTTTTCGTCAATACGTTGTTCTCCTGCCTTGCCACCGTGGATGAGGATCACAGTTTTGTGCCGCTCTGGCGCCCGAAGTTTATATCTCGCCTGGCGGCGGAAGATCGCTGCCACCTGAACGGGCTTGCGATGGATGAAGCCGGCGCGCCGCGCTACGTTTCGCTGGTTGGGGCTTCCGATGTCGCGGATGGCTGGCGCGAACATCGCGCATCCGGCGGGATGGTGATTGATGTGGCGTCTGGCGAGGTTGTCGCGCAGGGGCTTTCCATGCCGCATTCGCCGCGGCTGCATAAAGGGGCGCTCTATCTGCTGAATGCGGGCAGCGGGGAGTTCGGCCGCGTTGATGTGGCAAGCGGGAAGTTTGAACCGATTGCCTTCTGCCCCGGCTTTTTGCGCGGCATGGCCTTCCTTGGCGATTACGCCGTGGTTGGCCTTTCCATGCCGCGCGAAAACCGCACCTTCACCGGGCTTGCTTTGGATGAGGCTTTGGCATCACGCGGGGCACAGCCGCGTTGCGGTGTGATGGTGATAGATTTGGTATCGGGCGATGCGCCGCATTGGCTCCGCTTTGAAGGCGTGGTGCAGGAACTTTACGATGTGGCCGCCATTCCCGGCCGGCGTACGCCAGCGGCGATTGGCTTCATGGGTGAGGATATCAAGCGCATGGTGAGCATGGGGGATGCGCCGGGGGCGTGATTAGGCCCCCAAAGCAAACCCCTCATACCCCTTCTCCGCCACCTCATCACAAATCCGCCGATACCGCGCCATGCCGCCGATATAGGGCATGAACACGCGCGGCTTGCCCGGCACATTGGCGCCCAGATACCAGGAATGGGGCGTTTTCGGGAACAGCGTGCGGTTCGCCACTTCCTGCACCTGCACCATCCAATCATCCACCGCATCTTGCTTGGCTTCAATGCGCGTCTGGCCGGCGGCGCGCATATCCGCGATGCAGCGGGTGATCCATTCCACATGCTGTTCGATGGCAACCGGCATATTGGTGAGCACTGAAGGGCTGCCAGGCCCGGTCACGGTGAACAGATTGGGGAAGCCCACCACTTGCAGCCCCAAATAGCTGCGCGGGCCTTCACGCCATACATCGCGCAAGCTCAGGCCATCGCGCCCGGCGATGTTCAGGTTGAATAGCGGCCCGGTCATGGCATCAAAGCCAGTGGCAAACACAATGATATCCAGCGGATATTCGCCCTTGCTGGTCTTCACGCCGGCGGCGGTGATGCGTTCAATGGGCTCGGCACGTAAATTCACCAGCGCAACATTGTCGCGGTTATAGGTTTCGAAATAGCCGGTATCAATCGGTGGGCGCTTGGTGCCGAAGCCGTGATCAATATCGGCAAGGATCGCGGCCTTGGCAGGGTCCTTCACAATCTGGCCGATCTTTTTCTGCAGGAAGGCGGAAACAATCTCATTCGCTTCCTCATTCGTCAGCACATCGCGGAATTCGGCGCGGAGCCGAAGCCCGCCCTTTTCCCAGGCTTTTTCGAAAATCTCATTCCGTTCTTCATCGGAAACATCAAACACAGACCTATCCGCAATACGCCAAGGATGGCCGTTGACGGTGGAGCGCATCACATCGCGAATTTCGGCAAAATTCTCTCGCACATATTTCTTGAAATCATCGGTCAGCGGCGCGTTGCGCGCTGGGATCGAATAATTCGCGGTGCGCTGAAACACGGTCAGGTGCTTGGCGGTGGCGGCCACCACCGGAATGGCCTGAATGCCGGTGGAGCCCGTGCCAATCACGCCAACGCGCTTGCCCGAGAAATCCACACCTTCATGCGGCCATTCGCCGGTGTGATACCATTTGCCCTGAAAATCCGGGATGCCATCAATCTTCGGCAGATTGGCCGAAGAAAGGCAGCCGACCGCCGAGATCAGATAGCGCGCGGCGTAATGCTGCCCCTGTTCGGTCTGCACATGCCAAAGATTTTCGGCTTCATCATACCGCGCCGCGACTACCCGCGCGCCGAAGGTGATGTCGCGCTTCAGGTCCAACTTATCGGCGGCGTAATTCAGATAGCGCAGAATCTCGGGCTGGGTCGGGTAGCGTTCCGTCCATTCCCAGCCCTGCACCAGCTCATCGGAAAAATGATAGCAATAGCTATGACTTTCGGAATCACAGCGCGCGCCGGGGTAGCGGTTCCAATACCAGGTGCCGCCCACGCCCCCACCCGCTTCCAGCACATGCGCGGAAAGCCCAAGCCGGTCCCGCAGGCAATGGAGCTGATACATGCCGGCGAAACCGGCGCCGATGATCAGCGCGTCATAAAGCTTCGCCGGGGTCGAGGTGGCGGCAAGGGGGGCTACGGCATCAAGCATGGCGGTTTCTTCTGGTTGTTCATGGACTTGGCAAGGTTACCCCAGCCAGGCGCCCGGCGCCAAGCGGGGAAAATCCTTGCCTTTTCGGCGGGGCGGCCCACATGGGGTTTGACCTTGTCGCAAAGCCCCTGGCTTCCGGCGCCCCCTCGACATTAGGGAAAGACCAATACCGTGAATATTCAGACCCCTGCCTCCGGCATCACCACCGCCAATGCCTCGCTTGAACCGCGCCCGTCGCGCGCGGAAGCCGAAGCCGCGGTGCGCACCCTGCTGCGCTGGGCCGGTGATGATCCGGACCGTGAAGGCCTGGTGGATACCCCTGCCCGCGTCGCCCGCGCCTATGAGGAATTCTTCGCCGGCTATGAAACGGACCCGGTGGATTTGCTGGCGCGATCCTTCGAAGAAACCGATGGCTATGATGAAATGGTGATCCTGCGCGACATCCGCATGGAAAGCCATTGCGAACACCATATGGTGCCGATCATTGGCCGCGCGCATATCGCTTATCTGCCGCAGGGCCGCGTGGTTGGGATCAGCAAGCTGGCGCGGGTTTTGGAAGTTTATGCCAAGCGCCTGCAAATTCAGGAAAAGCTGACGGCGCAGGTGGCGAATACCATCGAACAGGTGCTAAAGCCGAAGGGTGTCGCGGTGGTGATTGAAGCGGCGCATCAATGCATGACGACGCGCGGCATCCATAAGCCGGGCGTGACCATGGTGACCAGCCGCATGTTGGGCGCCTTCCGTGATGATGCCAGCACGCGGCGCGAATTCCTGGCCATTATCGGCGGCCAGCGCGCCAATGTGATTGAAGGCTGAAACCACGGCCTTCCTCGCCCGAAGCGCCGCTTGACCAAGGGGCGCTTCGGCGCGCATGAGCCCCCATGCGCTTTTCCACCCCTCCCAATGCGGAAGATTTGGTTGAATTGGCCGAGGATGCGCTTGCCGCCATCCCGAAGCCGCTGCGTGATCAGTTACGCGGCGTCGCCATTCTGGTGGAAGATATCGCCGATGATGAAATTCTGCGCGAACTCGGCATCGAAAACCCCTATGAATTGACCGGGCTTTACCTTGGCGTGCCGCTGACGGAAAAAAGCAATGGCGGGGCGCCGGAAGAACCCGACCGTATTCTGCTGTTCCGGGAACCCATTCTGCTGGAATGGATCGAAGGCGGGGAGGATTTGTTCCGCCTGGTGCGCAATGTGCTGATCCATGAAATCGGCCATCATTTCGGCCTTTCGGATGAGGATATCGAGCGGCTAGAGGATGAGGGGTAGCGCCACCCCTCGCCAGCGCGGCTTGGCTTTCCTAAATTAACTTCCATGACCATCATTTTCACCCTGAATGGCGCCTTGCGGGTGCTCCCCGCCGAAACGCCCCCGGCCATGACCTTGCTTGATTGGCTGCGTGGCCCGGCGGGGCTGACCGGCACCAAGGAAGGCTGCGCGGAAGGCGATTGCGGCGCCTGCACGGTGGTGATCGAAGCACCCGATGGGTCCCGCGCCCCGGTCAATGCCTGCCTGATGACTGTCGGTCAGGCGCATGGCCTGGCGCTACGCAGTGTGGAGGGGCTCTCGGCCCCCGATCGCGCGCCGCATCCCGTGCAAGCCGCGATGCTGGCCGCCGAGGCGACGCAATGCGGCTTTTGCACGCCGGGCATTGTCATGTCGCTTTACGCCCATGCGCGCATGGGCGGTGATGTGCATGAGGCATTGGCGGGGAATCTCTGCCGCTGCACCGGCTATCGGCCTATTTTGGATGCGATGGCGGCCTTGCCGGCGGTGGAGGATGCCGCGCCGTTATGCCCCGCGGCTGATGTCACCGCCTTCGGCCCGCCGGAGCATCGCTTCTTCCTGCCGCGCAGCTTGGATGAAGCGGTAAGGCTGAAGCGCGAACACCCGGGGGCGTGGATTTTGGCCGGCGGTACTGATTTAGGCCTGCGCTTTTCGGAACATCGGGAGAACCCCGCCGCCATTATCTGCCTTCGTGATGTTGCTGAATTGCGCGGCATTGACGAGGGGGAGAAGGGGCTTTCCGTGGGCGCGGCGGAACCCTATGCGGCGCTGCTGGATGTGATGGCGGGCGATGCGGCTTTTGCGGGGTTTGCCGGGCTGTTGCGGCGCTTGGGTTCCCGGCAGATACGCGCACTCGGCACGCTGGGCGGCAATCTCGGCACCGCCAGCCCGATCGGCGATGCGCTGCCGCCCTTGCTGGCGCTGGGCGCGCGGCTGAGGCTCGCGGGGCCGGATGGGGCGCGGGATTTGGCGGTTGAGGATTTCCTGCTCGGCTATCGGCGCAATGCCTTGGGGGTAGGTGAAGTGATTGCGCGGGTTTTCATTCCTCGCCCCGCGCCAGGCGCGATTTTCGCCGCCGAGAAGCTTTCGCGTCGGCATGATCAGGATATCAGCGCCATTGGCTTGGCGGTGCTGCTGGAACGCGATGGCGCTGTGATCATGCGCGCGCGTATCGCCCATGGAGGTTGCGGCCCCATGGCCGCACGCGCGCCGGAAACCGAAGCGGTGCTTGAAGGCGCGCCCTTCACCGAAGCGCAGGCGCGTGCGGCGGGGGATGCTTTGGCGCAAGCGATCTCGCCCATGGATGATTTGCGCGGCAGTGCCGAATATCGTCGCGTGGCAGCGCGTAATTTGTTGCTCCGGCTTTATTGGCGCGAAGCGAGGCCGGATGCGGCGGCGGAAATCATGGCGCTGCCAACGCCCCACGCGCCGCGGTTCATCGCGCCATGAATGCGCCTCTCGCCCAGGGCGCGGCACTCGCGCATGATTCGGCGCTTGGCCATGTGACGGGTCGCGCGCCTTTCGCGGATGATGTGCCGGAAGCGCCGGGCCTGCTGCATGGCGTGCTGCTGCTCTCACCCGTCGCGCATGGCCGGCTTGGGGCTTTGGATGTCGCGGCGGCGCGCGCCATGCCGGGCATTGTTGCGGTGCTGACGGCGCGGGATGTGCCGGGGGCGAATGATATCTCGCCCTCAGGCCGGGAAGTTGAACCGCTTTTCGCGGATGGCGTGTTGCGCCATCACGGCCAACCCATTGCGATGGTGGTGGGGCAAACGCGCGATGCGGCACTGGCGGCCCTTGCCGCGCTGAAGCCGGAAATTGAGGCGCTGCCCGCCATTCTTTCCATTGAAGATGCGCTGGCGACGGAAGCCTTTTTGCTGCCGCCACAGGAAATTACCGTGGGCGATGCGGCGGGGGCGATTGCCGCGGCGGCGCTTAACGCATCAGGCGAGTTTCGCGCGGGCGGGCAGGAACATTTCTACTTGGAAGGCCAGATCGCCATCGCCATGCCGGGCGAGGATGGGGATATCGCCATCACCTCCTCCACCCAGCATCCAACGGAAGTGCAGCATA
>JBIKXA010000272.1:0-2852 GCA_044356015.1 Roseomonas sp.
AATCTCTGATATTGGCGCGCCATTGACCGATGAGGCAAGGCAACGTGCAAGTGTTCCAAGGGCGGATCGCCGAGACCACCAGACGCCGCAATCTTTGGCGAAGAGCAAGCAATCCTTGGTTCTTTATGATTATTCCTTATTGGTTTTAGACCGCGCCTGTCGCGGTAATGCCACCATCCACAATCAATTCCGTCCCGGTAATGTGTTTTGCTTCATTGGAGACCAGGAACAATACGGCATGGGCGATATCCCAGCCATCACCCATCTTGCCGAGCGGCACTTGCGCGTCGCGCTTGGCGATCAGCGCGGCGGCGTCATTGCCGCCCAATTGCCTGACCAGCCGATGTTCCACCAAAGGCGTGTGCATCAGCCCCGGCACGACCGTATTGCAGCGCACACCCGCCTTGGCGTTTTCGATCGCGACTGATTTTGACAGTGCGACAATGCCGTATTTGGTGGCGCTATAGGCGACATGGGGGCGCGCCGCCTGCATGCGATAGCCGGCAATGGAGGAGATATTCACAATCGCACTCCCTGGCCGCTGCTTCAGGTGTGGTAATGCAAATTTGCAGCCCAGGAACGCGGATTTCAAGTTGAAATCCACCTGCCGGTCCCAGACTTCCTCAGGCATGGATTCCGCGCCGCCGGGGTGTGAGCCGCCGACATTATTCACCATGATATCCAATTGGCCATAATGCGCGACGCAGGCTTCCACCGCCGCCTGGAAGCTTTCAGAATCAAGCACGTCGCAGATATGCGCTGTCGCTTCACCGCCTTCGGATTTGATGATGCCGATGGTCTCCTCAACCGCGGCGGCGTTGTTATCCAGCCCAAACACCTTGGCCCCCTGGCGCGCGAGCAGCACCGCCGTTGCCTTGCCATTGCCCCAACCGGGACCGACCGAACCCGCCCCGGTGACGATGGCGACCTTGCCTTTGAGACTGAGCATGTGTTCCTCCGAAGTGCTTTGATGAGAAGCATCCGCGCTTCACGCCGCGCCGTCCAGACCCCCCGGCTTTCGCGGCTTTGGTTTCGCAGTAAGCTGAGGGCGCCCAGACCGGAGAGCCCTGATGCCCGCCAATCTTGTACGCAGCCGCGCGATGATCACCAAAACCCTCTCGGCCACCGCTTGGGAGGAAATTGCCGATGGGGCGCTGATCCAGGAAGATGGCATCATCACCGATATCGGCACATATGATGATTTGCGCCGCAAGCACCCAAGCCTACCTGTCATCGGTTCCGGGCGGGAAGTGATGCTGCCGGGCTTCGTCAATGCGCATCACCATGTTGGGCTGACGCCGGTGCAATTGGGTTCGCCGGATATGCCGCTGGAGCTTTGGTTCGTCACGCGCATGGTGGCGCGCAATGTGAACCCTTACCTCGATACGCTCTACTCGGCTTTTGAAATGATCGGGTCCGGCATCACCACCGTACAGCATTTGCATGGCTGGGCGCCGGGCAAGCTGCCCGATGTGGAAAAGCGCGCCGGCGAGGTAATCCGCGCCTATGAAGATATTGGCATGCGCGTTTCCTATTGCTTCGCGCTGCGTGACCAAAACCGGCTGGTCTATCAGGCGGATCAGGATTTTGTGGCCAGCCTGCCACCAGAATTGCGCGGGCCGATGCAGCGCTGGTTTGATCGTTTTCAGTTGTCGCTCGAAGACAACCTGGACCTGTTCCGCACCCTGCATGGCAGCCACAACGCCAAGCGTCGCGTTCGTGTGCAATTGGCGCCGGCCAATCTTCATTGGTGTTCGGACAAGGCCTTGGCGGCGATGGCAGAGCTTTCACGCAGCCATGATGCGCCGATCCATATGCATCTGGTGGAAACCGCCTATCAAAAGGAATATGCGCGCCGCCGCGGTGGCGGCACGGCGGTGGAATATCTTGACCGCTTTGGCATGCTGGGGCCCAATATGACCCTTGGCCACGGGGTCTGGCTGAATGAGAAGGATATTGATCGGCTGGCCGAGACCGGCACCTGCATTTGCCATAATTGTTCATCCAATTTCCGGCTGCGTTCCGGTATGGCGCCGCTCAATCGCTTTGAAGCAAAGGGGATCAATACCGCGATTGGTCTTGATGAGGCAGGCATCAATGATGACCGTGATATGCTCCAGGAATTGCGCCTGGTGCTGCGCGCGCATCGCATCCCCGGCATGGGGGATGATGAAGTGCCGGGCATGGGTCAAGTGCTGCGCATGGCAACGGTGGGTGGGGCGCGCACCACTTCCTGGCGCGAAAGCCTGGGCACGCTTGAAGTCGGCAAGGGCGCGGATTTGTCGCTGATTGATTGGGACAGCATTGCCTATCCCTATCTGGATGAACTCACGCCAACACTCGATGCCCTTGTGCAGCGCGCCAAGACAAGCGCCGTGCGCGCCGTGATGTGTGATGGGGAAGTGATTTACCACGAAGGGCGCTTCACGCGGGTGGACCGCGATTCAGCGTTGAAGGCTTTGCATGATGATCTGGCCCGTGCGCTGGCAGATGATGAGGTGGAACGGCGCCAGCTTTCCAAGGCACTGCTGCCGCATGCGAAGCGCTTTTATGCCGATTACATTGACCCCGCCCGGCATGAACCCTTCTATCGGCCGAGTTCCAAGATTTGACGCGCTTGCCCGTAACTAGCGCTTGACCTTGGCCGCGCGCGGCGGAAGAGATGCGGTTATGCTTCTTCGCCCTCTTTTGCCGATTCTGAGTGCCCTGCTGCTGACCGCGCCGGCCTTTGGCCAATCGAGCCTGGGTGGCGCGCAGAATGTGCCGCCGCCGCGCCAGGCCGCCCCCACCACGCAGCAACGGCCAGAACAGCGCCCGCCGGTGGTTAATCCGCCGCCAAGGCCTCAGGCGAC
>JBIKXA010000274.1:0-2798 GCA_044356015.1 Roseomonas sp.
CCCCGGGAGAAACTCCATGGCCCATGCGCTTGAAAGCTCCAGCCCTGCCATTTTGCGCAATTCCGAATTGGATGCGGAAGCCGTGCGCGCGGCGCGGGTTGATCTGGCCGCCTGTTTCCGTATGGCCGCCCGGCTTGGCCTGCATGAGGGGATTTGCAACCATTTCTCCTTCGTCGTGCCGGGGCGTGATGATCTGTTTCTGGTGAACCCCTATGGCTGGGCCTTTTCGGAAATGACTGCGTCCCGCCTGCTGGTATGCGATTTCAAGGGCAATGTGGTGGCCGGCGATGGGGTGCCGGAAGCAACCGCCTTTTACATCCATGCCCGCATGCATATGAACCAGCCGCGCGCCAAGGCAGCGTTTCACACGCATATGCCAAACGCCACCGCGCTTGCCATGCTGGAAGGCCCGCCTTTGGTCTGGGCCGGGCAAAGCGCGCTGAAATTCTATGGCCGCACCCTGGTGGATGAGGATTACAATGGCCTCGCCCTGGATGAGCGTGAGGGTGACCGCATCGCCGCTTCCATTGGTGATGCCGATATCGTCTTCATGAAAAACCATGGCGTGATGGTGGTGGGGGCGAGCATCGCGGAGGCCTGGGATGATCTTTATTACCTGGAACGTGCTGCGGAAGCGCAGCGCCTAGCCATGTCCACCGGGCGCAAGCTGAAGCCCGTGACGCCTGAAATCGCCGCGCGCACCTATGCACAAATGCGCGAAGGGGACCGCGAATCCGCGCGGCTGCATCTGGAAAGCATCAAGCGCATCCTGTCGCGGGAAGAACCGGAATTCATGCATTGAATGCTGCCGCCTATCAGCGCGGGTTATTGCTGCTGGTGATTACGACTTTCGGCTGGGGGATGAACTGGCCGGCGATGAAGGTGCTGCTGGCGGAATTGCCGCCGCTCACCACGCGGGCCATTGGTGGCGGGCTTGGCTTTATCGTGCTGCTGGGCGTTGCCTTGGTGCAGAAGCAAAGCCTTGTGGTGCCGCGCGCGATTTGGGGGCGGCTGACACTGATCTCGCTATTGAATGTTACCGCCTGGATGGGGCTTGCGAGTTTTTCACTGCTTTGGCTTTCGGCATCGGAAGCGACCATTGTTTGCTACACCATGCCGGTCTGGGCGGCGGTTCTCGCATGGGTCGTGCTCGGGGAACGGCCAAGCCTGGCGCGCGTATTGGCTTTGGTGCTGGCGCTATCGGGCTTGGTTTATCTGGTGCTGGGCAAGGGGCTTGATCTTGGGATTGCGAAACTGCCGGGTGTGGCACTTGGGCTTGGGTCCGCGGCGCTTTTCGCGCTGGGCACCGTGCTGACCAAGCGCCTGCCGCTTGGCCTGCCGCCATCAAGTTCTGTCGCCTGGCAGGTGGGGATTGGTGTGGCGCCGCTTTTCATCGCGGCGCTTATCTTCGATCCTTTGGATTTCAGCCATGTTTCCACGCTGGGCATTGTGCTGCTGATCTACGGCGGCGTTTTCGCCCTCGGCCTTTGCTATCTTTCCTGGTTCGCGGCGCTGAAAATGCTGCCGGCATCGCTTGCCTCGCTTGGCACAGTCATCACACCGGTGGTGGGCGTGTTGGGGGCCGCGCTGTTCCTGGGCGAGCCCTTTGGCTTGCGTGAAATTCTGGCGCTGGTGCTGGTGCTATCGGGTGTTGTGCTGGCGGTAAGGGGCTGATCTTGTTTCAGTCTGGAACAGCCATGTTATCCAGCAAGCGCACCGTGCCAAGCTTTGCTGCCGCCAAAAGCCGCATGGGTGCCGCGCTTTTTTGCGTCAAAGGTTCCAGCGTTTCCGCCACCACCAGCGCCAGATAATCCGGCGCGAAGCCAGCCGCGACCAACCGCGCCTGCCCTGCGGCCAGTATCGCGGGCACCGCACCGCCTGCCGAGATATCCCGCGCCACATGCTGCATCACCTGATACAAGATCGGCGCGGTCGCGCGTTGCTCGGCGCTCAAGAAGCGATTGCGGGAAGACATGGCAAGGCCATCCACTTCGCGCATCGTGGGCACGGGTTGGATCAGGATCGGGATATCCAAATCGCGCGCCATGCGCGTCACGACTTGCAATTGCTGCCAATCCTTCTCACCAAAGGCCGCGATATCGGCGCTGGTTTGCAGAAAAAGCTTGGCGCAAACGGTCGCCACACCGCGAAAATGCCCAGGCCGTGCATCGCCTTCAAAACCCTTGGACGGGCCGGCCACTTCAATCACGCTGGCGCTGCCGGGTGGATACATGGCTTCCACCGGCGGCAACCACACCAAGTCACAGCCGGCGGCGCGGAGCTTCGCAAGATCTCCATCCTCATCACGCGGATAGCGCGCCAGATCATCATTGGCGTTGAATTGCAGCGGATTGACGAAGATGGAAGCCGCCACCGCATCAGCCCCCTCGGCCCGCGCCGCCGCCAGCAAGGAAAGGTGCCCATCATGCAGCGCGCCCATGGTGGGCACCAGGCCCAGGCGACGGCCATTGCTCCGCAGCGCCGCAGAGGCGGCCCGAAGCGACATGAGGTCTCGGCAGATCAACATCATCCCTTACTGGCGCCTTGCGCATTGCGGGACAAGCCGCAAACCGCCATGGTCCGGCGCATGAATACTACCTTGCCTCCCCTCATCCGCTTGCTCCCTGGCCGAGATCGCCGCGTGAAATCCGGCCATCCTTGGGCTTTCTCGAATGAAATCGCGATGAACCCGGCGGCCAAGGCGCTGGCGCCGGGCAGTGTCGTGCGCCTTGAAGGCGATGATGGCGTGAGGCATGGCGTGTGGCATTTCAACCCGCATTCGCTGATTGCCGCGCGCA
>JBIKXA010000139.1:0-10031 GCA_044356015.1 Roseomonas sp.
CAGGAGCGCTGGCTGCTCTCCGCCATTCAGCAGACGGGCTGACAGCGTTTCGCCGGCATGGCGCGTGCCATGCCGGCGATGATTTCCCCCGGTTCGGCTTTGGTGTAGGTCGACCGCGTGGTGAAAAGTTTTTTTGGACATGGCGCGCCGCTTAGGCGGCGTGGAGTTTTGCTGGGCGGGCTGGGTTTGGCCGCGCCTGCCATCGCGAAACCGCGCTTTCCGGAACGGCCCATTCGCATGATTGTGCCCTGGGCGCCGGGTGGACCCACGGATGGGCAGATGCGTGCCCTATGCGAAGCGGCGGGGCGGCGCCTGGGCCAGCCTGTGCTCGTGGAAAATCGCCCGGGTGCAGCGGGCACACTCGGCGCGTTGCACATGGCGCGGGAAGCGCGGGCGGATGGCTATACGCTCGGCCAAATGCCCAATGGCGTGTTTCGTCTGCCTGCGCTGACGGATCGCCCGCTTTGGGACCCGATACGTGACTTCACCTATATCCTGCGCCTTGTTGGCTATATGGGCGGCATCGTGGTGCGCGCAGATGCGCCATGGCGTGATTTGGGTGAATTGCTGGCCGATGCGCGCGCCCATCCGGGCAAATTCAGCTATGGCACACCCGGCGCGCTGACTTCCGATGTGCAAATGACCCAATTGGCCCGCATGGCTGGTATTGATTGGGTGGCGGTGCCGTTTCGGGGCGCTGCACCCAATCTGCAGGCGCTATTGGCGGGCGATATTCATTTCTCGGCGGAAACCAGCGCCTGGGCGGAAATGGCGCTGGATGGGCGGCTGCGGCCCTTGGCGCTTTGGATGCGCGAACGCGCCGCGCGCTTCCCCGCCGTGCCGACACTGATGGAGCTTGGCTTTCCGATTGATGGCGAAAGCAGCTATGGCGTCGCCGGCCCGCGTGGCATGGATGCTGGCGTGGTCGCGATACTGCATGATGCGTTCCGTGATGCGCTGCATGATCCCGCGCATCTGGCGATGATTGCGCGCTTTGATATGCCGCTGCGCTATTTGGACACAGCCGCCTATCGCGCCCATGTCACGGCGGAAAATGAGGCCGAGCGGCGCCTGATGATCGACATCGGCGCACCGCGAAACTGAGAGCCCTCAGCCAAGCCCCATGACGCGCGGCAGCCAAAGCGCCAAATCCGGTACTGACATAACCGCCACCGCAGAAAGCGTCATGGCCAGCACCAGCCAGATCACCCAAGGCACGGTGCTTTCCATGGAAACGCCGGCGATACGGCAGGACACCATGAGGTTCACCGCCATGGGCGGCGTGAATTGCCCAATCGCGATCATCATGGTCAGCACCACGCCGAACCATGTCAGGTCCCACTGAAAGGCAGCGGCAATCGGCAGCAGCAGCGGCAGCATGATCAGGAAGATCGAAATACCATCCAAAAACATGCCGACAATGACAAGGAAAACCGTGAGCAGCGCGAGTGTCCCGGCTGAGCCAAGCCCAAGCCCTACCACCCACTCCACAATCGGGCGCACAATGCCAAGCGTACTGGTGGACCATGCGAAAACCGTGGCAAGCGCAATCACGATCAGGATGACGGCGGAGATTTCCCCGGCCTCCACCAGCATTTCATAAACATCGCGCAGCTTCAGGCTGTGATAGACGAAAAAGCCAATGAAAAGCCCATAGAACACCGCAACCACGGCGGCTTCGGTGGGTGTGAAGAACCCAAGCCGCATGCCGCCCAGGATCACGACTGGCGCCATCAGGCCCCAAAAGGCTTCCTTGAAGCTCTGCCAGACGGCAATGGCTTCGCGCTTGCGGGCCTTGCCGCCGAAATCCTTCAGGATGGAAATCATCACCACGGCGGCGATGATGCAAAGCCCTGCAAGGATACCGGGAATCATGCCGGCGGCGAAAATGGCGGGTACGGAAACCCCCGGCACCAAGACGGCATAGACAATGAAGGCAATGGAAGGCGGGATGAGGATATCAGTGGCCGCCGCCGCGCCGACGGTGCTGGCGATGAAGGGGCGCGGATAGCCATCCTCTGCCATGCTTTTCGTCACCACCTGGCCAACGGCGGCGCTGGTGGCGGGGCCGGAGCCTGAGATGCCGCCAATCACCATGGCGACCAGAACAGCCACGGAAGCCAGCGCGCCGCGCCCGGCACCAACCAAGGCGCTGGCAAAGCGCACGAGCCGAAGCGCCACCCCGGTGCGATCAAACACGCTGCCCACCAGCACGAACATGGGAATGGCAATCAGCGGATACTTCGCAATGCCGGCATAGACATTAGTCGGCATCGCCATGATGGATTGATCCGCGAGCCAAATGGCGAAGGCGCCGGCCAGCCCAAGACAAATCGCGACCGGCACACCGCCCGCGAGCAGCACGGCAAAGGCCAAAAACAGAATGGTGGCGATCATGGCTCAGCCATCCTCACCACGCGCAAGCCGGATCAACCGCCCCGCCGCGCGCGCGATCACCATCAGAGAAATCAGCGGCAGCCACCCGGTATAGAGCCATTGCGGATTGCCAAGCCCATTGGAAAGCACTTCAAAACGATATTCATCATAGGCCAGTTTGGCGCCGAAGATCGCAAGCAGGCCAAAGCAGATGACGGCGAGAATCAGTGCCAGCATTTCCGCCCGTCGCCGGCCTGCCTTGCCCATGAGGTCCGTAAAATACCCAACCCGGATATGCCGCCCCGTCGCAATGGCAAGTGCGGCGCCGATCAATGCAATCACCACCATCAGCACCACCGAATATTCTTCGGTGATGGCGAGTGACACATTGGTCAGATACCGCGCCAGCACATTGGCCGCCGTGATCAGCGCCATGGCCGCCATGGCCAAAGCCAGCAGAATACGTTCAAAACTCAGCGGAATCCGGGTTTTCGGATCCGGGAGGCTCGCCCCCGGATCCAGTTCAACACTCACGGCGCGTCAGGCAATCGCGCGCGCAATGGCGGCTTCGGCCTTTTGCACCAGCGCCGTGCCGACCGTCTGCGCCCATTTGTCAAAGACCGGCCGCGTGGCGCGGGCGAAGGCCTGCTTTTCGGCGGGCGTGAGCTCCGCCACCGCCACACCACGGCGGATGCATTCTTCGATCGAGGAACGGTCCCCATCAATACCAAGCCCCTTGCGTGCCGCGGTGATCTGCTTCTGCGCGGCTTCCCGCGCGCAGGCAATCACGAGGTCACGATCCGCCGGCGCGAAGCTATCCATCACCGCCTTGGAGGCCACGAAAATCGCCGCATCGGCGCAGTAATTCCAGATGGTCAAATGGCGCTGCGCCAGCGTGTCCATGCGGAAGCCCAGGAACAGATTGACCGGGTTTTCCTGCCCATCCACCGCGCCGGTGGAAAGTGCGGGTTGCAGATCGGCGAAAGACATTTGCACCGGATTGGCGCCGAGCCCCTGATAGATTTCGCTGAAAATGGCACCCGCGGCGAAGCGGATTTTCAGGCCGCGCAGGTCTTCCGGCTTGCGGATTTCGCGCTTGCTGTTGGAGATTTCGCGGAAGCCATTCTCGCCCCAGGCCACTGGCGTCACATCGCGGCTGGTGAGCGTGCCGAACAAATCGCGCCCGACTTCCCCATTGATGATGGCATCATAGGCGCGGTGATTGGGCATCAGGAAGGGCAGCGAAAAGATGTTCATTTCGCGGATTTGGGGTGAGATATTGATGGTGGAGAAAACCGCCATATCAATCACGCCTTGGCGCATGGCGACCAATTCGCGCGTCTGATCCCCGCCGACCAATTGGCTGCCAGGATAGACCTTCATATTGATCCGCCCGCCGGAACGCTGGGTGACGAGTTCCGCCCAGGTGAAGGCGCCGTCAGAAATGGGCAGCGGGCGATTGCCCACGACCGAGACCTTGTATTCAGCGCGGTATTGCCCCTGCGCACGCGCAATGGCGGGGGCGGCCAGGCCGAGCGCGCCTGCGCCCAGCAACAAGTTACGGCGCGTCGCGCCCTGGAATGGGGTGGTCATGGCGTTCTTCTCCCTATGGTTAAGTCCAGACTATGATCCTCCCTTGCCCAAGCCCGCGCCTGAGGGCAAGCGAAACATGAAGCGAACCGCCGAAAAGGCACATCTAAAGGAGACGCCGCATGATCCCGACTTCCAACCTGGGTGCCATGCTGCTGCAAACCGCCCGCCGCCTGCCGGACCGGCCAGGGCTGATCTGGCGCGATCGGGTTTGGAGCTGGGCGGAAATCGCCGCCCGCGCCTGTTCCGCGGCGGCTGGCTTGCGCGCACGCGGCATTGGCGCCGGGGATCGCGTGCTGATCCATTCGCGCAACAATAACGCGATTTTCGAAGGGGTCTGGGCCTGCTGGCTGATTGGCGCGGTTTGGGTGCCGACGAATTTCCGCCTGAGCCCGCCAGAGGCTGCCTATCTGGCCGGATCGTCGCGCTGCAAGGCACAGATTTTCGATGTGGCCTTCCCGGAACATCGCGCCGCCTGCCGCGCGGAAAACCCGGCCTGCATGCTGGATATTGCCATTGGCGAAGGTGCAGGCTTTTCCTGGGAGGATTTGATCAGGGAAGGCCAGGCTGCGCCCGTGACCCTGCCCGCCGATGTGGATCGCGACCATCCCGCCTGGTTCTTTTATACCTCCGGCACTACGGGCCGGCCCAAGGGTGGGATTTTGACCCATGGGCAAATGGCCTTTGTGATCAATAACCATATCGCTGATCTGATGCCGGGGCTGAATGAGCATGATGCGTCCTTGGTAGTGGCGCCGCTTTCCCATGGCGCTGGCGTGCATGCGCTATCGCAAGTGGCGCGTGGTGCCGTTTCCATCCTGCTGCCGGGTGAGCGGTTTGATGTGCCTGAAGCCTGGCGGCTGATTGAGACGCATCGCGTTTCGAACATGTTCACCGTGCCGACCATCCTGAATACGCTCTGCCGTGACCCTGCGGTGGACACGCATGATCATTCATCGCTTCGTCATGTGATCTATGCCGGTGCGCCCATGTATCGGGAGGATCAGAAATACGCGCTTGCCAAGCTCGGCCCTTGCCTGGTGCAGTATTTCGGCCTTGGTGAAGTGACCGGCAATATCACCGTGCTCCCGCCTTCCTGGCATAGTCTTGAAGACGATCCCGCCATGCCGATCGGGTCTTGTGGCTATCCGCGCACGGGGATTGAGGTGGCGATTCTGGATACGGCGAATAAGCCCTTGCCGGCGGGTGAAACCGGCGAGATTTGCGTGCGTGGCCCTGCGGTGTTTGCGGGCTATTTTGAAAATGACAGCGCGAATGAAAAGGCCTTTGCCGGTGGCTGGTTTCATACCGGGGACCTCGGGCATTTGGATGCGCGCGGCTTTTTGTACATCACGGGCCGTGCTTCGGACATGTATATCTCCGGTGGGTCCAATGTTTATCCGCGCGAGGTTGAGGAAGCGCTGCTGACGCACCCAAGCGTTGCGGAAGCCTGCGTGGTAGGTGTTGCGGATGCGAAATGGGGCGAAAGTGGGGTCGCGGTGCTGGTGGCCGAAGCGGGTGCCGTGATTGATCCCCCGGCAGTGATGGCGCATCTGGATGGCAAGCTTGGCCGCTATAAATGGCCGGCGAAAATCGTGGTGTGGGATGCGCTGCCGCGTTCTGGTTACGGCAAGGTGCCGAAGAATGAGGTGAAGCGCCTGCTGATGGAGCGCGGGCAGGCGTGACGCGGTTCAGAGCGTGTCCCGTTCACCTTCGTTCACGGGAAACGCTCTAAATTTTTTGTTTGGTCGCATTTTCCGAGCCGCCAAGTGATGCCACTTGGCTTGAAAATGCTTCAGGCGGGCGGCGGCAGCCGTTTGCCCGTTTCAGCATCAAAGACATGCAGATGTTCGGTGCGCGGCGCGATTTCCAGCACCGCGGCGGAAGGCGGCGCGCCGGGCAGGCGGAGCGCCATGATTTCACCGGAAGCAAGCTTGCCATGCACCACGCATTCCGACCCCAGCGGTTCAACCAGATCGCTGATCAGGCGAAGTGGTCCCGTGAGGTTGATATGTTCCGGGCGGATGCCGAGCGTCACTTTCTGCCCAGGATGCGTGGCGTATTGTCCCGGCGGCAGGGCGATGATGTTGCCATCGGAAAGCGTTGCCGCCTTGCCATTTTCTGTGATGGTGGCGGGCAGGAAATTCATCGAAGGGCTACCGATGAAGCCGGCAACATAGGTATCGGCAGGGCGTTCAAAAATCTCCATGGGGGAGGCGATTTGCGCGGCACGGCCTTCATGCATGACCACCAGCCTATCGCCCAAGGTCATCGCTTCCACCTGGTCATGCGTGACGAAAAGACTGGTAACGCCAAGCCGGCGTTGCAGGCGCTTGATTTCCGCGCGCATGGCAACGCGAAGCTTCGCATCCAGATTGGATAGCGGTTCATCAAACAGGAACAGCTTTGGTTCGCGCACAATGGCGCGGCCCATGGCCACACGTTGGCGCTGCCCGCCGGAAAGCTCCCTCGGGCGGCGATCAAGCAATGCGGAAAGGCCGAGCAGATCGGCGGCTTCCTGAACGCGGCGCTTGATGTCTTCGCGGTCAAGGCCGCGAATGCGCAGCCCATAGGCCATGTTATCAAAAACGCGCATATGCGGATAAAGCGCGTAATTCTGAAACACCATGGCAATATCGCGCGCCGCAGGCTCAAGCGCTGTCACATCCCGATCATCAATCAGCACCGTGCCACCCGTGCTGCGTTCCAGCCCCGCCACGATGCGGAGCAAGGTTGATTTGCCGCAGCCGGAAGCGCCGACAATCACAATCATCTCCCCATCCCGCACGGCAAGATCAATGCCATGCAGCACGCGCACCGCGCCGAAATTCTTGACGATGCCGGAAAGTTTGAGTTCAGCCATGGGGGTTTCTCATTTCTCGGTTTCGACCAATCCCTTGACGAACCAGCGCTGCATCAGGATCACAATGGCAACGGGCGGCAGCAAAGCGAGCACGGTGGTTGCCATGACCAAATGCCATTCCGTATCCCCCTGAGAGCCCAGCATTTTCACAATGCCGATCATGATGGTTTCCACATCGGTGGAGGTCGTCACCAGCAGCGGCCAAAGATATTGGTTCCAGCCATAGACGAACAGAATGACAAAAAGCGCCGCGATATTGGTTGATGATAGCGGCAGCACCACATCCTTGAAGAAGCGGATGGGGCCGGCGCCATCCATCTTGGCGGCTTCCACCAATTCATCCGGGATGGTCAGGAAGAATTGGCGGAACAAAAGGGTCGCGGTGGCCGAAGCGATCAGCGGCACGATCAGCCCGGCATAGGTATTCACCAGGCCAAGATCGGATACCACCTGGAAGGTTGGGAAGATGCGCACTTCAACCGGCAGCATGAGCGTGATGAAAATCGCCCAGAAGAACAGCATGCGACCGGGGAAGGAAAAGAAGGCGACCGCATAGGCCGAGATGATGGAAATCGCGATTTTGCCGAAGGTGATCAGCAGCGCCATGATGGCGCTATTGAACATCATGGTTGAAACCGGCACGCCGGCACGCTGCTTGTTCCCCTGGTTCCAGACCGCGCTGTAATTCGCTGCGGCCTCCGCGCCCGGCAGCAAGGGCACATCGCCGCGGCCGATGGTGCCGGCATCATGGGTGGAACCCATCAACACAATCCAGATCGGCAGCGCGAAAAGCAGCACGCCGAGTACCAAAATGACATGGGTGATCATATCCGCGCGGGGATTGCTGCCGGCCATGCCCATGGGGGCGGCGATACTATTGCGCGCTTCGGCCATCAGTAATGCACCTTGCGTTCAATGAAGCGGAATTGCACCAAAGTCAGCGCCATGACCGCAATCATCAGCACAACGGATTGCGCGGAGGATGAGCCAAGATCCAGATTGACCCGCCCATCAATATAGGCGCGGTAGATCAGGGTTTGCGTGGCATTGCCCGGCCCGCCCTTGGTCAGCGCATCAATAATGCCGAAAGTATCGAAGAAGGCGTAGGTGATGTTGATCACCAGCAGAAAGAATGTGGTGGGCGACAGCAGCGGGAAGATCACCGTGCGGAAGCGATGCAGGGGGGAAGCGCCATCAATGGACGCCGCTTCCAAAACGCTGCGCGGGATGGATTGCAGCCCGGCCAGGAAGAACAGGAAGTTGTAGGAAACCTGTTTCCAGGCTGCAGCCAGCACCACAACCAGCATGGCCTGATTGCCATTCAGCGTATAATTCCAGGCAACCCCCGCCGCCTTCAGGGCGCGGCCAATCAGCCCGATATCCGGATGGAACAGGAAAATATAGAGAATGGCCGCAATGGCTGGCGCCACCGCATAAGGCCAGATCAACAGCGTGCGATAGCCATCCTTGCCGCGAATATGCCGATCCGCCAGCACGGCCAGGCCAAGCGCCAAACCCATGGCAAGCGCGGTGACGGCTACCGAGAAAATCAGCGTATTGATGATGACCTGATGATACAGCGGATCAGCGAAAAGATCGGTGAAATTCTCAAACCAGACGAATTGCGTTGAAATGCCGAAGGCGTCCTGACGGATGAAGGAATACCAAACGGCTTCCCCTGCCGGCCAGAAGAAGAAGACAAAAGTGATCGCAAGCTGCGGCGCCAGCAGCAGATAGGGCAGCAGCTTATTGTTGAAAATCGCTTTGCGCTGCATGGCACCTCAACTGAGCATTTTCAAGCCAAGTGGGCTCACTTGGCGACTCGGAAAATGCGAACAAATATACCGCTAGGAGGGGGCCACCCGGAAGGCGGCCCCGATACGCGATCAACGACGATTCGCACGCTCAAAATTGCGCAGCACCACATCGGCGCGGCGATTGGCATTGGCAAGCAGGGTTTCGGTATTCTGCTGGCCCTGGAAACCGCGTTCCAATTCCTCCTGGATGATGTTGCGGATTTCAACAAAGCCACCCAGGCGGAAGCCCTGGCTATTGGGCGTGGGTTCCGCACGGGAAAGCTGGATGATGGCCGCATCCGCACCGGGGTTTTGGGTATAGAAGCCCTCAGCGCGCGAAGCCTCATACGCCGCCAGCGTCAGCGGCACATAGCCGGTGACATGGTGCCACCACTTATCCTGCTCAACTTCCGAGATGAAGCGATAGAATTCCGCCACACCGCGATATTCCTCCGCGGTGCGGTTGCGCGCCGTCAGGGTCCATAGGCTGGCGCCGCCGATCACGCCGTTATGCGGGGATTGGGTGACATCGGCGTGATAAGGCAGCACCACGGAAGCCCAGCGGAACTTCGCTTCGCGCTGCACCTGCGCCCGACCGGCGGAGGAATTGAAGGACATGGCGGCTTTGCCTGCCGGGAAGCTTGCGAAACCATCGCCATCCCGCCCGCCATAAACGAAGGTGCCTTCGCGCTGCATCTCAAGCAGCATATTGGTATGCTTGGCGAAGATCGGCGCGCCAAGATTCATGGTCGCATCCAGGCCTTCAAAGCCATTGGCCTTGGTGGCGAGACCAACATCATGCATGGATGACATTTGTTCAAACATCACCCAGGTCGGCCAGGCGGTGCTGATCGGGATTTCGGCAGCATTGGTCGCCTTGATCTTCTGCGCGGCGGCACGAATCTCGGCCCAGGTCTTGGGCAGATCGGTCGTGGAAAGCCCGGCCTTTTCGAAAGCGTCAAGATTGATCCAGAGCACCGCCGAGGATGAATTATGCGGCATGGAAACCAGGCGGCCTTGCGTGTCTGAATAATAGCCGCGCACACCGGCCAGATAGCGCTTGGGGTCCAGGGTAATGCCAACTTCGCCGAGCAATTCATGGGTCGGGCGAATCGCAGGGCCAGCGGCCATCATGGTGGCGGTGCCGACTTCAAACACCTGCGCGATATGGGGCGGCGTGCCGGCGCGCCAGGCGGCGATGGCACCAGTCATGACTTCCACATAGGAACCGCGGAAGGTGGCATTCACGCGAAAGCGCGATTGGCTTTCGTTGAAGCGTGTGACTTGTTCGGCCACGCGCTCACCCAGCGCACCGCCCAGCCCATACCAGAACTGGATTTCGGTGCGGCCCTGGGCGCGCACGGATGGTGCGATGAAGGGGGCCGCAAGCAGCCCCGATGTTCCCA
>JBIKXA010000140.1:0-9951 GCA_044356015.1 Roseomonas sp.
TAATGTCTCAGGCGGCGCGCCTGGCTTCGCCCTGTCGCATAAAAGCGCCGCCATCCTGCTGCTGCATGGCGCCGAAGACCCAGCCAACCCGGCCGAGGCTTGTGCCTTCCTATGCGAAAGCCTGCGCATGAATGGTGTCGATGTGGAACATCGGCAAGTGCCCGGTGCCGGCTATGCCTGGGATTTCCCGCTGCTTGGCACAACGCGGGAAGTGATGCTGCCCACCCCCGGCACAGCAGAGCGTGTGGCGGCACGCCCCTGGCCCGCCATGGCAGCGCAAACGGCAGCGACGGTGGCCGGGTTTTTAGCCATGAATCTGGCGCAGTGAAGCGAATTGCCGCGAAAATCACGGCAATGGTTCAAAGGTTCCTATTTCCCACACGAAATATTCCATCACTGCCGCGGGGATCAGGCCATAGCCCCGCGGGAAATCCCAATCGGCACCGCCGTATTTCGCCAGCGGGGAATTGCGCGCGAAGTATTCTTCACCCCAACTGTTCCGAAACAGGAAGTACCCCGGAAATTCCCCGTAATTGGGATATTGCGGTGTCTTTAAGCCCTCAACCTTTGGCAGATAGCCCACCACGCAAACTGCATGCCCCGCCAGACCGACGATGTGATGGGGTTCAGGCAGGCGCAGCACGCCAGTATCCCAGAAGTTTTCAGCATGCCAGATATTGCCCGATGGCATCTCAGGATCAGCGAAACCAGCAATACTAATTGCAACTGGCTTGCCCTTTTGCAGCTTGTCGTAAACCGTACGTGCCAAGCCCCCGGGGCGATTTCGGTAATCCGGATAATCCACACCATCAAGCGTGAAACGATGATTCAAAGCGTTGACGAACGCTGGTTGGAGCATGGGGTCAACGGGATTTGGCCAAACCTCCGCTGAATCTGTGCTATCTGCCATTTCAAAATAATCG
The DNA here is from genome assembly GCA_044356015.1 of Roseomonas sp. Lineage (GTDB taxonomy): Bacteria > Pseudomonadota > Alphaproteobacteria > Acetobacterales > Acetobacteraceae > Neoroseomonas. Next base: position 924 of record JBIKXA010000140.1, read on the forward strand.
CGGCAGAGGCTTTCAAGCGACGCGCCCTCATCTTTCAGCACTTCAGCCACATCAGCCTGTTTCAGGCCGCCACCCTGATAGGCGGGCTCCCGAATTTTTTCGGAATTGACCACCTCCCCCCGGCCCAACCGATAAAGAAACCGCGCTGACAGACGCTCTGGCGCCGTCATCTTCTTTTTCCGGGCCAATTGCAATTCCAGGCAGGCTGCGACCGCAAACCCAACGCAGGAAGGCCAAGGGCGCTGATCCCGGACTGGCCAAATCAGATCTTTCCGAAGATCGATCAGCGCCAATTTCTTCATCTTGCTTGGGTTGCGCTTACTCTTTACTGCGGCAACAATCTCCCCAGCTGTCGCCGGCTGCGCCTCGAGCATGGTCGGACCAAGCGCGGCAAGTGGCGCATCATAGGCACGGGCGGCCTGGCGGTCTTCGATGTCCAGGAAACCAGGGCTGAGCGCGCCGCTCTGCCGCAGCGCGTATAGAAGCCTGAACCACATCATCGGCTGTACGTATTGCGACCAATCAATCCCGAGCCCCGCTTGGACGTCGGATTTCACGAGAGAGGGGTTATTCACAATAAAGGAATAAGCCTGATCCGGCGTGGTCAGGCCAAACCCCTGCAGATCTTTGATGACCTGCTCAGGAATACCGGCCCGTTTCAGAATGGCGATGAGTTCCGAATCCGCCGCAGTCGTTTCGATGCTTTCCTGGGTCATGGTTATTGATTACCTGGCGTCAGGGATTGCTTGACCTTATCGGCCACAACATCAGCAAGGCTGCGATAGGGCTGGAATTGGTCCGGCGATTGATAGGCATCTGTAAATTGCCACTCAGCCTTGATGTCCGCGACAAGCTTGCCCAACTCCGTGTCAGCTTCGGGGTTGAGTAATTTAGCCCAAAGCGTGGTCATTTGGGCGGCGAGCCATTTGCCGGCCTCAGAATCCGCCGAAAAATGAACGCCGGCGATTTCGCGATTGCGCGCAATACGCTCAGCGAAAGCCTTGGCGGGCTTCGCGATGCCATGCGGGGGCTTGTTGCCCTTTTCTTGCAGGATGGCCGTTAGCATGTCGGCAATCAAATGGCTTTGGAAGGAATGATTGCTCGGGTAGGAAGGATGCCGCGGCGTTGGCACGATGGGTGTCAGCGCAGGATAAATTTGCGCCGGCCGCGGCGCCTTGAAATGCCGCTTCCAATGCATGCCGATCACAGTACCCATGGCAAGGCCAAGATAGACCAGGGCAGCCGTGGCGGGCCGGCGGGATTGATGCGCGCCAAGGAATTGGCGCCAATCCCCATCCAGACCACTATTTTGTTGCATGATTTCCGCCTGACGCGCCGGCCGCAACAAGGCTGCTTCACGTAGTTTGTTGATCTCACGCTTGAGGATTTGACCGGTGCTATTCGCGTCGTCATCCATGTAAGGGGGCTTTTCTGGCTCTTTCTCCTCCCACTTCGTCTTCAGCAATGCGGGCAGGCAAAGCTGGGCGCGGAGCGCCGGGGACCACCAGGCATCGCTGAATTTTGTTTCGCCAAAGGTGACCAGCAGCGGGTAATTGCCGGGTATCTTCGGGGCATAGGGGTTGCCCGGTAGGGGTTCTTCCTCACCAAGCAGCCCGGATAGGGCTATGCCGGGGGGGGTGAAGACACCTCCGAAGGCGCCGTTGGAACCGGCGTCGGAACCGGCATCGGACCCGGCGTCGGAACCGGCATCTGTGAAACCTGTCATGTATTTCCTCCCACAAGATTGAACGAGCCAAACAAAAAAGTCATCACTCAGGAATTCCAGCGGCTATCAGATGTTGCGCATACGATTTGCGCCGGGCTGCCTGACAATACCCGCTCGTACTAGCCGTCTTACCGGCGCTGAGCTCTGGCTGTAAACGAAGAAGCTGCTGGGCTAATTCTCTGGCCTGGTCCACTTTGCCTGCTGCAGACAGTGCGGCTACCGTTATCCGAAGATTAGAGGAATAATTTGCGTTGCGCTCCCATGATCTCAAGCCCCAGGATGCAGAAGTCTCAAAATCGTCGGCTGCATAATACGCAAGGCTTAGGAAGCATTCGTGCCGAAACCTAAACGGATCAAGCGGCGAAAGACTCAAGGCGCGCTGGGCACGCCGGATCGCCTCCTCGGTCTGGCCGATATAAGACAGAGTCGGTACGGTCCAGCACAGCGTTTCCACATCATTCGGCGCCAATGCGAAAGCCTGGCTCAGCAATGTTTCGCTGGAGGCGTAATCGCGTTCCATGATAGTGCGGCTATGGCCGAAAAGCGAAAGCGTGCGCGCATTATCCGGGTCCAGCCGCAGCGCGATCTTGGCGGTTTTTTCCATGAGCGCCTTGTCGCCCGCCCAATCCACCGACCAACCCTGGAACATGCGCAAGGTCAGCCAACCGGCATAGGCGCCATGCAAATTGCCATAGCCGGCATCAATGCCAAGCGCATGTTCCAAAAGCCGTCCCGCTTCGGTGAAGGATTCCCGATCAAGCCGGGCGATCATTTCACGGGCGCGCAACAGCAAATGATAGGCCCCCAGATGTTCCGGCGGGCGCCGCAGGCTGCAGCGCAGCTCCGCCGCCGCAATCTGGGGCACCAGCGCATGGGCAATACGGCTTGCCGCTTCATCCTGGAAATCGAATAATTCCTCCCGACGCAGGTTGACGCTATCAGACCATAATCTTGCGCCGCTTGAGGCATCTTCCAGGCCGATCGAAAGCCGCAGCCTTTCACCGCTACTGCGCAGCACGCTGGTCACCAGATAGCGCGCGCATAGTTTTCGCGCCGCTTCGGAAAAATCATCACCTTCAACGCCGATTAGGCGCGATGAATTGCTGGAAATCACCACCGGTTCGCGAAACCTGGTCAGGATTTCCGTGATGTCATGCGCGATGCCTTCGGTCAGCCAGGGGTCTTCCGGGTCCGGCCCCAGCCAGCGCGGGCGCAACACCGCAACCGTGGGGACAGAGGCAGCTATCAGCAAGTGATCGGCTGAGCGGTCAATGATTTCGACTTCAGGGGTCGCAAGTTCCATCAGGGCCGGGGCTGAGGGCGGGGCATCGGGCGTGGCTGTCAGCACATAGCCGCGGCGCGGCAGGGTCTTCAAAAGCTCCGCCCCGCCCGGCCCAAAGGCGCGGCGCAATTCACCGATACATTGGGTCACGCTGTCGGGCGTGACTGTCACATCGCCCCAAATCCGGTCGAGAATTTCATTGGCAGAAACAACCCGCCCAGCGCTTTCCAGCAAAAGACCCAGCAGTGCCAGCGTCTTAGCGCGCAGCGCGGTTTCCGAGCCATTGGCAGCAAGCACCACCCCCCGGACAGGGTCAAACACAATCCCCCCGAAGCGTATGCTACCGGAAGCGCGCAGAGTAACGTCTCCTCAAAAGCGTTAGCCAGTTGGGCTAAACATTTGTTAATAGAAAAGGCGGGCCCTGGTCAATCCGGCAGGCACCGGCGCCGTAGCGCTTAACGGCGCGCAAGCAGCACTTGGCCGGCCCCGCCCCCAAGTAAGCCAACCGGCATCTTTGCCAACACCAAGCGGCTGATCGGCAGCCTTGCACGCGGCCTTCCGCGGTTGGGTGAAACCGCCACGGATTGGGGAATAAAGGATACCTGGCGCGCCCTGATTGCAAGCAAGAATTCAGGCGGGCCAGATATCCGAAGCGCTGCGCGAAACTTGGCACGACCAGTTGCCGTTCCCCCCTCACACCCTCTCCACCACCTTGAAGCTGCGCGACGCCGACGGCAGGCTGTCGCGGCTGATAGCTGCGTCTTCGCTTGGCGCGTTCGTGGCGCAGCCCCGCCTCACCCCACCTTCCGCTTGACCACCTGCACACTCAAGCTGGCTGCCGGCAGGTCCACTGTGGAAAGGCTGACATTTCGCGCTGTGACGCGTACCTTGTCGTTCGACCAAACATGGCAATCCAGGATAAAGGCAATGCTGCTGGTATCCAGCGACGCATCCGCGAAATCCCCCCGCCGCGCGCCGGGCACTGTCACGTCTGCATTGCTCGTCGCCCCTGGCGGCATGCTCGGCAGATCCCAACTGGCGGAGAACATCAGTGTCCTGCTACCAGCGGGCAGCGCAGGGCAGCCGGACAGGATCGCCGGCGCATCCTCGGGCAGGCCGTATAGCCGCAGCGCCTCCAACTCAATCTGCCCGTCAAAGCCAATGATGCCGATCTGCGCAAAGGCCACCTCCGGCCCAAAACGCACCGTCTGGCGGCGGTTCAGGTCGCTCTCCTGCATCACCGCCCCCGCCTGCCAGGTTTTGGAGGTTGGCGCCCATTGCAGCGTCGTGCCGGATGCCAGCGCATCGCCGGCGATGTTTTCCCGCACAATGCCGGCACCATCAAAGCAACGCAGACAAAGCCGCCCTCCATCAGCGCCGCCGACCAACCAATGCGCGAGCGCGAATTCCTTGGCATGGGTGGTTTGCACTACAAAGCCGACACCTCGATTGGGGTTCAGCAGCAGGCCCCGCGCTGTGGGCGTGATGCCGTTCAGCCCGTTCCAGGAAAGTGCGGCCATGGCGGTCTCGGTGGTGGTGGAAGTGGCGATGATGCATGCGCCCTCCACACCAATCTCAGTGCTGCTCTGCCAGAAAGCGGCGGCGCGGATATTCGGGATATGCGCCAGCAGCCGTGTCAGCCGCGATGTCGGCGCGCGGTGACGGTTGAATACGGCATTGCCGGCGCGGGTCGCACTCGGCGTGTAGTCAACGCCAATCGAGTAGCTCTGCGCCCAGGCCACATCATATTCGCAGTCGGTCGCTGCCGCCGTGTGCCGCGCGGCAAAGGGGGAACAGCCCTCCATCCGCATATTGCGCGCGATGATGGCCGTACCGTTTGTCTCATTCAAAAAGGGAATGGCAATATTCGGGTCAAGTTGGCGCAGCTCGAAATTCGGTGCGTCAAAGACATGACGATTGTGGTTGTTATAGGCATCCGCGGCACCACGCGAAAACCGTATGCCAAAACGGTCCAGCGCTGGGTTGATGCCCGTGCCGCAAGCGAAATGGCCGCCATAGTATCGGATGGAGGTATTCCAGGCGTTCGCCGTCGCGGCATGGGCATCAATGCCATAGCGGTTGTTCAGAATGCGCCCGAGGTTCAGCGTGCTATCCTCAAAGCCGCGCCCATCGCCTAGGGTGCGCAGCCCAATGGTGAAACCGGATACGAGCCGCAGATCAAGCAGCGAGGAATCCAGATTGCGCGCCAGGATGCCGATATCATCCTCACTCAGCCAGTCAGACTGGAACTGCCGCGTGACTTGCAGGCCGAGATAGAGTTTCTCGCCATTGCGCGTGGCGCCGCCATCGCCCAGCGTCAGCACAGTGGCCGGCGCATTGGTCGCCCCGGTGTATTGAATGATGCCCTGCATGATCAGCCCGCGCGCACCGCCGCCAAGCACAACGCCGGCATCCACACGCCAGGTACCGGGCGGGATGATCGCGAACTTCTTATCCGCCGCCGCGCGATCAAAACACGCCTGGATGGCAGCCCGGTCATTCGCCGCACCATCGCCAAGCCCGCCAAAATCAAAGGGCAGCACTGCCTCGCGGTCGCGCAGATATTTTGCGAGATCAGTCTTCGAGATATTCTGCCCCAGCACCAGCAGATCGTCGATGCGTGCGGCCATGGCAGCGCCCCTAGATTGCGGTAGCGGTGACCGGCCCGATCAACGCGGAGACATTGCCCTCGGCCGAGACAGAACGCAGCCAATACCAACGGGCTTGCCCCGCGCTTAACCCGGTGCGGTCCCAGGGTAGCGCGGCGGGTTCGGTGGCTAGCTTCACCGCCAAGGAAAGATTAGCGCTGCTCGCTTCAAAAACCTGCAACCGCGTGACTTCGGGCGGCAGGATCCCGGAAAGCCGGACACCGCTGGAAATGCCAAGCGCTGCCAGCGCGGTGACGCCGCCTGGAATGGCAGCGTCCTGCCAGCCGGACACCGCGCCACTGCGGGCCACGGCGCGCAGCCTGAACGCCGTCGGCTCGCCGGTGGCGATAGAGGCCGCGGTGGCACTCAGCGCCCCGCCATAGCCCTGCCAGGCGGCAACGGAGGCCGGACGGAATTCCAATTCATAGCCTGACAGATACGCACTGCCGACCGCCGCCCAGGAAAGCGCCATTGTGGCAAAGCTGACACCTGTTGGTGTTTCCACACTGATCGTCGCCGGCGCGGCAATCACGCCCGGATTGGGCAAAACGACCGAGGGGCTATCGCCGGTCGCGCGTTCATCCACCGCCGGGTCCCAATCCCAGATCGCGGGATCCTCCTCGGCCAAGGTCAGATCCACGCCGCCATCAGGCGCCAGCCGCCAGCCCGTCACCCGCGCGGGAAAGGGGCCCAGCCGGTCGAGCGCCAGCGTCACGCTATCCCAGGGCCGCAGCCGCAGCGCTGAAAGATTGGCAGGGAAGGCCACCTCGCGCTGGCGACGGTTGCGTTCCAATTCGGCTTTCATGATGCGCTGAACGGTCGCGACCGAAGTTGTCAGTGGAAATTCCATGCTGCGATAAATCGCCTCCCCCCCATCCTCGGCGACGTAATTCGCGGCGAGCAAGGGCGGTGCATCGGTGGGCTGCCAGTTCTTGGCCGGGTCCACATAAACCGCGCGCACGCCGTTAAAGAGATCCCGGCGCGGGCGGCTGCCCTGGATGGTGACATCACCGCGCAGCGCATTGGCGTTGAGTGTGAATGCCGGCAGCGCCGGCCCGCCCGCATGGATAAAGAACCGCCCGCCCGAGACCACCAGCGCGCCCGCCATGGCGGCGACAAGCTTGCGGGTGATGGCGATCTTTCCCTCACCAAGGGAGACACGGCCATTGACCGTGTAGCGCTTTTCATAAACGCCGGCGCGGGTGCCGATTAGCTCATCACAGATATTGGCGGCGGCGATCAAGGCGGGGATGTCGATATCATCCCAGGATGCCTTCCAGCCAAAGGGGGCCGTGAGATACCAGGCAAGGCAGAGCGCGGGATTGTCAGACCATCCGGTGGTGTTGCTGCGCGGGTCCAGAATGGTGTTCGCGCCCTGCACCAGGGCGGAAATGTTTGGCGGGCCAGAGGGAAAGGCCTGGGCGGTGATCTTTAGTCGCACCGCGACATAGGCGCGTCCGCGCCCGCGATGATTGGCGGTCCATTTGCCGGCGGTCTCGGCGATCAAGTTTGCATTTGCTACCTGGTCTGCTGCGCCCAAATGGCGATCAATCCGCACCAGCCCATTGTATTTCGCATCGGTCGCAAGAGTATCACCCAGCCAGACATCGCCGATGGATTGCACGCGATGCGCGGCGAGCACGACGACGGCGTAGAAATACCCATCGGCGCGGCCCTGATCATCGGTTGCGGAATGAATGAACACGATGGGCCCGCCCACCTTGCAGCGGCCAAAGACGATCTGGTGTTCCGTGAGTGGCTGGCGGACGGATTGCGTGCGCCCCGCGCCGGGGGCGGTGGTATTATCGACCGCGCGGCTGGGAATAGCGGGGGATGAGGGCGGGCGCGAGGGAAAGACGGAACCGCCAACGCTGGTGATGGCAAAGGCAGTACCGGCGCCAACCAGCGCGCCGATGATGCCACCACCGACTGCGGCTGAGGCCACCGCGCCAACGGCGACGGCGATGATCGGGATGGCGACGGGCATTCAGCCAATCCTCCAGGCTATGCTGCATTCAGTAAGCGGCGCGTGGGTCAGGCCTTTTGGTCCGACAAAAGCCGCGCGCCCGGCTTCGACCACCACGCCAAGGCGCGGCGGATCGCCAGCCAGGACGATATCGCCGGCGCGCGCATAGGCAGGCGCGATGCGCGGAAAGCCAGCGCTATCGGCTGAGGCAGCAAGCGATGGATGAATCTTCACCTGCGGTCGTGCGCCAGTGACAGCTTCCACAGCGGCGAGCGCGAAGCTGGCGCAATTCCAATGCCGCGCGTCGAATGGACGCGTTTCCGCTGCCGACAGCACCGCCGCCAGCCGCACCGCCCAATCCTTGCGTCGCATCACTGCGCCGGCAGGCGTATCTCTGCTTCCTGCGCTTTGTCCCGGCGGAACCCGGCTGGCAGCAGCCTGACGCGACAAAGGCTATCGAGCGCGAGACAGGCACCTGCCTGCGCTTGATTGACTGTACCGAGGACACGCCACGCCATATGCCGGATGCGCTAAACGACGGTGTATTTGGCTTCTGGGATGTCGCCCTAGCCGACATTCTGACTGAATGGGATAGCCTCTCGGATCCCGCTAACCTTCAACCGCAAGTGAGGCGACTGAACCGCCAAGTCGCAGAATTCATCCGCGCGCACCCACCGCATGATGTGGAGGCCGACAAACTCGCCAAGGCGCTTGATGTTCTGGAGGCACCCTGGCCCTTGCGAGAGGAGGCGCTGCTGCGCGAGCAGTTCCGTGATCGCTCAGGGCCAGCAGTGGCCCGCAGCATGCGCTTGGTAGAATGGATTCTGGCGACTGGCCTGGAACGCTTTGAACCGCCCGCGCCACTGCCGCCAATCAGCGAGGCGGATGTGCGGCTGGTGTGCTGGATGGTTGTCGAGGCTGAGGCTTAGGAGGGCCGCGCCGAAGCCATGATAGCTAGGGACAACATTGAGGATGGCTACCAGCGGGCTGCTGAGCGCAAAGCACGGCACCATATGGATAGCCTTTTTGACCAGAGGCAGCATCTTTATGGATGAAAACTTATTTCGAAGTCTGTTTGACCGACCTTTTCGCTGGCCGCAGCAGGGCGATGAGCCGCTTCGCAAAACCAACAATACTCAACACCAAGCGGAAATTTCGCAGGATGCTTCGGAGCGCATGGTCCTGCTCGAGGCAGGCTTCATGCGTGCCGGCAAGTTGCTTACCGGATCCGCGCTCTCTGATCGACAAATTCGGTGGGAGCTTACACTTCCAGCGCTTTACCTTTACCGACATGCGATCGAATTAGGCATGAAGTCGACAATCGCCACTTACGGCGCAGCGTTCGGCGTCGATTGCCCCGAGTTGCACACCACGCATAACCTTAAGACCCTTTGGAAGGCCTTCCA
>JBIKXA010000141.1:0-9949 GCA_044356015.1 Roseomonas sp.
AGGTGCCGGCGATCCCCGCCACGGCGGCCATCACCATTGTCTCCGGCCTTGCCATCCTGCCCTTCTGGCTGCCGCTGCGCGCGGCGGAAGTTTTCGCCATGCCGGCGGGCCTGGTGCTGTTCCACCTGATCGCTCAAGGGCTGGTGCTGGGCTGTGTCGCGATGTTCTTCTTCGCCCGCGCCGTGGAATTGCTGGGCGCGACGCGCGCCGCGACACTTTCCGTCATGGTGCCGGTGGTTGCGCTGCTGCTGGCGGGGCTTTGGTTGCGCGAACCGCTTTCCCTGCTGCAAATTCTGGGGGCAGGCTTGGCCGTTGCCGGGATGCTCGCCGCGGTGCTGTTTACCGGAAGGAAAAGCGCGTGAATGCCGTCTCTACACCCATGCCGCCGAGCCTTTGGGCCGCCACCGCGCCCGCGCCGCCGGCCACAGAACCGTTGCTGGGCGAAGCGCGCACCGGCATTGCCGTGGTGGGTGCCGGCTTCACCGGGCTATCGGCGGCGCTGCATTTGGCCGAAGCCGGCGTGCCCGTGACCGTGTTGGAAGGCGCCGAGATTGGCTGGGGTGCTTCCGGGCGCAATAACGGCCAGGTCATCCCGAACCTGTCGCGCCTTGACCCCGATGCCATTGTGGCGAGTGTCGCGCGCGAACATGGCGGGCGCGACAAGGGCGAAGAATTGGTTGGCCTCATCCGCGACAGCGCATCCTTGGTGTTTGACCTGATCCGCAAGCACGGCATTCAGGCGGAAGCGGTACAAAATGGCTGGATACAGCCGGCGCACAGACCTTCACGCATGAAACTGGCAGCTTCCCGCGTGGAACAATGGGGCCGCCGCGGCGCCCCGGTGCGCATGGTGGACCGCGCAGAGATGGCCTCCCTGGCCGGCACGGATTACTGGCATGGCGGGTGGGAAAACAAGACCGGCGGGCGGATCAATCCGCTTGGCTATGCGCGCGGGCTGGCGGCGGCGGCGATGCGTGCCGGTGCGGTGGTGCATACCGGAAGCCCGGTGCGCGCCATCAGGCAGGAAGCGGGCGGCTGGGCGGTGGAGACGCCGCGTGGAGTGCTGCATGCCGAACGCGTGATTATCGCAACCCATGCCTATACCGGTGATTTCTGGCCGGGTCTCAAGCAGAGCATTGTGCCAGTGCGGTCTTACCAAATGGGCACTTCGGTGCTTTCGGATAACATCCGCAAATCCATCCTGCCAGAGGGCCATGCGTTATCCGATACGCAGGGCGATCTTTATTTCTATCGCTTCGATGCGAATGGAAGGCTGGTGACGGGTGGCGGCTTGATTGTGCCCTTTGGCTGGGAAGGGCGCATCCGCGCGCGCATCACGGAACGGGTGAAGCGTGTGTTTCCCCAGATTGGCGATGTGCAATTCGATTACGTCTGGTGGGGCTATGTCGCCGCGACCGATGACAAGATGCCGCATGTCTATGAATTGGCGCCGGGCGTGCTGAGCTGGACCGGCTGCAATGGCCGCGGCGTGGCCTTGGCGACCGCGCTGGGGCGTGAATTGGCCAAGGCGAGCAATGGCACGGCTTTGACCGATATCGCGGCGCCAGTGGAAAAGAAGCTCCGCCGGATCGCCGGCCATGAATTCCGCGCCTTCGGCATTGCCTGGACCATGGCGCAGAATCGCTGGCGTGATGGGCGGGATTGATCGGCCTGTTTGCCGGTTCCCTGCCGCTGCTGGTATTAGGTCTGTTGAAAAACGCGGCCAGCGAGCCGCGACTAAAGCTGTTTCCGTTCACATGCGTTCACGGGAACAGCTTTAGACTTTTGTTTGGTCGCGTTTTCCGAGCCGCCAAGTGATTCCACTTGGCTTGAAAACGCTCTAGGTTGATGGTTGGAGAGATTGCCAATGACACCCCCGCTTGATGCCGCCGCCCCGGCGCGCCCGGAAAACTTCCGCTATTCGCCCATGTTCCCGCTCGGCGCCGATACCACCCCCTGGCGCAAGCTGCCGATTGATGGCGTTTCCACCATGCAGGTGGATGGCAAGACCGTTTTGAAAGTGAAGCCCGGCGCTTTGGAAGCGCTCGCCTTCCAGGCCTGCAAGGATGTGTCCCACCTGCTGCGCCCGGCGCATCTGGCGCAGCTTGCGAAGATTTTGCAGGATCCCGAAGCGAGTGCGAATGATCGCTTCGTTGCACTCGATCTGCTGAAGAATGCCAATATCGCCGCCGGCGGTGTTTTGCCCATGTGCCAGGATACCGGCACGGCCATTGTCTTCGGCAAAAAGGGCCAGCGCGTTTGGGTGGAAGGCGATGAGGAAGAGGCGCTGTCTTACGGCGTGCATCGCACCTATACCGAAACCAATCTGCGCTATTCGCAAATGGCGCCCATCACGATGTATGAGGAAAAGAACACCGGCAATAACCTGCCCGTGGAATTTTCCATCATGGCGCAGCCAGGCGAATACCACGCTGATGAAATGCATTTGATGTTCGTGCTGAAGGGTGGCGGTTCAGCGAATAAGACCTTCCTGTTCCAGCAGACCCGCGCTGTGCTGAACAAGCCCAAGCTGCTGGCGTTTCTGGAAGAGAAGATCAAGACACTCGGCACCAGCGCCTGCCCGCCCTATCACCTGGCGATTGTCATTGGCGGCACCAGCGCGGAAGCGACGCTCAAGACCGTGAAGCTTGCCAGCACGAAATGGCTGGATGCACTGCCGACCTCCGGCGATCTTTCCGGCCACGCCTTCCGCGATACTGAACTGGAAGCGGAGGTGCATAAGCTCACGCAGAACCTTGGCATTGGCGCGCAATTCGGTGGCAAGTATTTCTGCCATGATGTGCGCGTGGTGCGGCTTGCGCGGCATGGCGCGAGTCTGCCGATCGGCATTGGCGTTTCCTGTTCCGCCGATCGTCAGATCAAGGCGAAGATCACGCCTGAGGGCGTTTTCGTCGAGGATCTGGAACATGACCCGGCGAAATATCTGCCAGAAACGACCACCGACATTCTGAATGGCGAGGTGGTGAAGATTGATCTGTCTCGCCCCATGAGCGATATCCGCGCCACCCTTTCCAAATACCCGGTGAAAACGCGGGTCAGCCTGACTGGCACCATGGTGGTGGCGCGTGACATTGCGCATGCAAAATTGCAGGAACGCTTGGATGCCGGGCAGGGCCTGCCGCAATATATGAAGGACCATCCTGTTTATTACGCGGGGCCGGCCAAAACACCGACCGGCATGGCGACCGGTTCCTTCGGCCCCACTACGGCGGGGCGGATGGATAGCTATGTGGAGGCCTTCCAAAGCGCCGGCGGTTCCATGGTGATGCTGGCCAAGGGCAATCGTTCCAAAGCCGTGTTGAATGCCTGCAAGAAATATGGCGGCTTCTATCTGGGGTCAGTGGGCGGCCCTGCCGCGCGGCTCGCGCAGGACTGCATCAAGAAGGTGGAAGTGCTGGAATACCCCGAACTCGGCATGGAAGCTGTCTGGCGGATTGAGGTTGAGGATTTCCCGGCCTTCATCGTCATGGATGACAAGGGCAATGATTTCTATGAGGGGTTGGAGTGAGCGCAACAGGTGATCGCCGCCTGCCGGCGCGCTTCACGCTGCCGGTGACGGGCTTCATCCTTTCCGGGATCATGACCATCGTGATTTCCGGCATCTCAACGCTACTGGCGCTGGGACCGGGGGCGGAGTTTCTCGTGCGTTGGCCGATTGCCTGGCTTTCTTCCTGGGTCATCGCCTTCCCGACCGTGCTGGTGGTGCTGCCGATTGTGCGACGTTTTGTCGCGCGCATTGTCGCATCTCCGTGAGAGGATAAATCCGATGCTGGCACTGAGACCGAATTGCGAATGTTGCGGGCGGGATTTGCCACCCGAAAGCCGCGATGCGCTGATCTGTTCCTTTGAATGCACCTGGTGCGTGGAGTGCGCGCGCACAAAATTGCCGGGCGGGCTTTGCCCGAATTGCGGTGGGGAATTGGTCCGCCGCCCGATCCGGCCCGCCGATAAGCTCGCGAAATTTCCAGCCTCCACCGAACGTAAATTCCGCCCGGAAAAATGCGGCGGGCCGATGACCGCGTAACAGGGACATAACGCCATGAATGAACGCCGTTTGATTTCCTCCGGTTCCAAATTCGAAGCGGAGATTGGCTATTCCCGCGCGGTGGTGGATGGCGATTACGTCTGGGTATCCGGCACCACCGGCTATGATTACGCCACCATGACCATCGCACCGGATGTGGTGGCGCAGGCGGAACAATGCTTCGCCAATATCAGCCGCGCCTTGGCCGAAGCCGGCTGCACCTTGGATGATGTGGTGCGCGTGCTGACTATTGTTCCCAGAAGGGAAGATTGGGAGCCCTGCTGGCCGGTCTTCCGCAAGCATTTCGGCAAGGCGCGCCCGGCTTCCACGCTGATCCATGCCGGGCTGCAAACCGATATCATGCGCATTGAAATCGAAGTGACGGCGCGTTTGCCGAAGAAAGGCTGAGCATCATGCGTTTCGCCGTGGATCGCCTGGATCATCTGGTCATTACCTGCCGCGATGTTGAAATCTCCGCTTCCTGGTATCAGCGCGTGCTGGGCATGGAACGCGAAGAATTCGGCCCCCATCGCCGCACATCCCTTCGCTTCGGGGGGCAGAAAATCAATCTGCGCCCCGTGAATGCAACACAGGAGGAATGGTTCACCGGTGCCGCCGGCGGCGTGCCGGGGACGGATGATTTGTGCTTCATCGTCACCATGAAGTCGGACCAAGTGGCAGAATATCTGCGCGCCTGTGGCGTCACTGTGGAAGTTGGCCCGGTGGCGAAGGCGGGCGCGCTTGGCCCCATCATGTCCTGCTATTGCCGCGATCCCGATGGCAATTTGATCGAGATCGCGAGTTATTCGGGGTGATTTGAAGGGGCATCATCACCCCCAACCCTCAAACCTCTACCACCACATAATCCGCCTCAATCTTCACCGGGAAGGTTTCGGCCTGATACGGACCTTCCACTGCACCACCCTCCATCGGCATGGATGGTGGTGCAGAGTCTTTTTGAGCGGCTGATTCACCGCTCCGGGCCTGCGCCCTCCGCGGATCAGACGCTAGCGCCGCCCCCGGTTCCACATGCGCCGGAAAGGCGCGCACTTTTGTGCGCCGCGGATCAAACCAGCTTTTGCCCGTGCGGATATCAAATTCCCAATTATGCCAGGGGCAGCGCAGCATTTCCCCGGCGCGGGAGAAATGATAGCGCCCCGGTTCATCACTCAGCGTCAGGCCGCACAGAATGCCGCCGGAAAGCGCGCTGCCCTGATGCGGGCAGCGATCAAGCAGCGCGAAAAACTCGCCGTCCAGATTGAACACCACAATCTTCTTGCCATCCGCTTCCACCAGCTTCCGGCCACCGGGCGGGATTTCATCCACCGCCGCAACAATATGCCGCGCCATTACAGCCGATAGAAACCGCGCGCATTGCCGCCGAAGATCGCGGCGCGCCTTTCCGCTGGAATGAAGGAAGGAATCGCAATGCGCGGATCGTCAAAATCCCAATGCGGATAATCGCTGGCATAAAGAATACGATCCCAGCCGATCCATTCCATCGCATCCAGCAAATGCTCACCCCTCGCCGGTTCTTCGATTGGCTGGGTGGAGACATAGACATGATCACGCATATACTCGCTTGGCGCCCGCTTCAGATGCGGCACCTCATCACGAAGCCGCTTCCAGTTATTGTCGAGCCGCCAGCCGAGCGATGGCATCCAGCCAAAGCCGCATTCGATCATCAAGATCTTGAGTGTGGGGAAGCGTTCAAACACGCCCTCCACCACGAAGGATGCGACTTGCGCCTGCGCGCTGGTGGCGTGTTCCTGCACTTCCTCCACATAAAAGGAAGGCCAGCCGCCATTGGTCATGGCATTGCCGGAAAAGCCAAAGGCATGAATGCCAATCGGCAGGCCCGCTTCCGCGGCTGCCTCATAAATCGGCCAATAGCGTTTGCGGCCCAAAGGTTCCGAGGTGCGGCTCATCAACAGCACCTGGCAGAAGCGGCCATCGCCGGCGCGCTTGCGGATTTCCGCCGCTGACGCCGCCGCATCCTCATAAGGCACCACGATGGAAGCGCGCAGCCGCGCATCATGATCCACCCAATGCGCCAATTGCCATTCATTCACGGCAAAGGCGAGTGCGCCCGAAAGTTCATCATTCACATCGCCCTGGCCGGATGGCTGCAAGGGGTTCAGCACGCCAACATCAAGACCGTAGTGATCCAGGAATTGCTTTTGCACAAAGCCAAGATCGGAAGCGGGCGGCTGGCCCTGCGGCCCCCAGGCATCGCGTCGGCTGGCGAGTGGCGCTGCCTTCGGGAAGGGATAGCCCTTATGGAAGCCGTGGCGCGCATGGATGCCGTAGGTGGTCAGCCGGCGCCACATGGCGTCCGTCATGAAGGGGCGGTATTCGCCCAAATCCGCGCAGCGCGGATGGATATCGCAATCCACCAGGCCGAGCGTCGCAGCAGCAGGCCGCCCAGGGGCAGCGATGGGGCGGATGATGTTCATGCGAGGGCTCCTTCCCGGAGGCGCTTATACGTCGCGCGCGGGTTATCCACCATGATTTTCGTGAGCAGGGCAGGATCAAGCCCATCCGGGATACGCGCATCACCGTCAAAATGCGCATGCGGCCAATCGGATGACCAAAGCAGCAATTCATCTGATCCCAAATGATCCATCAACCGCGCCATGGTATCGGCTTCTTCCGGCACATCCAAGGGGCGGATCGAAAGCCGCACATGGTCGCGCACATAATCCGATGGCGGGCGATCCAGCCAGGGCACTTCAAAGCGCACGCCCTTCCAGGATTTCACCAACCGCCACAAAAAAGCCGGCAGCCAGGACACGCCGCTTTCCAGCAGCACGACCTTCAGCTTCGGGAATTTCACAAACACGCCTTCGGTGATGAGGGACGCGAGCGAGGATTGAAACCCCATCGAATTGGCTGTGTATTCCTCAAGATAATAGGAAGGCCAGCCAACCGAGGTGACCGGGTGGCGCCAATTGCTGCCGGCATGGATGGCAAGCGGCATGTCATGGCGGGACAGTGCCTCATACACCGGCCACCATTCGCGCCGGCCCAGCGGAATTTCGCCCATGCAAAGCGTCATGGCCTGCACGAAACGATGATCGGGGGCGAGGCGTTCAATCTCGGCCACTGATTCCTCAATGGCATTGGGCAGCAGGATGGAAGCGCGCAGGCGCTTGTCACCATCCAGCCATTCGGCGCGGATCCAATCATTCACCGCGCGCGCAAAGGCCGCTGAGAGGTCTCGGCTGAAGGGAAGCTGCACCGGGAAAAGCGGGTTCAGGATGCCCGTGCCGACTTGCCACCGATCCAGCACTTGCGCTTGCAGGGTTTCAAGCCGGCACGGCGCCTCGCCTTTCGGGCCACGCCAATCGGCACGCACGGTGGAAGGCGCGGCGGGAGGCCAGGACGCGCTTTCAAGCTGCGAAACACCGCGTTCCTTCAAACTGGTCCGCCAATGCTGATCCATATAGGGGAACAGGCTTGCCATGGAGGGCAGGCCCGGATGCAGATCGCAATCTATTGCCGCTTCGGTCACGGTTCCTCCAGCGCGCCGCAATCCTGACGCGGGTGGAGCATCCCCCCTTTTCCGGGGTGGATCAATGGGGCCGAAATTGGGGCCTGACCCGCCCGGCGATCACCGGGCGGGGTTTTGCCGCAGGCCCTACTGCCCCTGCCGCACAAAGCGCAGCTGGATATAATTATCCGCCGTCTGCACCACATTCCAACCCTGCCGCACGGCCCAGACAATCTGCTGCTGGTGCAGCGGGATATAGCCGACATCGTCCTGAATGACCTTGCCCGCTTGGGTGATCAGCCCCTGGCGCGTGGCCTGGTTGGTCTCCACCGCGATCCGACCGATCAGCTCATCCAAACGCGGGTTGGAATAGCCGCCATTGTTGAAAATACCGCGCGAGCCATCACGCGTACCCGCCAGGTTGAATAGCGCGTTATGCGCATCCGATGTCGCCGGCGTCCAACCCAGCAGATAGAAGCTGGTATTGTAGCGTGGCGCATTGATTTCCGCGAAGAAGCGCGCGCGGGTCTGCGCGTTCAGCGTCACGCGGATATTGATGCGCGCCAGCATGGCAACCACGGCGGTGCAAATCGCCTCATCATTCACATAGCGGTCATTCGGGCAATCCATCGTGACGCCAAAGCCATTCGGATAGCCCGCTTCCGTCAGCAGGCGCCGCGCTTCATTCAGATCAAGGCGCGGGCGCTGGTCATCTTCTTCACGGAAGCCATTCACGCCCGGGCCATAGATCAGATTGGTCGGGCGGGATTGGCCGCGCATCACGCTCCGCTGAATGGCGCTGGTATCAATTGCCAATTGCATGGCGCGACGCACGCGCACATCCTGGAAGGGATTCTTGCCCTGCACATCGGATTTCAGAAGCTGCGGGCGCATCTGATCCATCCCCAGATAGATGGTGCGCAATTCCGGCCCCTGGATGATGCGCACGCCCGGCGAACGCGAAATCCTGTCCACATCCTGCGGCGGCACGGTATAGACAAAATCCATTTCACCCGAGAGCAGCGCGGCAACCCGCGTCGCGTCATTGGAAATGATGTTCAATTCGGCGCGCGTCAGGTTATGCACCGGCCTGTCCCACCAATTGGGATTGGGTGCCACCACGGTTCGGCGGTCCGGCTCACGCGAAACCAGGATGAAGGGGCCGGTGCCCATGGCATTGCGCGTGGCGAAGTTTTCCTCACGCGTGGTCAAATCCGCGGGGCGCGTTGCGTTGTTCTTTTCCGCCCAGGCGCGGCTGAACATGCCCCAATTGGTGATTTCCTGCAGCAGGATCGGGTTGGGCACGGTGGTTTCGAAATCAACCGTGTGATCGTCAATCTTGCGCACTTCCTTCACGGAAGCGAGCACGCCTTGCACATTGGAACCAGGTGAGCGTGCACGTTGCACACTGAAGACAACATCATCAGCGGTGAAGGGCGTCCCGTCCGAGAATTTCACATTGCGGCGCAGATGGAAGCGCCAGACGGTCGGCTGCGGCTGTTCCCAGCGTTCAGCCAATGCCGCTTCCACCTTGCCTTCATGGTTGCGGCGGACCAGCGGTTCATAGAAATTGGACCCGAAGGCGAGCAGGAAGGTTTCCTGCCGCGTATAGGGGTCCATGGAATTCACGTCGCCATCATTGGCCCAGCGAAAGACATTGGCGTGGGCAGACAAGGCGGAACCGGCCAGCAGGGCGGCGGCAAGGGTCAGGCGGCGCAACATGAAGCTTTCTCTCCCATCAGAACATGATGGACAAAGCTTAAGACTTTTCGTTGAAATGCAAAAGCGGATTCAGTAGCGATGCAAAAAGCCGCCTACCCCCTCAGGGATAAGCGGCTTTGATTGGAAAATCCGTTCGCGTCAGGCGACGCGCAAGGCGCGCGGCAGGTCGGCCACGCTACGGTCAATCAAGGCGCTATCCGCGGCGGAATCCATGGTCTCGGCCAGCACCGCGCGAGCTGCTGAAGCGGCAATATCGGCCGCGGTGTTGCGCACCTCAGCAATGGCACTCGCTTCTGCCGCGGCGATGCGCTGCATGGCAAGCTGCTTGCGGCGTTCGGCGGAAGCCTCAGCCTCAGCGGCGGCTGCGGCGGCAATGCGTGCCGCTTCGGTCTTGGCGCGCGCCAAAAGCTCCGCGGCTTCCTTCACGGCCTCAGCCCGCGCGGCTTCGGCTTCCTTCAACTTGGCTTCGGCTTCAAGACGAAGCTTATTCGCCTCATCAATCCGCTTGCGGATGCCATCGGCACGGGAATCGAGCGCCCCGGTGCCGGCCTTCCAAAGCTTGCTGCCGAGCAGCACGAAGAACAGAACGAAGGAAACCGCGACCCAGAATTTCGGATCGGCGAAAAAAGAAGAAGATCCTTCCATCACGCAATCCCCCTGGCAGCGGCTTCGCGCTGGACCGCCGCCTG
>JBIKXA010000017.1:0-30614 GCA_044356015.1 Roseomonas sp.
TGCCGTGTTCATCCTCAATGGTGATGAAAATCACGCCCTTGGCGGAACCGGGGCGCTGGCGCATCAGCACCAGCCCCGCCAGGCGCAACAAGCGCCCGGATTTCCAGGCCTGCAAATCGCGCGTGTCGCGCAGGCCCTCGGCGCGGAGTTGCGTGCGGAGCAGCGCCAGCGGGTGCCGCCCCAGCGTCAGGCCGAGTGCCGCGTAATCCTGCACAATATGCTCGCCTTCATGCTCTGTCGGCAGCAACGGCGCGGCTTCGGGCAGGATGGGGGCTTCATCAGCCAAAGCGGCACCCACACCATCCAGCACCGCGAAAAGCGGCAAATCGCGTGGCGTGCCCCGCGCCCCGCGCGCGGCCCAGGCGGCATCGCGCCGCGCAACGCCGGGGAAGGCATTGGCGGCGGCGAGTGCGCTGAGCGCCGCTTGGGAAAGCCCCGCGCGCCAAGCCAAATCCTCCACGCTCACGAAGGGCGCGCCATTGCGCGCGGCGCGGGCCATAAGCAGCGCCTCGGCATCACGCGCGGCAAGCCCCGCCACCAGCCGCAAGCCAAGCCGTAGCGCCAAGCCACCCGCGCTTTCGGGCGCTTCTTCCAGGCTGCTATCCCAATCGCTGGCATTCACATCCACCGCGCGCACTACTACGCCGTGTTCACGCGCATCGCGCATGATTTGCGCCGGCGCGTAAAACCCCATGGGCTGGCTGTTCAGCAGCGCGCAGGCAAAGGCCGCCGGGTGATGGCGCTTCAACCAGGCCGAGGCATAGACCAGATGCGCGAAGCTCGCTGCATGGCTTTCGGGGAAGCCATAGCTGCCAAAGCCTTCGATTTGCGCGAAGACACGTTCCGCCAAATCCTGCGCGTAACCTCGGCGCGTCATGCCCGCCACTAGCTTTTCCTTATGGCGCGTCACCAAGCCCTGTTGGCGGAAGGTTGCCATGGCGCGGCGCAATTGATCCGCTTCTTCCGGTGAGAAGCCGGCAGCGACAATCGCAAGCCGCATCGCCTGCTCCTGAAATAACGGTACGCCAAGCGTGCGCCCCAGCACCTGCTTCAATTCATCGGGCGGGCCAAAGGCAGGATCGGGCGCTGGGTATTCCACCGCTTCCAAGCCCTGACGCCGGCGCAAATAAGGATGCACCATATCGCCTTGGATGGGGCCCGGGCGCACAATCGCCACCTGCACCACCAGATCATAAAAGGCGCGCGGCTTGAGGCGCGGCAGCATGTTCATCTGCGCGCGGCTTTCCACCTGAAACACACCAACGGAATCCGCGCGCCGCAGCATGGCATAGGTTTCCGCACAATCGCGCGGCAGGTTTGCCAGGTTCAAGGCAAGGCGCCGATGCCGCGCCAGCAAATCAAACCCGCGCCTAAGGCAGGAAAGCATCCCAAGCCCCAGCACATCCACCTTCATGATGCCGAGTGCATCAATATCATCCTTGTCCCATTCCAACACGGTGCGGTCTTCCATCGCCGCCTGCGTCACCACCGCCAATTCCGTGAGCTTGCCGCGCGTGATGACAAAACCACCGACATGGGTTGCGGTATGGCGCGGGAAATCCTGCAATTCCTCGGCGAGTTCCAACGTCATGGAAAGACGCGGATCGTTGGTGTCAAAGCCTTCATCCTCTGCCAATTCCGCCAGGCTCATCTCCCGCCCTGGTCCCCAGCCGGCCTTGGCCAGACGCGCGGTGATATCCTCGGTCAGCCCCATCGCCTTGCCCACTTCGCGAATGGCGCTGCGCGGACGGTAGCGGATCAAGGTGGCGCAAATCGCCGCGCGGTCACGGCCATAGCGTTCATAGAGGTGCTGGATCACCTCCTCTCGCCGGTCATGTTCGAAATCAATGTCTATATCGGGCGGCTCGCCACGGCTGGCGGAGACAAAACGCTCAAACAGCAAATCATGCTTTTCGGGATCAACGGCGGTGATGCCCAGCACATAGCAAACCGTGGAATTCGCCGCCGAACCGCGCCCCTGGCACAATATACCGCGCGCGCGGGCGAAGCGAATAATCTCATGCACCGTCAGGAAATAGGGCGCATAGCCAAGATCATTGATCAGGCGCATTTCATGGGCGATGCGCGCGGTAATGGCATCCGGCACCTGCACTGGCCAGCGCGCGGCGATGGCTTCGGCCACGCGCGCTTCCAGGCTTTGCTGTGCAGTGAGGCCCGGGTCCAGCACTTCATCCGGGTATTCGTAACGCAAATGATCCAGCGAAAAGCCGCGCGTGGTTGCCAGCACGTCAACACTCGCCTGCAAAGCATCCGGGTGGCGCGCGAATAGCCGCGCCATCTCAGCGGGGGATTTCAAATGGCGTTCCGCATTGGGTTCCGCCGCCTGGCCCAAAGCATCCACGCTGCAGCGCAGGCGAATGGCGCTCAACACATCCGCCAGCCGCCGCCGCGATGGCACATGGTAACGGATGTTATTGGTGGCGAGCAGCCGCGCCCCGGTCGCTTCCGCCAAAGCGGCGAGGTGCGAAACTTCCGCCGCATCATCACCCAGCAAGGGGCAGGCGGCGGCAATCAACGGTGGCAGAGCAAGGCGCAGCCCGGCCAGGCGGCGCAAGGCTGCCGGCGCCACAGGCGGTATCGCCGCCACCACCTGCCCTTCCGCCGCGTCACATAGCCCCGCGAAATCCAGCCGGCATTCACCCTTGGGTGCGGCCATGCGCGCCGCCGAAAGCAAAGCGGTCAATCGCCCATAAGCCGCGCGATCGGCGGGCCAGACCAGCCATTCCGCGCCATCTTCCAACCGCAACCGGCACCCCGGCGCGAAGGCCAGCCCCGCCGCCTTGGCCGCACCATGGGCGCGCACCACGCCGGCCAGGCCATTGGTATCGCAAAGCCCGAAGCCGGCATGGCCAAGGGCGGCAGCCTGTTCCACCAATTCTTCCGGATGCGAGGCGCCATCCAGAAAGGAAAAATTGGACCGCGCCGCCACTTCCGCATAGCCGGGCGGCTTCATGGCAAATCGCCCTGCACCACCCAGCGCCCACCCGCATGGCAAAGCCAGAGCCTTTCGCCGGAAGCGAGTTGCACACGGTGATAATCCCGCGCCGGCGGCAGCGCGCCGCCATGCCACCATTCCGCTTCCAGCCTGAGCGGGCCTTCGGCACGGGTCAGCGGATAGACCCGCCCGCGCCAGTGCAGCGCGGCGGGGGCGCCTTCGGCAAAGGCGGTGACTTGCACCGCTTCAGGCCGGCGGCGCAGCAGCACTGGTGCAGTGCGGCTACCCCAGCCGGGCGGGGTAACGATGGGCGCTTCATGCGGGGGGGCAGCGCGCCATTGCCTCTCCGGCCAATGGCTTGGCATTGGCGCGGGGCGGGCCAGGCGCAGCCTTTGGCCAAGCCTGTCCAATAGCTGCGCCAAAACCCCGTCCGGGCGCGGCGCAGCGCCCATGGGCAGGGCGCCCTGCCCTTCCGCGCCCATCGGGTCGGTCGCCAAGGCTTGCAGGGTAAAACGCTCAAAGCCCAATTCCGGCGCCAGGCTGGCGAGCGGCTCGGCGAAAAGCCGCGCCAGATGGGCGGGGTCGCGATTGGGCGCGCCGGTGCCGATCAGCAGGCGCTGTTCCGTGCCATCCACGCGAAAAGCGGTCAGGGAAAGCCGACGCGCCCCCAACCCAGCACGGGCAAGCCGCGCGCAAAGCGCAGCCAGCAGGCGGTCCAGCAAGGCGGCGATAGCCTCGGCGGTCAGGATCGGTTCCGGCAGGGCGCGCGTCACGCTCAACTCAGGTGGCGCGGCGATGGGGGTGATGGGGGGCGCGCGATGGCCCGCCGCGGCATCCAGCGCATTGAGCAAAGGCGCGCCAAAGCGCCGAACAAGCGGCGCGCGGGGCTGGCGCAGCGCATCACCGATGGTCCGCACCCCAAGCCGGGCGAGGTCTTCCGCCATTCCCCCCGGCAGGCGGAGCGCCAGGCCAAGCGGCAGGGGGGCCACGGCTTTTTCTTCCAATCCTGGGGCGATGATCGGCGCGTCTCGTCGCACCCGCGCGAGCGCCATGGCGCTGGCCGCCGCACTCGCCACCGCGCCCTGGGCAGTCAGGCCAAGTGCTGCCAAATCCGCGAGGGCTTTACTGAGCAGCGCGGCTTCCCCACCAAACAGATGATCGCAGCCGGTGATATCCAGCAGCAGCCCATCAGGCGGCAGCGGCGCCGAAAGGGGCGTGAAGCGCTGCGCCCAAAGTGTGAGGTCTCGCAGCCCCGCCGCCGAGGCTTCCGGGGTGGCGGGCAAAACCTGCAAATCGGGCAAAAGCGCCTCGGCATCGGCCAAGGCTTGGCCTGGTTCCAGCCCTGCCGATGCTGCCGCGTGATCCACCGCCACCAAAAGCCGCCGCGCGCCCTGCCGCGCCCACAGCGCCAAGGGCGTATCGGCCGGCAGATCGGGGTGGCTTTGGCGCAGATGCTCGGCTTCCCAGAAGGGCAGATGCAAGGCGAGGTAACGGCGCGCGGGCTTCATCCGCCCCCCGCTTCCAGGCAGAGCCTGCCGGTTGCGGCTTCAAAGGCGATATTCCATGGCCCCGCCGGGGCGCCGCCGCGTTGGCGGAGCAGCGTCAGGCGCCAGCGCGGCGCATCGGTGCTGGCAAGCGGTGCGATATGCCAGCGCGTGCGTGCGGCGGAGGCACCCGCAGCGCCATCCGGGCGGAGCAGCAGGCCAAAAACGCCCCCGGCCTCGGCGGCCAGATGCAGCCGGCGCGTTGCGGTCAGATCAAGCCCCTGCCCCGCACCCGCCATCAGCACGGCCCCGCCCAAGGCAGGGCAGCGCAGGGCTTCTTCCATGGCCCAAAGCGCTTCCGCCCAGCGCGCCGCCCGCGCCAGGATCAGGCGTTCCGGCGCCAGGCCAAAGGGGATCAGCCCCGGCGGCCAGACAAGATTCGTTTCCTGTTCGGTGGCAATCCACAGCACCTGGCCGCCGCAGCGTGCGAGCAGAATGGCGGCAAAAGCCACGCCAGATCCGGGGCTTGCGGCGCAAACTTCATGTAACGCTCCACGGACAAGGCCAGCCCCGATCAAGCTATGATCAGCAAAAACCGGAATGGGCGCGGCAGCGGCGGCATCCGGCGCGCGGGTGGTAAGCCCAGCCAGGGTATCGCGCAGCCGGGCCAGGGCAGCGTTGCGGGGGGGGTCAGGATCAGGAGTAGCCATGGGAAAGAAAGCTTATCAAAAGAACAAAATAAGAACAAGTGGTACGTCAAGCCTTCCCGCATTTTCACCAGAGACACCGCAGGGATTAGGGCTGTTGCCGCGTGATCAGAATGTCAGAATGCGGTAGGCTGAGAAGCGCCGCGCGGTCCAATGGCTGCAGCTCGCCGCCCTCGATGACCCGCCAGAACCGCATGCCAAGGCCTTCCAGCCAATCCACCAGGGCCGCAATATCCGTTCTGGGCGAGAGCATTGGTGGCGACCATTCCATAATCACGCGCACATCAGGTGATCGTTCCAGCAAGGCGGCGCCCCCACGCAGCGCCCAAGCCTCACCACCCTCAATATCCATCTTGATCAGCGAAATCGGCTGGGCATCAGGCCCGAACATATCATCAAGCCGCCGCGCAGGAACCTTGAAGGCGATCTTGCCGGTACCGTAGGCTTCCTCATGGCCAATGGGGGACACATGCCCGCTTCCCAAATGGTCCGGCATCACCAGAAGCGTTACCTCACCGTCATGATCGGTGAGAGCCACCTCATGCAGTTTCACACGATCCGCAAGGCCATTCACGGCAATGGTGGCACGTAGCAATCTGGCAACCACGGGATGAGGTTCAAACCCATGCACCTCACCTGACGTGCCCACGCAATAGGCCATGACAAGCGTATGGTAGCCAATATTCGCGCCAATATCCAAGCAACATTGGCCAGGCCGCAGCAGCCTGACCATCAGGCGTTCAACCGGATATTCCCAGTGCCTCCCCAAAAGAAGATGGGGGGTCAAGTCATTGTCGCTTGGGTCCAAGAATATCTTGTGGCCATGATGGGTTGTTGTCAGCACGCGATCGCCAAGAAACATGCTGGTCGGACGTGTTTTCAGCACGCGTTTGCCAAGAAACAGGATGATCGGATGGGTACGCGGCAAAAACCGATAAATCTGACGCCAACCGTCAAAAAACTGCTCCGTTAAACCTATCCGCCATCGATTTTCGGTCATCATACTAGTCCTCGTGGGGAAGCTCTTGGAAGCAATATCACTGCAATGACCTTATTCGGATGACAGCAGGGCGGGCGAAGCAAGGCGCATTGTGCCGTGGCTCTATTTTCATTCCGAATGCCTTTTTTCGAATTACACCTTAAGCTAGCCTTCAAACAGCATGAAAGGAATATCCCTTGGCCCAACCCCTCGATAAGGCGCATTTCGAAGCCCTGATGGCCCAGGCCGGGCTTGATCTGACGGAAGCCGAAAAGGAAGGCATCCGCGCCGCTTCCGCCCACCTCCAGGCCGCTGCCGCCCGCGTGCGCAGCCCGCGTGAGGTTTCCGTGGAAGCCGCCACCATCTTCACCCTGAAAGGGGCCAGCGCATGACCAGCTTCCCCACCATTGCTGGTGCGGCGCGCGATATCGCGGCAAAGCGAATCTCACCCGTTGAATTGATGCAGGATCACCTGGCGCGGTCGGAAAAGCTGAACCCAACGCTGCATGCCTTCATCCGCTTCACGCCAGAGATTGCGCTGGAACAGGCACGCGCGGCAGAGGCGCGGCAAATGGCTGGCGCGCTGCGCGGACCGCTTGATGGAATCCCCATAGCACACAAGGATATTTACGAAACGGCGGGTGTGGCCACCACGGGCCATTCGCGCGTGCTGGAACATCATGTGCCCAAGACGGATTCAGCCGTGGTGCGGCGCTGGCGCGAAGCGGGCGCGGTGATGCTGGGTAAGCTCGCCACACATGAATTCGCCTGGGGCGGGCCTTCCTTCGATCTGCCCTGGCCGCCCGCGCGCAATCCCTGGAATACGGAATGCTTCACCGGCGGATCTTCTTCCGGCACCGGTGCTGCGATTGCCGCCGGCATGATCCTGGGCGGCACGGGGTCTGACACCGGCGGTTCCATTCGCGCCCCGGCATCGCTGTGCGGCACTGCCGGCATCAAGCCGAGCTATGGCTTGTGTTCACGCACCGGCGTCTTGCCCCTTTCGCAAAGCCTGGACACGACAGGCCCCCTGGCCTGGACAGTGGAAGATTGCGCGCTGCTGCTGGATGCCATGACCGGGCATGACCCCGCCGATCCATCTTCGGCCAATCGCCCGCGGCCTGATCTGCTTTCCGGTATCAATGGCGGCGTGAAGGGCTTACGCATTGGTGTGATCCGGCATTTCCATGAGGATGACTGCAAAGTCAGCCCCGGTATGGCGGCGGGCATTCAGCACTTGACCAGCACGCTTGCCGCGCAAGGTGCGGAAATCCGCGACGTGAAGCTGCCGCCAATGGCGGATTTCAACGCTGCCGGCTGGCTTATCCTGGCCGCCGATGCCTATGCGGTGCATGATGCCTGGCTACGCGAAAAATACCGCGCCTATGGTGAATTCCTGCGCGAAAGGCTGGCGCTGGCTTCCACCATTACGGCCGGTGATTACCTCCAGGCGCAGCGCCGCCGGCGTGAATTATGCGAAGCTGTCGCCGCCGCCATGACCGATTGCGATCTGCTGGTGACAGCGGCGCAACCAGGGGAGGCGCGCCCCATTCATCAAATGACAAAATGGGCTTCTTTTGAGGTGCCGACTTTCACCATGCCCTTCAACGTCACCGGCCAGCCGGCGCTGAGTGTTTGCACCGGCTTTGGTGCGGGCGGCTTGCCGGTGGGCGCGCAAATCATCGGACGGCCTTTCGAAGATGCGACTGTGCTCCGCGCCGGTCAGGCTTATGAATTAGCCGCGGGGTGGCGCGCGCAGCGTCCGGCGATTGGGGGCTAGCGTTTCATGTTGGCTCGGCGCGATCCAGCCTCAGGGATCACGCCGAACTGCCATCAAGCATGCAAGCAAAGTCGCGCTCAGCTATTCCGACCATGGGGGCATTCCATCCAAGGGCATCACCTTGGCTTGAAGCCAGTAGCAACCCCTTCAGCCGTACAGGCCAAGCCGCGTCACGCGCGCTTCTTCCTCATCAATCTTGCACTTGATGAAGGCAGCATAATCCGCCAGCGCAAAGCGATGCGCAGCGCGGTCCAAGGCCGGAAGTGAGCGGCTATCTTCCACCGCTTGGATCAGCGACAGAATGGCCGTGTTCATGTGAGACTGGCGTTGGGATCACGTGATCAGAAAAAGCTGGCGCGCATAGTGCCCTGGCCCTGCCCCGCCTTGACGCACCGCCCGGCAAGTGATGCTTTGCACCCATAAGGAAGGAATAGCCGCCATGGACCATAACCCCTTACCCTTCGCCCCCACGGAAGAAACGCGCATGTTGCAAGACCTGGTCGCGCGCTTCGTGGACAAGGAACTGATCCCGCTTGAGCCCGCGATTCTGAAGCGCGAAGCCGAAGGCAAAGGCTTCAAGCTTTCGGAAGACGAAGAAACGCGGCTTTTGGCGCGCTGCAAGGAATTGGGCCTTTGGGGGCTTGATGTGCCGGAGGAATTTGGTGGCGCCAATCTATCGCTGAGTGCGCTCGCGGCCGCTGAGGAAGAATTGGGCCGCGCCTGCGTGCCCTTCGTCATCCCGCCCGATAGCCCCAATTTGCACATGATGCTCTCGGTCGCCAATTCCATGCAGCGGGAGCGTTATCTGGCGCCTTACGCTGAAGGCAAGGCGCGTTCCGCCATGGCGATTTCCGAACCCGGCGCAGGCGGGGACCCCGCCGGCATGACGACCCGCGCGGTGAAGGATGGCAATGATTGGGTCATCAATGGCCGCAAGATTTGGGTCAGCAATGTGCCGCGAGCGGATTTCATCATCCTCATGGCGCGCACCGGGGAGGGCAAGCGCCAGGAAGGGGTCACGGCCTTCATCGTGGAAAAGGGCACGCCCGGCTTTATCATTGAACGCGAAATTTCCATGATTGGCGGGCGCAAGACTTACGAATTGGTGTTTGAGGATTGCCGCGTGCCTGAGTCCCAAGTGCTCGGCGAATTGGGCCGCGGCTATGCGCCCATGCAACTCCGCCTGAATGTCCGCCGCCTGCAAATGGGCGCGCGCTGTGTGGGCATGACGCGCCGCGCTTTGGACATGATGGCCGATCAGGCGCGCAACCGCGTGACCTTTGGTGTGCGCCTTGCCGACCGGCAGGCCATTCAATGGTGGGTCGCGGAAGCCGCCACACGCATGCATGCCTGCAAGCTGATGGTGGCCGACCTTGCTGCGAAGCTTGATGCCGGCGCTGATGTGCGCATGGAAGCATCCATGCTGAAGGTGGAAGGCACCGAAATGGCCCAGGATATTCTGGACCAGGCCATGCAGACCTTCGGCGCCATGGGTGTCACGAAGGAACTTCCCTTGCAGTTGATGCACCAGCAGGTGCGCCTGATGCGCGTTTATGAAGGCCCGTCAGAGGTGCATCGCAGCGCCATTGGCCGGCGCATTCTGGGTTCCAAGGTCTAAGCCCGGATGGCGGAGCCGCATCGCCCGCTGGATGGGATACTCGTTCTCGATCTCGGGCAGATTTACCAGGCGCCTTATTGTTCCTTCCTGATGGCGATGGCGGGTGCGACCGTCA
Organism: Roseomonas sp.; assembly: GCA_044356015.1. GTDB lineage: Bacteria > Pseudomonadota > Alphaproteobacteria > Acetobacterales > Acetobacteraceae > Neoroseomonas. The sequence continues at coordinate 9,640 of JBIKXA010000017.1, forward strand.
TCAAGATTGAACCGCCGGGGGGGGAATCCCTCCGGCGCCGGACGATGGTTTCCGGCGGTTCCGTGCCGCAGGCCATGCTGAATTCCAATAAGCTTGGCATTTCGATTGACTTCAAGAATGAAGCCGGGCGCGAGCTGTTCCTTTCCATGGTGGATCGCGCCGATATTCTGATTGAGAATTTCGCGCCGGGGGCGATGGATAAGCTTGGCCTTGGCTGGGAAGTGCTGCTGGCCCGCAACCCGCGCCTGATCTATGCGGCGGCGTCAGGCTATGGCCGTTCAGGGCCGGATCGCGACAAGCTGGCCATGGACCTGACGGTGCAGGCGGCATCCGGCATCATGCACACCACGGGCTTCCCAGACGGGCCGCCGGTGAAATCCGGCCCGGCGGTGGTGGATTTTCTGGGCGGCACGCATCTTTACGCCGCCGCGCTGACCGCGTTGTTTGACCGCGAACGCACCGGGCGCGGGCGCTTCGTGGAAATCGCCATGCAGGATACGGTCTACCCCTGCCTTGCTTCCGCGCTTGGCATGCATTTCGGCGGCAAGCGCGGCACCATCCCGCCGCGCACGGGCAATTCCCATGCGGGCCTGGCGATGGCGCCCTATAATGTCTATCCGGCGCGCGATGGCTATCTGGCGATCATCGTGGTCAAGGAAGATCATTGGAACCGCCTGCTGCGCGCCATGGGGCGCGAGGATTTGATGGGCGATCCGCGCTTCGCCACCAACCCCGCGCGGGTGCAAAACATGGCGGAAGTGGATGCCATGGTGACTGGCTGGCTTTCCGCCATGACGCGCGAAGAAGCCGTGGCGGCGACCCGCAAATTCGGCGTGCCGGCAGCGCCTGTGCGCGATTTGGATGAGGTGATCAATGATGCCGGCATGCATGAACGCGGCATGCTGCATTGGGTGGAACACCCCGAAGTGGGGCGCGTGTGCTTGCCGTCTTCACCGCTGCGCTTTGCTGATGCGCCGGCGCCGGCGCTGAAGCCGAGCCCTTTCCTCAATCAGCATGAGGAAGAAGTGCTGGGGGGGATATTTGGGTTCACGGCGGAACAACGCGCGGCGCTGCGGGAGGCAGGGGCGATCAGTACGGCGGCGCAGGTAAAGGGGTAGGGGGTCGGCGGGGGCAGTTCAGGGAGAGAAAAAGATCGGCATGAATCGCACCACTAGCACGATTCAAGACGTTTTCGCGTGGCCTTTCGGGAGCCTCCATTTGTCCTCATTCGCTTAAGCCGGGAGACATGATCACCGCCCTGGAAGGCTGAAAAATACCAGGAATATGTTCACGTGAATCGTGCTCACGCGCCTTCATAAGCCAATACCGCCGCCGCCAAATCCTCCCCGGCCCAGCCCACGGATTTGAAGGCGGTGATCTGATCAGCGCTTTGCCGGCCCGGATGGGTGCCACGGCAAAGCTCCGCCAAATCCGCCACCACATGGGCCGGCGTGATGGCGCCTTCCGTAATGGCCTGCACCACATCGCCGGCTTCGGCTAGGCCACCGGCGCGAGTATCCACCACCAGCAGGGCGCGTTGCAAAGCCAGCGCATCGGCTTCGCGCATATCGGGCCGATAGGCGCCCACCAGATCAAGATGCGTGCCGGGTTGCAGCGCCGCGCCGGGGATCAGCGGGTCGCTCGCCAGCGTGGCGGCGCTGATGATGTCGGCGGCGGCGAAATCCGGCGTGGCCACCGCCCGCGCCGGCAGGCCATGGGCGGCGAGTTGCCCGGCCAGGCGCGCGGCATTGTCGCCCTTGCGCGACCAGATCGCGATATCCGTGATCGGAAAACAGGCAGCATAAGCCTCGGCCAGGGCATGGGCGACCTTGCCACTGCCCAGCAGCAACAGGCGCGAACTCTCGGGCCGCGCCAAATAGCGCGCGGCCAAAAGGCTCGCCGCCGCCGTGCGCCGATCCGTCAATTCCCCGCCATCCAGCATGGCAAGTGGCGCGCCGGTTGTGGCGTCTGACAGCAAATAGCTGGCATGGACCGCCGGCAGGCCGCGCCCATCATTGCGTGGCGCAACATGGACAATCTTGACACCGTAATGCCCGCCGGCGCGCCAGGCCGGCATCAGCAGCAGGGTATTTTGCGCCCCGGCGCCATCATCCCAGCCGTGGCGGTGGCGCAGCGGCGCCTCACAGCCTTCGCGGAACATCTCGGCCAGGGCTTCGATCAACCTATCCCAGGGCAGGGCCGCCCGGATTGCTGCCTTATCCATCTGCCGCATGCTTCTGCCTCCGCGATTCCTTATCGGCATGTGGCATTCCGGGGCAGGGTTGGGAAGCGCTGGCGCGGGAATTGCTGGGTTTCCAACGGATAGTTTCCATGCCGCACCGGAGAACCGCGCTTGATCAAGCCATTAGCCGCCGCGCCTCTCAGCTTAGGCAAGCACCGAGCAATGCCCTCAAGCCGCGGCGCTTGCGGGGATGGCCTGCTATCCGGTAACGCTTTGCCTCCGTTTGCAGCAATCTGGTCGCTGCCGCGGCACCATCAGGCCCCAAGGGCCGGGGTAATAGGCAGGAGAGGCATATAATGTCCGAAACGACGAGCGATCCGCGCTATAAGCGGCGCCCGCCCAAACGCCCGCTCCGGCTTTCCTGGTCGGATGAACGGGTGCGCGGCATTTTCTGGCAAATCGTGGTCGTCGCGGCGGTTGGCAGCCTGATCTATTGGCTCTGGAGCAATACCTCTCACAATCTGGCGGTGCGGCGCATCGCGACCGGCTTCGGCTTCCTGGATCGCGAAGCGGGCTTGCCGATTGCCGAAAGCCTGATCCCCTATGATCCCACCAATACCTATGCCCGCGCGTTGTTTGTTGGCTTGCTGAATACGCTGAAGGTGGCGGTGATTGGCATTGTCCTGGCGACCATCCTGGGCACGGTGATTGGCATCGCGCGGCTGTCCAAGAATTTCCTGCTGTCACGCATTGCCGGCGCCTATATCGAAATCATCCGCGATTTGCCGCTGCTGCTGCAATTGCTGTTCTGGTACACCATCCTGCAAGGCCTTCCCGGCCCGCGCCAGGCGCTGAAGCCGATGGAAGGCGTGGTGCTGTCCAATCGCGGGCTGAAGCTGCCGGCGCTGATATGGGAAAATGCGCATACGGCGGCTTTGGTTGTGTTTCTGCTCGGTATTGTGGGGACTTGGGCTTATGCGCGCATGGCACGCGCCAGGCAGATGGCGGATGGCCAGCCGCGCAAGGTCTGGCCGACGGCGCTTGGTCTGATGCTGGTGCTGCCGCTGGTGGTTTGGTATGCGCTCGGCGCGCCGTGGGAGATTGAATACCCCGTGCTGCGCGGCTTCAATTTCCGTGGCGGCATGAATGTCAGCCCCGAATATTTCGCGCTGCTGATCGGGCTTGTGACCTATACGGCGGGCTTCATCGCCGAAGTGGTGCGCGCGGGCATCATGTCGGTCAATCACGGGCAATGGGAAGCGGCGCAGGCTTTGGGGCTGAAGCACGGGTCGGTGCTGCGGCTGATTGTCATGCCGCAGGCGCTCCGCGTCATTATCCCGCCCATGACATCGAATTATCTGAATTTGACGAAGAATTCCTCGCTGGCGGTGGCGATTGGCTATCAGGATATTGTCTCCATCGCCAATACCACGCTCAATCAGACCGGGCAGGCGATCGAAGGCATTGCCATCATCATGGCGGTTTATCTGACGATCAGCCTTTCGATCAGCCTATTCATGAATTGGTATAATGCGCGCATTGCGCTGGTTGAACGCTAAGGAGCCGGCCATGAGCGACGCAAGCATTTCATCCGGCCCGCGCAAGCCACCGATCACGGCGGTGGGGCCAATCGCCTGGGCCAAGGCCAATCTTTTCTCCGGCTGGCTTTCCACGGCGGTGACGCTGGCCATGGGCTATCTGCTGATCAAATCCGCGCTGTCCTTCGTTGATTGGGCCTTCTTGAACGCCATCTGGTCCGTGCCGTCCAATGCGCAGGGCCCCCAGACGCAGGTTTGTCGGGATTTGCAGGGATCGGGCGCCTGCTGGGCGGTGATTGGCGAAAAGCACCGCTTCATGCTGTTCGGCACCTATCCTTATGAGGAGCATTGGCGCCCGGCCCTGGCCTGTGTGCTTTTTGTGGTGCTCTATATCATCTCCGCCATGCGGCGCTTCTGGCGCTGGGAATTGGCGCTGATCTGGGTTGGGATGCTGACCGCGATTGGTGTGCTCATGTGGGGCGGCATTTTCGGGCTTTCCTATGTGCCGCAGGAACGCTGGGGTGGCTTGCCGATTACGCTGATCCTGGCGACTTTCGGCCTCGCTTTCGCCTTTCCGCTTTCGATCCTGGTGGCACTTGGCCGGCGTTCATCGCTGCCGGCGATCAAGGTGCTATGCGTGCTTTACGTGGAGCTTATCCGCGGCGTGCCGCTGATCAGCCTGCTGTTTATGGCGAGCGTGATGTTTCCGCTTTTCCTGCCGGAAGGGATGAATATTGATAAGCTGCTGCGTGCGCAGATTGCCATTATCCTGTTTGCCGGCGCCTATCTGGCTGAAGTGGTGCGCGGTGGCCTGCAAGCCCTGCCCAAAGGTCAGTATGAGGCCGCCGATGCCATGGGGCTTTCCTATTGGCAGAAGACCGGGTTCATCATCATGCCGCAGGCGCTGCGCATGGTGATCCCGCCCTTGGTCAATACCTTCATCGGCTTCTTCAAGGATACGTCCTTGGTGCTGATCATCGGCATTTTCGATCTGCTGACCGCCGGCAAGACCGCGATTGTGGAGCCCGCCTGGCAGGGCTTCGGTGTTGAGGTCTATGTCTTTATTGGCAGCATCTATCTGGTTTTCTGCTATGCCATGTCCAAATACAGCCGCGGGTTGGAGGCGGAGTTGAACCGCCACCGCCGCCGCTGAGCCCCGGGAAAAATCTCATGAGCGCTACCGCTGAACTTGACCACCTTGCCTCTGCCGCCCAGGCCGATGCCCCGCCCGCCATCGAATTGGCCGGCGTGAATAAATGGTTCGGCGCGCTGCATGTGCTGCGCGATGTGAACCTTGCCGTGGCGCCGGGTGAACGCGTGGTGGTGTGCGGGCCTTCGGGTTCGGGCAAATCCACCATGATCCGCTGCATCAACCGCCTGGAAATTCACCAGGAAGGTCGTATCGCGGTGGAAGGCATTGAACTGACGGATGATGTGCGCGCGCTGGATGCGATCCGCCGCGAAGTCGGCATGGTGTTTCAATCCTTCAATCTGTTTCCGCACCTGACCGTTTTGGAAAACTGCACCCTGGCGCCGATCTGGGTGCGGCGCATGCCGAAGAAGGATGCGGAAGAATTGGCGATGGAATTGCTCGCGCGGGTGAAAATCCCCGAGCAGGCAAAGAAATATCCGGGCCAGCTTTCCGGCGGGCAGCAGCAGCGCGTGGCGATTGCGCGCGCCCTTTGCATGCGCCCCAAGATCATGCTGTTTGACGAACCGACCTCAGCGCTTGATCCCGAAATGATCAAGGAAGTGCTGGATGTGATGGTGGAATTGGCCGGTACGGGCATGACCATGATGGTGGTGACCCATGAAATGGGCTTCGCCCGTCAGGTCGCGGACCGTGTGGTCTTCATGGATCAGGGTGAGGTGGTGGAAATCGGCACCCCCGATCAGGTCTTCAATGCACCAAAGACCGATCGGCTCAAGCTGTTTTTGAGCCAGATCCTGCGCGGGCATTGAATGGCCGCCATGCGCCGGATGTGGGGCGTTCCTGTCTTGCATCCGCGCGCTAATGGCGCAGACTGAACCGTCATGATTTTTTGCCTGAGCGCATCGCTGTGAGTAGTCCCGCCACCGGCGGCAGTTCCACGCCCTCGCTTCCCCTCGTCCTTGGTGTTTTGGGCGTGGTTTATGGAGATATCGGGACCTCACCGCTTTACGCCATGCGCGCTGCCGCCAACCATTTCCGGGAAGGTGGGGTTGAAGCCTGGGAGGTTCTGGGCCTGCTCAGCCTGATCATCTGGGCGTTGATACTGACGGTTACCGTGAAATACGTCGCCTTTGTGCTGCGCGCCGATAACCGCGGTGAGGGCGGTATCCTGGCGCTGATGGCCCTTGCGCAGCGCAGCGTGGAAAATGCACGCCTGCGCTGGACTTTGGCGTTGATTGGCATTGCGGGCGCCTGCCTGTTTTTTGGCGATGGCATCATCACGCCGGCGATTTCGGTACTCTCGGCCGTGGAAGGTCTCAAGGTTGTCTCGCCGCATTTTGAAGAGGCGGTATTGCCGATTTCGGTGGTGATCCTGCTGGCGCTGTTTCTGGTGCAATATCGCGGCACGGCGAAAATGGGGGCGATCTTTGGGCCCATCTGCGCAGCGTGGTTTTTTGTGCTTGGGCTGCTTGGGCTTTGGGAAGTGCTGCATAACCCGGGCGTATTGGCGGCGATTTCGCCGCATTGGGCCATCAGCTTCTGCCTGCATTACCAATTGGTGGCCTTCATCGCCTTCGGGTCCGTGGTGCTGGCGGTGACGGGGGCGGAAGCGCTTTACGCCGATATGGGGCATTTCGGGCGCCGACCCATTCGCTGGGCCTGGCTGGTGATTGTGCTGCCGGCGCTGATGCTGAATTACCTCGGCCAGGGTGCGCTGCTGCTGCGCGATCCGGCTTCGCTGGAAAATCCCTTCTTCCTGCTGGCGCCGGCATGGTTGCGCCTGCCCTTGGTGTTCCTGGCAACGGCGGCCACCATTATCGCGAGCCAGGCGATGATCTCCGGCGCCTATACCATTGCGCGGCAATGCGTACAGCTTGGCTTCCTGCCGCGGCTTGTGGTGCGCCATACCAGCGAAACGGAAGAAGGCCAGATCTATATGCCGCAGGTGAATTTTGCGCTGCTGATCGGTGTGCTGATCTTGGTGGTGACGTTTCGCGATTCAGAGCGTTTGGCGGCGGCCTATGGCATTGCGGTGACGGGGACTTTTGTCTGCACCTCCTGCCTTGCCATGGTGGTGTTTCGGCGGAAATTTGGCTGGCCCCTGCTTTTGGTGCTTGGCGTATTCCTGCCGCTGCTGGCGCTTGATCTGGCGTTCTTCATCTCCAACGTCCTCAAAATCCCGGATGGTGGCTATGTGCCGCTGGTGCTTGGCGTTGTGCTGTTCACCATCATGCTGACCTGGCATCGCGGGCGGGAATTGCTGTTCGCGCGCATTCGCCAGGATGGGCTGCCGCTGAAATCCTTCATTGCGCGCCTGCCGCAGTCACGCACCATGCGCGTGCCCGGCACTGCCGTTTTCATGACCAGCCAGGCGGAATTCCTGCCCGGCGCGCTTTTGCATAATCTGAAGCACAACAAGGTTTTGCATGAACGCGTATTGTTCGTGACCGTCAGCAATGAAGATGTGCCGCAAGTGGGCGCTGATCGGCGCCGCGCGGTTGAGGAATTGGCGCCGAATATCTATCGCGTCGCGCTGCATTACGGCTTCCAGGAAAGCCCCAATATCCCGCGTGAGCTTGAAGCGCTGGCGGAACTCGGCATTCCCTATGAACCGATGCAGACCTCCTATTTCCTGGGGCGAGAGACAGTGGTGGCGGCAGCCGTGCCGAAAATGTCGCGCTGGCGGCAATGGCTGTTTATGGTGTTGAGCCGCAATTCCCTGCCCGCGACGGAATTCTTCCGCATCCCATCGGATCGCGTGGTGGAACTGGGCGTGAAGGTCGCGATCTGAAATGTGATTGGGGCTCGGCCGGCCCCCTTCCCATTTAATGGCCAGGAAGGCAGGAGGTGTGGATGGACCGGTTGCTGGTGACACTCTCCCTTGTGGCGGGGCCGGGTTTTCCCTCGGGCTGTGTGGATCACCGCTATGAGATTGAATTGGCCCTGGATGCAGCGGGGCATCCGGATGCGCAAGCCTGGGCCGAGGACCCAGCGCCCTGGCGCGCGCGGCGCTTTCGTCCTGATGCGCCAGTTGAACAGGGTGATGTGCAATATGATGGCGATAATGGCTGGTTCATCCGCTTCAGTGGCAGCCTGGCCGAGCGCTTCGACGCGCCGGAGGCGCATTTCGATCCCGGCAGCAGCCCGATCCGCCCCGGTGAGCATGTGACAATCACGGAACCCGATGGCGGGGTGTTTGATTATCGGATTGTGGGGGTGGGGGCTTTGTGAGGCGCCTTTGGCAGCGACAGGCCACTGCATTTGCGTTGCAATAGCAGGGTGTTTGCGCTGCCTTTCGCCGCCCCGACCGCGCATAGCAAGTCATAAAGACCAATACTGATACGCCCATTCGCACAGCCCGATGGGCATGAAGCACCATGGCTGGCCGAAGATTCTGTGCCACGCATCACGCGAGGATCGACGATTTCCTGCCATTCTCGAGGCAGGCGATTCAAAAGCCGGTCACGTTCCATCGCGTGTGGCGGTGTATTGCGTCAGCTGGAGCTCAAGCAACATTGACCTGATCTCTGTTTTTTCGGCATTTTCCCCCGTTAAGATGATTTCATCTGAACGGCATCTACTCGCGAACAATGCGCGTATGACATTCTTCAGATTTTCTTTGGCAAATAGACAACTTATTTTGTTTGGCTTTCACTTTTCTCCAGAGCAATCGCGCCCCTGAATCGGCACCACACATCATCGCCTGGCGCGAAAACCGCCATCCCCGCCGGCGCGACCACAAATATCTGCCCGGCTGGTGTCGCCACTTCATATTCATGCGTCTGGCCCAAAAACGCCGCGCGCTTGATCTGCCCGCGCAGCCCCTCCCCATCTGCATGCAGAGAGACAGCTTCCGGCCGGATCGCAAGCAATGCCGCGCCGGGCGGATGCGGGCGGAGGCTGGTTTCAAGCGCCACACCTGCCAAAGAGATACGTCCTGGGCCAAGCACTTCACCTTGCAGCACATTCGCCTCACCCATGAAATCGGCGATGAAGGCATCGGCGGGTTCGTCATAAAGCTCCCGCGGCGTGCCCATTTGGGCGATCTTGCCGGCGCGCATCACGCAGACAAGGTCTGAAACCGCGAGTGCTTCCTGCTGGTCATGCGTGACATAAACCACCGTCAAGCCAAGGCGCTTCTGCAAATCGCGAATATCCTCCCGCACTTGCCGGCGCAGCCGCGCGTCCAGGTTGGACAATGGCTCATCAAACAGCAGCACCTGCGGTCGCAATACCAAGGCGCGCGCCACAGCGACCCTTTGCTGTTGCCCGCCGGAAAGTTCAGAAGGCAAGCGCTGCCCCAGGCCCTCAAGCCCCAGGTTTTTCAGCATTGCACTGGCATCCGCCTCAGCCGAGGCCTTGCGTGCACCTTGTACCACCAGGCCGTAAGCGACGTTTTCCAGTACATTCATATGCGGAAACAGCGCATAGGATTGAAACACCATGGCAATGCGCCGCTCCGCCGCAGCAAGCCGCGTCACATCCCGCCCTTCGATCATGATGCTGCCGACATTGGGCAATTCGAGGCCCGCGATCAACCTGAGAGTCGTCGTCTTGCCGCAGCCCGATGGCCCGAGCAGCGTCACCAAGGCACCGCGCGGGAAGGTAAGGCTTACCTCATCCACGGCGCGCACGGTGCCGAAGCTTTTTGTCACTTTATCGAAAATAATGGCATTCGCGCTCATGTCAGGCTCCTGCCCTGGTGGTCGTGGGCAGCGGCGCGCCGTCGGCACGGCGCGCAATCTCCGCGCGTCCCACGAATTTCTCGATCCCCAAGACCACCGCCAGCATGATCAGGATCAACGCGGTGGAATAAGCGATGGCAAGCGCCATTTCACCTGCCTCCACACGGCCCACAATATAGACGGTGGCAAGGTTATGCCGCGCTGAGACCAGGAAGATCACAGCGGAAACCGCTGTCATCGCATGGACAAAGCTGAAGGCAAGTGCGGTGATGATTGCCGGCCGCATCAGGGGTAATACAACGCGGCGGAGCGTCTGCACCGCACTCGCACCCATGGTGGCGCTTGCTTCATCAAGTGATCGGTCAATCTGCGCCAAGGCGGCAATGCCGCCGCGCACGCCCACCGGAAGATTGCGAAACACAAAACAGAGAATGAGGATCAGCGCAGTGCCAGTCAGTTCCACCGGCGGCACATTGAAGGCCATGATGTAGGAAACGCCCACCACCGTGCCCGGAATGGCGAAGGACAGCATGGTCATGAATTCCAGCAGGCGCCGGCCACGAAATTCCTGCCGCGCAATCAACCAGGCGAGCAATATGCCAAGCCCGGCTGTGATTGGCGCCGAAATGGCCGCGACTTCCAGCGTGGTGAGCAGGCTATCCCAGGCCGAACCGCGCAGCGCCATGCCATCCTGCCATTCCACTTCAAAGGCCGTGATCAGGTGCCGCCAGGTGAAGTTCATGTCGCCACGGCCAATATCATGCACAAAGCCGCCCACCAGAATGATGCCATAGACAACGGCGGTGAAGATCATCCAAGGCCAGACAATCGCGGCAGCGGTGAATTTGAGCTCCTTGGGCAAGGGTGCGGGCAGGCCAGAATCGCCCTTGCCGGTCACGGTGGTATAGCGCCGCTTGCCGAGCCAAAGCGCCTGTAGTGCAAAGGCACCAAAGGTCAGGAACAACAACAGCAAGGCGAGAGCTGCCGCGCGCCCCGGATCGTGCCGCGCGCCGGCAATGGCGAAAAAGATGCGCGTGGACAGCACATCAAAATCCCCGCCCAGCACCAGCGGATTGCCGAAATCCGCGAGCGATTCAACAAAACCGAGCAGAAACGCTGCCGCCAAGGCAGGGCGCAGCAGGGGCCAGGTGACGGTGCGAAACACGGTGAAGCGCCTTGCCCCCATGGTGGCAGAGGCTTCTTCCAGGCTTGGCGAAATGGCGCGTAGCGCGCCATCCAGCAGCAGAAAGGCAATCGGCGCCTGCGCCAATACCTGAGCGAGCAGCACGCCGGGCAGGCCATAAATCCAGCGACTGCGCGGAATGGCGAACCATTCCCAAAGCAGCGTCGTCACGATCCCCGTTCTGCCAAACAGCACAATCAGCGCCATGGCGACGACAAAGGGCGGCGTGATCAGCGGCAGCAAGGTCATGGCACGAAACAGCGGCGTGGCGTGCATGCCGCCACGCACTGCAAGCAACGCAAAGAACAGGCCAATCGCGGTGGAGATCGCCGCCGTCAGTGTTGCCAGCAGCAGCGTATTCCACACCACGCCGCAGCCCTCATGAGTGGAAAGGCAGGCAAGGCTCCAGGCTTCCTGCGCGGAGAGTCGCGCAACCAAGGCATGGGGCGCGAATGCATTGCCCTCATAAACCGCAGCGAGAAGAATGGTGGTGAGCGGCGCAAAGACAAACAGCAACAGCAGAAAGCCGCTGCCGGCGACAAGGAATGCAATAAAGGCATCCCCACGAAAGCCGCCTGCCGCCGCAAAACCGGCGGCAAGAAAACCCGTGGCACCGATCAGCACCAACAACGCGCCCCAACCAAGGGAGGGCTGCGGCGGTGCCCCCCCAAGCCAGGGGCTGAGCCATTGCCATTCCAGGCCCCTGAGCCCGATGGCTTCCCCCATCAGGAAAACCCAAAAGATCAAGCCGCCGCCCGACAGCAGCAACCATGCTGCATGGGCGCGTTTGCCAAGCGCGGCAGCGGCGCCGATCAATAGCAGGCATGGCAGCGGCCAGAGCCACCATCTTGCACCTGTGCCCAACAATATCGGCAGAGGCGCGGCATTGCCTTGTGGCCAGGCGCGGAGTTCCTTGAACCCGTCTTCCAGCCCATGCCACGGCAATAGCAAGCCCAGCGCCGCACATAGCAGCGCCAGGCGGGCAAGTCTCAGCGCGCCCAAATCAACGCCTATGAAGCGTTTGCTGCTTCAGCGTGCGCCAGCACGCACTTCGCGCTGCCAACGGTCAATCAGGCGGGTGCGTTGCTCTGCACTGCCCCAACGCGCGAAATCATAATCAATCAGCGGCACGTTTTCGAAGCGCGGCGCTTGTGGCGGAATCGGCGCATTGCGGTTGGACGGCAATTGATAGGCCTTGGCATCCGCCGCCAGCGCCTGGGCTTCCGCGGTCAGTGCCCAATCAAAAAACCGCCGCGCATTGGCCATGTTGCGCGCGCCGCGAATGATGGACATGGACCCGATTTCATACCCCGTGCCTTCACAGGGGCCGACCAATTCCAGCGGCGCGCCTGTCACTTTCTGCGCCACCGCATCATGCAGGAAGGTGATGCCGACCAGCGTTTCACCCGTTGCTGCCGCACGCGCGGGTGCAGCGCCTGAGCGCGTATATTGATTGACATTACGATGCAGCGCGCGGAGGAATTGGAAGGCTGGGTCTTCGCCCATGATCTGCACGAGCGTCGCCAACATAGTATAGGCGGTGCCGGAGGTATTCGGGTCCGCCACCTGCACTTCGCCGCGGAATTCGGGCTTCGCCAAATCCGCCCAGCAACGCGGTGCCGCGATGCGGCGGCGCTGCAGTTCAGGCGCATTGAAGGCATAGCCCAGCGCGCCAGCATAAATGCCAACAGTGCGAAAGCCGGTTTGCTCCGCCTGCCGCACCGCCCAAGGATGCAATTGTTCCAGCATGGGCGAACGATACTCGACCGTCAGATTTTCTTGCCCAGCCTGCATATGCGGATCACCTGTCCCGCCCCACCAGACATCGCCGCGCGGGTTCTGCGACTCGGCGCGGATTTGCGTGAGCGTCTCGCCAGAGCTTTTGCGTGTCATGGCAACACTGATGCCGGTGGCGCGTTCAAAGGCGGCCATCATTGGTCGGCACCATTCTTCCTGCACCGAACAATAGACTGAAAGATTGCCCTGCGCCTTCGCCGTCATGGGCAGCAGCGTCGCCATGGCAAGGCCGAAGGCCGCGCCGATTATTCCCTTTTTCATTTCTCTCTCTCCCTGTTTCCGGTCATGGTGACATTAAACGTATCAAGCCTGGTCCCAAAGCGGGCGCGGCAAAGCAAATGGGATTGCCGCTGCCCAGCCAATCACCGCTGTCGAATGCATTCGTCCAGCAGCCGGCTTCGCGCGCGATGGCAAGCGCGCCACAAGCATCCCAGGCATTGATGTGCAATTCCATATAGCCATCCAGCCGCCCAATCGCGGTTTCCACCAGGCCGAGCGTACCAGAACCACCGCAGCGCATACCAGCACCGCTTGCCATCACGCGCCCAGCGAGCGCGATATAATCCGCAATGGGCCGGCGCAGCGACCAGCCGAGTTCAATCGTCGCGCGCCCAAGATCATGGGTGGCCGCTGCCTTTATCGGCGCGCCATTCAGCGTAGCACCGCAGCCCTGCGCGCCCAGGATCAACTCCCCCGGCGCATGGCGGGCAATGGCGCCCAGCACCGCACGGCCATCCAGCGCAAGGCCGATTGAAACACACCAGCGATCCCCCCCACGCGCAAAATTGGCGGTGCCGTCAATGGGATCAATGATCCAAAGCGGGCCGGAAGCGGGCACAAGGCCGCCGCCCTCCTCACCAAGTATCGGCTCACCGGGGAAAAGCCGCGCGAGTTCGCCGCGAATGAAATCCTCGGTCGCGCCATCGGCTTCGGTCAGGAAATCCTGCGCGCCCTTCAATTGCGCCGCGCCCTTGCCTTCATGGCGCAGCCGCGCGGCAAGGGCGGCGGCATCCCGCGCAATAGGCGCCAAGAGCGTCAGGCGGCGCTGCAATTCGGCGGCGTTCACGTATAGGCCCCCATGACATTCTGATCGAAATCAATCAAAGCGCCGGTCATCATCTCGGCCGCGTCGGACAGCAGATAAATCGCAAGCCCCGCCACATCCGCGGGCTTGATCAACCGCCCGAAAGGCTGCGCGGCTTCGGCCCTGGGCAGCCAATCGGGCGGATTGCCATCACGTTGCTGGATCACATGTTCACCCGGCGTATCCGCCCAGCCAAGATTGATGCCATTGACGCGAATGCGCATGGGCGTGAGGCCAAGCGCGGTGTTCTTGGTAAGCGTCGCAAGCGCGCCCTTGGAAGCCGCATAGGCGGTCAGGAAAGGCTGGCCGCCATGGCTTGACATGGTGATGATGTTCACAATCGCGCCGGGGCGTTTGGCGTGGTTCAAGCGTTGCGCCATCGCCTGCGTCAATTGAAAGGGGGCGCGCGCATTCACCGCAAAAAGCCGATCCCAAAGCGCCACTGATGTGTCCAGAATACTGCCACGATCCGTAAGCCCCGCCGCATTGATCAACCCATCCACCAGACCAAGCTTCGCTTCGGCTTCAGGGACAATGCGCGCAACGCTTTCGGCATCCGCCAGATCCGCCGCACAGAAATGCGTGCGCACGCCAAGCGCGTGGAGTTTCGCGGCCACCGCGTTACCGCGCGCCTCATGCCGGCCCGTGATGGTAATGGCAGTGGCGCCAGCCTCAGCCGCCGCTAAAGCACAGCCCTCTCCGATGCCCTGGGTGCCTCCCGTAATCAGGATATGCCGCCCAGCGAGCGAGATTTTCGGCAGCGCGCCCATCACAGCTTCACCGGCTTGCCGCTGCTGAGTGACGCATTGGCCGCTTCCGCCAAAACCAGGGCGCGGCGGCCATCCTCCGCGCCGACCGGCATGGGTGTCTTGTTCAAGACGGCGTCAATGAAGGCCGCCAATTCGATGCGATAGGCATCGGCATAGCGTTCCAGAAAGAAATGCAGCGGCTTATCGGATGCGACCGCCTGACCATCGGCCAATTCCACCGTGGTGGGCGTGCGATTACCGGCAAGCAAACGCCCGCCACTGCCAAACACCTCCACACGCTGATCATAGCCGTAGCTGGCACGGCGGCTATTGTTGATATGCGCCATGCGCCCGCTTGGTGTGCGCAGCAGCACCATGGCGCCATCAATATCGCCGGCGGCACCAATCGCCTGATCCACCAGATTGGCGCCATAGGCGAAGACCTCATGCGGTTCCTCACCCAACATCCAGCGCGCCATATCGAAATCATGAATGGTCATGTCACGGAACAATCCGCCCGAGACCTTCACATAGGAAATCGGCGGCGGCGCGGGGTCGCGGCTGGTGATGATCACTTGTTCCACCGCGCCAATCGCACCTTCAGCGATGCGGCGATGCAGTTCCGCGAAGGAGGGATCAAAGCGCCGATTGAAACCAACCAGCATGGGCACGCCGGCCTTGGCCACTTCCGCAAGGCAGGCATCCACACGCGGCAACGCAAGATCAATCGGCTTTTCGCAAAATATCGCCTTGCCCTGTCGTGCCGCGGCAATCACCAGATCAGCATGGGTATCGGTGGAAGACGCGATGATCACCGCGCCGACCTCGGGATCAGCCAGAGCACTTGCGGTATCGCTGACGCGCGCGACATAACGCCCTGCCAGATTGGCCGCCGCTTCGGCATTGATATCCACCACATGCTTCAGCCTGGCGCGACCTGACGCGGCAAGATTGGCGGCATGGATGGCGCCGATACGTCCGGCACCAAATTGGGCGAAGGTCAACATGTGTGGTCTGGCGTTTCCTGAGTGGTTCTTGCGCAGTGGTTTCAATGACCGTAACACGCAAGAAAGGCAGGACAATACCCCCAGGCGAGGAGATTCCATGGCGAGCCTCACTCTGACCGCGGCTGAGGCTGTGGTCCGCTTCCTGGCAGCGCAGGAGACCGAGATTGATGGCAAGGCCCTGCCGCTTTTCGGCGGTGTCTGGGCCATTTTCGGCCATGGCAATGTCGCCGGGCTGGGGCCGGCTTTGGAAGCGCATCGCCGTAGCCTGCCGGTTTTTCGCGCGCATCATGAACAGGCCATGGCGCTGGCCGCCATTGCCTATGCCAAAGCCCATGCGCGGCAGCGCATCATGGCCTGCACCAGTTCCATCGGGCCGGGTGCCACCAATATGGTGACGGCGGCAGCCGTGGCGCATGCGAATCGCCTGCCGCTTTTGTTGCTACCGGGCGATGTCTTCGCCAGCCGGCGCCCCGATCCGGTCTTGCAGCAAATCGAAAATTTCAGCGATGCGACGCTTTCCGCCAATGATTGCTTCCGGCCTGTGTCGCGCTATTTCGATCGCATCACGCGCGCCGAACAATTGCTGACTGCTTTGCCCGCCGCCATGCGGGTGCTGACCGATCCTGCCGAATGCGGGCCCGTCACGCTGGCCTTCCCGCAGGATGTGCAGACGGAGGCCATGGCATGGCCCGCTGCCTTCTTCCGCAAGCGCCTATGGCATCCGCGTGCTACGGAACCGGATGCACGAGAGCTCGCCGCTGCCGCCGCGCTGCTTGCGCACGCAAAACGCCCGATCATCATCATCGGTGGCGGCGTGAAATATGCGCGCGCGGAAGCGGTACTTGAGAAGCTTGTCGCGCGCCACGGCATTCCCTATGCCGAAACCCAGGCCGGCAAGGGCAGCCTTGCTTGGGATGCGCCTGGCAATCTGGGCGGCATTGGCGTGACCGGCACGGCGGCGGCCAATGCGCTTGCCGAAAAGACCGATGTTGTTCTGGCGATTGGCACCAGGTTGCAGGATTTCTCAACCGGGTCTCGTGCGCTGTTTCCAAAGGCGCGCGTGATTGGCCTGAATGTCGCGGGCTTCGATGCGCATAAGCATGGCGCTTTGCCTTTGGTGGCTGATGCCGCGCGTGGGGTTGCAGCACTCTCTAAATCGCTTGGCGCCTGGGCAGCACCACAAGCCTGGCAAGTGAAGGCGCGCAACGCCATCCAACAATGGCAACGCGTGGTGGATCGCGTTACCGCCGCCCCCAAGGGCGGAAATACGGCCCTGCCCACGGATGCGCAGGTTCTGGGTGCAGTCAATCGCGCCATGCCGCGCCATGGCATGGTGGTCTGCGCCGCCGGCGGCCTGCCCGGCGAATTGCACAAGCTGTGGCGCGCGCAAGATGGCACAGGCTATCATCTGGAATATGGCTATTCCTGCATGGGCTATGAAATCGCGGGTGGCCTTGGCGCCAAGCTTGCGGCGCCAGAACGTGAAGTCGTGGTCATGGTGGGTGATGGCAGCTATCTGATGATGAATAGCGAAATCGCGACTTCCAACGCACTTGGCGCGAAGCTCATGATCATTGTGCTTGATAATCGCGGCTTTGGTTGCATCCATCGCCTGCAGCGCGGCACGGGCGGCGTCACCTTCAATAATCTGTTGGCCGATACCGCGCCGCGCATTGATTTCGTCGCCCATGCTGCGGCTTTGGGCTCAGAGGCACGCAAGGTGAGCGATATCGCTGCGCTGGAAGCCGCCCTGCCCGCCGCCTTTGCCGCCAAGCGCACGCAAGTGATCGTGATTGAAACAGACCCGGAAAGCGGCACCGCCGAAGGCGGCGCCTGGTGGGAAGTGCCGGTCAGCGCAGCACCGCATTCCCCTGCGCAAAAGGCGGCGCGCAGCGATTATGAAGCGAAGCGCCGCAACCAGGCGGAAGGGGGCTGATGATGCGCATTCGTCTTGGGATCAATCCGCTCACCTGGACCAATGATGATATGCCGGAATTGGGCGCGGCCACGCCGCTGGAGACCTGCCTCGCTGAGGGCAAGCAAGCGGGCTTTGCGGGGTTTGAGCTTGGCAATAAGTTTCCGCGTGATGCCGCCATGCTGCGCCCGATCCTGGCGCGGCATGGGCTTGATCTGGTTTCCGGTTGGTATGGTTCGCGTTTGCTGGAACGCGATGTGGATGCCGAAATGGCCGAAGCTGAAGCGCATATCGTGCTGCTCAGTGCGATGGGCTGCAAGGTAATGGTGCATGCCGAAATGGCGCGCGCCATTCACGGCGAAAAGACTGTCCCTTTGTCACAACGTCCCGTCATGACTGATGCCGATTGGGCGATTTTCGCGCCGCGTATTGCGGAATTTGCGCGGCGGCTCAAGGCGCGCGGGCTCTGGCTTGCCTATCACCACCATATGGGCACGGTCATCGAAACCCAAGCCGAGATTGATCGGCTGATGGCAGTGACCGGGCCTGAGGTTGGGCTTTTGCTTGATACCGGACATTTGAGCTTTGCCGGCGGTGATCCCGCGCTGGCGGCGCGCCAGCATGCAGCGCGGATTGTCCATGTGCATTGCAAGGATATCCGCAGGGCGGTGCTGCAAGAAGCGAAAGCGCGTGATCTTCCCTTTCTGGCGGCGGTGCTTGAAGGCGTCTTTACCGTGCCCGGCGATGGCTGCGTGGATTACGCCGCGGTGCTGAAGCCTTTGGCGGAAGCAGGCTATGCCGGCTGGTTGGTGGTGGAAGCCGAACAGGACCCCGCCAAGGCGCATCCGCTGACCTATGCGCGCATGGGGCATGACAATCTGGCGCGGCTGGCGCGTGATGCTTTTGGGTGAGGCATGAATTACCGCCACGCCTTTCATGCCGGCAATCATGCGGATTGCCTGAAGCATGCCTTGCTTTTGTCCCTGCTGGCGGCACTCAAGCGCAAGGCAACGCCCTTCGCGGTTTTGGATACCCATGCGGGTTGCGGGGTTTATGACCTTGCCGCATCGGAAGCGGAACGCACGGGGGAAGCGGCGCGCGGGGCGTTGCGCCTGGCCGCCAGCACCAACCCGGCGCTGGCGCCATTTCTTGAAGCCTTGAAGCACGCAGGTTTTCCGGCCTTCTATCCGGGATCGCCGGCGCTGATCCGCGCCGCGCTCCGCCCACAGGATCGGATGATGGCGGTGGAATTGCACCCGGAAGATCACGCGAAGCTGAAGGCGCATTTCAAGCGCGATACGCAGGTCGCCGTGCATAAGCGCGATGCCTGGGAAGCCTTGCGCGCCCTGACACCTTTTCCCGAAAAGCGCGGCTTGGTGCTGATTGACCCACCCTTCGAACAGGAAGGCGATTACGCACGCATCACGGACGCCATGGCCATGCTGCGCCATCGCTTCCGCGCCGCCATCATCGCCGCCTGGTATCCCATCAAGCATCGCGCGCCGGTGCGGGGCTTTCATCATGCGCTGCTGGAAGCGGGTGTGGCACCGCTGCTCGCGGCTGAATTGTGGCTGAGGGAACCGACCGACCCGCAAAGGCTGAATGGCAGCGGGTTGGTTGTCGCCAACCCCCCGCAAGGCTTTGCCGAAGACGCCGCCGAGATTCTGCCTGCCTTGCTCGCCGGGCTTGGCGCTGATGAGGCGGGCGCGGGTAGTGCCGTGACCTGGCTCGCGCCATGAAGGATCACATTGCCATTGTCGGTGCTGGCGCCTGGGGCACGGCGCTTGCCATTCAGGCGCATCGCGCGGGGCAAAGCGTGATGCTTTGGGCACGCGATCCGGTGCGCGCCGCCTTGATCCAGCAAAGCCGCGCAAATGAACGCTTGCTGCCGGGCGTCACCCTGCCTGATGGCATCAGCGTCACCGCCGATGCAGGGCAGGCGCTGGATGCTGCGGCGCTGATCCTGCTGGTGGTGCCGGCGCAGGCGCTGCGCCCCGTGCTGCACAGCCTGCCCGCCCTGCCCGCCCCCGTGCTGATCTGCGCCAAAGGGGTGGAGGCAGAAAGCCTGATGCTGCCGCTTGAAATCCTGGGCGCAAGCCACCCCGATGCCATCGCTGGCGTGCTGAGCGGCCCCAATTTCGCCCATGAAATCGCCCGCGGCCTGCCCGCCGCCGCTGTGGTCGCCAGCCATGATTCAGGCCTGCGCGCGCTTGGCGTGGCGCGGCTTGGGTCGGCGGGGTTCCGGCTTTATGGCGGCGATGATCCGGTGGGCGCCGAGATCGGCGGTGCGGCGAAGAATGTGATTGCGATTGCCGCCGGCGCAGTGATGGGCGCTGGCCTTGGCGAGAATGCGCGCGCTGCGTTGATCACGCGCGGGCTTGCGGAAATTGCGCGCCTGGCCAGCGCATTAGGTGGGCGCGCCGATACGGTGGCGGGGCTTTCGGGGCTTGGCGATTTGCTGCTGACGGCAA
Source organism: Roseomonas sp. (assembly GCA_044356015.1). GTDB lineage: Bacteria > Pseudomonadota > Alphaproteobacteria > Acetobacterales > Acetobacteraceae > Neoroseomonas. The sequence continues at coordinate 29,404 of JBIKXA010000017.1, forward strand.
CGGGGGCAGGCAGCCGCAATACGTCGCTTGGCATGGCGCTCGGGCGCGGGGAGAGCCTTACCGATATTCTCGCCGCGCGGCAGGGAGTGACCGAAGGGGTGGCAACCGCACCCGCCTTGGTCGCGCGTGCGGCGCAGCTTGGCGTTGACCTGCCGATTTGTGCGGCGGTGGCGGATCTGGTGCGCGGCAGGGTGACGGTGCAGGAAGCGGTGGCGCGGCTGATGGCGCGTCCCCAGCGGGATGAATAGCGCAAGCCATCCTCGCCAAGCGCACCCGATCAAGTCTAGCCTTACCCCATGCCGCGCCAGGCCGCCCGCGCATCTCGCGCCATTCTGATCACCCGCCCGGAACCAGGCGCGGCGGAGTCAGCGCGTGCTGTTGCCGCACTCGGCTGGGCAGCGGTGCTGGCGCCCGCGCTTGCGCTGACTGCCCTGCCGTTCAAACCGCCGGGAAATTGTCAGGCCATCATCATCACCAGCCGCGCCGCGGCCCGCGCCTTGCCACTTGCGGCGCTGCCCGTGATTGCGGTGGGTGAGGCCACCGCCGCCGAGGCCCGCGCGCGCGGTTTTGCGGAGGTGCGCGCGGCAGCAGGGGATGCGCAGGCGCTGGCCGCGCTGATTGACGCAACGCTGAAGCCCGAAGCGGGCACGCTTTGCCTTGCGGTTGGGGAAGGCTATGCGCTTGATCTGGCCGCTGCCTTGCGCGCCAAGGGATTTCGCGTGCTCCGTCGCGTGATCTACGCCGCGCGGCCCAGCGCCGCATTGCCAGACGCAGCGCGCGACGCCTTGCAGGAAGGCCGCATTCATGCCGCGCTTTTCACCTCCCCACGCTCCGCGCAGGAGGCGATGCGCCTGCTGCGCGATGCCGGTTTGGAAAAGGCGGCCCAGAACATCATCGCCATTGCGCTCAGCCCACGCATTGCCGCGCGGCTTGCCGCCCTGCCGTGGCGGGAAATCCGCACCGCAAGCCGGCCAGATCACGCTGCCTTGCTGGCCTGCCTTGGCGCCCCGGATGTGCTAAGGAAGCCCGCATGAGCGATACCTCCCCCGCCCCCAAGCGCCGCCTTGATCCGCTTTTGCTGCCGCTTTTTGCCGGCGGCGCGGTGCTGGTATTGGCGCTTGCCTGGCTGCTGATCACGCCCCGACCAAGCGCCCCGCCTTTGCCCAATCTTGGCCCCCTGGAAGCGCGGCTCGCCGCTTTGGAAGCCCGGC
>JBIKXA010000142.1:0-9938 GCA_044356015.1 Roseomonas sp.
GATCTTACTGCGGCTGAATGCCGGCGGCGCGCACCACCGTTGCCCAGCGATCCACCTCAGCCCGCACCAGCCTGGCGAGTGCTTCCGGCCCCTGCTGATCGGCAGCCGCGGGGATGGACCCCAGATCCTCAATGCGCTTGCGGATGGCGGGATCATTCAGCGCGGCGCGCAAGGCCTCATCCAGCTTTTGTACCACCGGGGCCGGCGTGCCGCGCGGGGCGAAAATCGCGTTCCAGCCTTGGAAAATATAGTCAGGCACTCCGGCTTCGGGCGCTGAGGGAACGCCCGACGCATTGGGGTTGCGTGTGGTGGCCGCCGTCAGCAGGCCGCGCATGGTGCCGGCCTGGATTTGCGGCACGGCAGCCGGCGCCAGCAGGCAGGCGCTATCCACCTGTTGCGCCACCACATCATTCAAGGCCGGGCCTTCGCCGCGATAGGGAATGTCATTCATCCGCGCCCCGGTCAGATGCGCAAAGAGCGAACAGGCCAGATGATTGGTGGAACCGATCCCGGCATTGCCATTGGAAACCTGGCCCGGATTGGCGCGGACTCGGGCGAGGAATTCCTGCATGGTCTGCGCCGGGAAGCCATTGCGCACCACGAAAAACAGCGGCGTGCCGGCAATGAGCCCAATCGGCTGCAATTCGCGCGGGTCATATTGGATGGACCGATAGATGGAAGGTGCCGCCGAATGGCTGCCCAGGCTGCCCACCGTCAGCGTATAGCCATCCGGGGCGGCTTGCGCGCCGCGCGCCCCGCCAATCGTGCCGCCAGCGCCCGAGACATTTTCCACCGTGACGCGCTGGTTCAGCGTTTTCATCATGTGGTCGGCCACAATGCGCGTCAGCACATCGGTGGCACCGCCGGGCGCGAAGACCACAATCATATTGATGGTGCGATTGGGAAAATCCTGCGCAGCAGCCGGCTGGGCAAGACCCAGACAAAGCGCGGCCAGGGCCGTGATGATGCGTTTCATGATGCTTCCTCCCATCGGGCTTTGCTGCCGGGTTTGCCCCTTTCTGCCCGCCATCATGGAAGCTTCCCCTTGCCCCCGCCGTCAAGCGCTACCCCTTGCGCGCCCGGCCTTGGCGTTTCAGGGTCTCTTCCAAGACGACCCCAGGAGAACCCCATGCTGCCGCCGCGCGAGAAAATGACCATCTGCTTCGCCCATGTTGCCTATCGCTTTGCCGATCGCTTCGCGCTGCGCGGCACCGGGATTGATTTCTTCGAAGTGCGTAACCGCGATGATCTGGATGCACGGATTGCGGGCGCAGATGTGCTGGTCTGTTCCGGGCTGTGGCGGAATGATTTGCCGAAGCTGTCGCCCCGCTTGCGTTTTGTGCAATCCGCCAGCGCCGGGACGGATCAATATGACCGCGATGTGATGCGCGCGGCGGGCATCAGGCTGGCAAGTGCTCAGGGCTGCAACGCCAATGCCGTCAGCGAACATGCGATTGCGCTGATGCTTGGCATTCTCCGCCGCGTGCCGGAAGCGCGCGACAACCAGGCCAAGCGCTTCTGGCGCGGCATGATGGGTGATTTCGCGAAGCGCGAGGATGAAGCGGGCGGCAAGACCGTGGTTGTGGTGGGGACGGGCCGCATTGGCGGGCGGATAGCGCGCATCTGTAAAGCGCTTGATATGCATGTGATTGGCGTGCGCCGTGATGCCTCGGCCGGCGCCAATGGCGCGGATGAGGTGCATTCCTTCCAGAATCTGCCCGCGCTTTTGCCGCGTGCCGATTTCGTGGTGCTGGCCTGCCCGCTGACGGATGAAACGCGCGGCCTGATTGGTGCCTCAGCACTTTCCGCCATGAAGCCAACCGCGCACCTGGTGAATGTCGCGCGCGGGCGCGTGGTGGATGAACCGGCGCTGATCGCTGCCTTGCAGGCCGGGCGCATCGCCGGTGCCGCTTTGGATGTGACGGTGGATGAACCGCTGCCGGAAGCAAGCCCGCTTTGGACCATGCCCAATGTGCTGATCACGCCCCATACGGGCGGCGAGACTCACAAATATGAAGACAATGTGCTGGACATGATGATGGAAAACCTGAACCGGCAATGGCGGGGCGAGGCCGCGCTGTTCAACCAGATTGTTTGAGGGGTAGGTCATGTCCAGCCGTGAAGGCGCGCTTGCCCGCGCCGCAACCTATTTCGATGATGGCAGCTACAAGACATTGCTGACCGATCTTGTCGCCATCCCCTCCACCGCGCAGGAACCGGGGCATGAGGCGGATTTGCGCCATTATTTGGAAGGCGCGATTGGGCCGTGGTTGGAAAGGCTGGGCTTCGCCGTCACCATCCACCCCAATCCGCTGGAAGGCTTCGGCCCGATTTTGACGGGGGTGCGGATTGAAGATGCGGCGAAGCCAACCGTGCTGCTGTATGGCCATGGCGATACGGTGCGCGGCCTGGATGAGCAATGGCGCCCGGGCCTGAAGCCTTGGGAATTACACGAAGAAGATGGCCGCTGGTATGGCCGCGGTTCTGCCGACAATAAGGGCCAGCACGCGCTGAACATAGCAGCGCTTGAAGCGGTGCTGGCCGAACGCGGCGGCAAGCTTGGCTTCAATGTGAAGATCATTCTTGAAATGGCGGAAGAACGCGGATCTCGCGGCTTGCGCGAATTTGTCGCTGCCAATCGAGATTTGCTCGCCGCCGATGTGCTGATCGCCTCAGACGGGCCGCGTGTGGAACCGGATGTGCCCACCATCGCCACCGGCACACGGGGTATTTTCCAGTTTGACCTGGTGCTGAAGCTGCGCCCGGGTGGTGTGCATTCCGGCCATTGGGGCGGGTTGACGACCGACCCCGCCATTCGGCTCAGCCACGCCATTGGCGCCATTTGCGATGCGCGCGGGAAGATTCTGGTGCGCGATTGGCTGCCGCAAAATGGCGTGCCGGCGGAAGTGCGCGGCGTGCTGGATGGCTGCCCGGTGGGCGGCGGCGAAGGTGCGGCCACGATTGATGCCGATTGGGGTGAGCCCGGCCTGACGCCGGCTGAGAAAATCTATGGCTGGAATAGTTTCATCGTACTCGCCATGCTCTCAGGCAAGCCGGATGCGCCGGTCAATGCCGTCGCACCGGATGCGCGCGCCACCTGCCATATTCGCTACACGGTGGATACCGACCCGAACACCTTCGAAGCGTCGCTGCGGCGGCATTTCGATGAACAGGGCTTTGGCGATATTGTGATTGAAAATGCGGGTGTGCGCATGGCGGCTTCCCGCACGCCGCCCAATCACCCCTGGGTGCGCTGGGCGCAAAGCAGCATGCAGAAAACGCTCGGCAAGCGCGTGCAGATCATCCCGAATTCATCGGGCGGCCTGCCGGGCGATGTCTTTGTGGACCATATCGGCGTGCCGCTGGTCTGGGTGCCGCATTCCTATAATGGCTGCAAGCAGCATGGGCCGGATGAGCATTTCCTGATCGCGCCCGCGCGGGAAGGCATTCTGGCCTTTACTGGCCTATGGTGGGATTTGGGGCAGGGGGGCACTCCCTGACCGCCGTTACCTTTCTTCACCCACGCTCTGCGCCAGCGCAATGCGCGCGTTACATAAGGGGCGCAAGGTTTTCGCACGGCATCTCGCCGTATGCAGGAGTTTGATATGTCTTCAAGAACAACCCGGACCCTTGTGCTGGCTTCTGTCTTCGCCCTTGGCGCAGCAGGCCTGGCCAGCGCCCAACCCAGCCCCGGCCCGCAAGGCACAGGGCCTTATCACATGCATCACGGCCAGCGCGGTCATGGCATGATGGGCTTTGCGGCGGGGGAGGCCTTTGCCCGCGCTGACGCCAATAATGATGGCAAGGTGACGCGTGACGAAGCCAATGCCTGGCTGGCCGCGCGCTTCGCTGAAATTGACGCCAATAAGGATGGTGGCCTGACGGCTGAGGAAATCCGCACCTTCTATGCCGCCCGCCGTGGCGAAGGCCGCGGCCCGCCAGAGGGCATGCGGGAGCGGATGGAAACACGCCAAGCGGCGCGCTTCCGCTTCGTGGATGCGGATCTGGATGGCAAGATCACGCTGCCTGAACTTCGCGTGATGGCGGATGCCATGTTCCGTTCCATGGATGCCGATAGTGATGGTGCCTTGACGCGCGCTGAGGTTCAGCGCCGTGGCCGCCGTGCGGATGGCCCGCCCGCGCCTAGGTAGTCATTATCATTTATGTGACGCGCAAGCCGGGGCGCGTCACACCTGTTTGGCCGCGATCTTCGCCGCCATCGCCAGAATCCGTTCTGCCTTTTGCACAATCGGATAATCCACAAAGCGCCCATCCACCTGGATGGAGGCAAGCCCACCCGCTTCCGCCTCAGCAAAGGCTTCAACAATGCGCTTGGCGCGGGTGACTTCCGCCTCTGGCGGGGAATAGGCGGCATTGGCGGGCGCGATTTGATCCGGGTGGATACATAGCCTGCCCTGAAAACCCAGCACCGCGCCGCGCGTGCAGGAAGCTTCGAACGCGGCGGTTTCGCGCAATTCGATGAAAACCGTATCAATCGGTGGTTCAAGCCCCGCCGCGCGGGAAGCAAGCACGAATTCGCTGCGCGCCGGCGCCAATTCATCTTCAGAAAGCGTCCAGGTAATGCCAAGATCCGTGGTGTAATCGCCCGCCCCAAAGGCAAGGCGCCGCACGCGCCCGGAAGGCAGTGCGGCGGCAGCGCGCGCCAGATCGCGCAAGGCCGCCAGCCCGCGCGCGGTCTCGATAATCGGCATCAGGTCTATGCTGCCGGCGGGCAGGCCGCGTTCGGCTTCCAGATTGCCGATCATCCAATCCACGGCCAGCAATTGTCCGGCATCTTCCAACTTGGGCAGCACAATGCCATCCAGCCGCGCACCAATCACCGCCTGCAGATCGCCAAAGCAGAATGGCGTATCAAAGGCATTGACGCGCACATAGGCGCGGCATTGGCGCGGGTTTTCCAAAGCGGCCCGCACTGCGCCACGCGCCGCCGGCTTGGCGGCGATGGCAACCGCATCTTCAAGATCGAGAATGGCGGCATCGGCGCCGACCTGAAGCACTTTTTCCGCCCGGCGTGGGTGATCGCCCGGGGCAAAAAGAAAGCTGCGATTGGGGCCGGCTGCGTTCATAGGCGTCTTCCTCATGTTGCGGCGCTTTCTTTTTAGGCCCGCCCAGGGGTTCCGGCCAGCCCCGCTTTACAGCCCTGTCTGGACGTGCCGAAATGCCGCCAATAGCAAAGAAGGAAACGCCATCATGGATGCCTTGCCCGCAACGCTGGCGGATGCCGCCATTGCGACACCCATTTCCCGCCAATTGGCCGATTTCGCCGCAGGACTGCGCCCCGGCGATATTCCCACCGATGTGATCGAACAAGCCAAGCGCCATATGCTGGATTGCCTGGGCATTGCGCTGGCTTCCACCAGCTTTGATTTCGCGCACCGCACCGCCAATGCGCTGCAAAGCCTGGCCGGCGCCGGCGCGCATCCCGTGATTGGCTATGCCATGCGCCTGCCACTGCGCGATGCGGTGATGCTGAATGGCACGCTGATGCATGGGCTTGATTTTGACGACACGCACTCCGACGCCGTGGTGCATGGTTCTGCCAGCGCCGTGCCAACCGCGCTTGGCATGGCGCGCGAAAATGGCGCGAGCGGGCTTGAAGCCCTCGCGGCCTATATCATCGGCATCGAGGCATCGTCGCGGATCGGCGCGGCGGCGCAGGGCGCCTTCCATCAATTGGGCTTTCACCCAACCGGCATGGTTGGCGCTTTCGGTGCGTCCTTGACAGCGGGGCGTTTGGCGGGAGCAACCGCGGCGCAAATGGCCGCCGCCCAAGGCGTCATTCTTTCCATGGCGGCGGGGTCGCTGGAGTTTCTGGAAGATGGTTCCTGGACCAAGCGCATTCATCCCGGCTGGGCCGGCGTTTGCGGCATTACCGCAACGGCGCTGGCGCGCGCCGGCTTCAAGGCACCGCCGGCAGCCTATGAAGGGCGCTTTGGCCTGTTCCGCGCCTATCTGGGTGGCAAGGCGCCGGAAGGCTTTGCTGAACGCTGTACGGAAGCGCTTGGCAAGCTTTGGGAATTCCGCAATGTGGCGCTAAAGCCTTACCCGTGCTGCCATTTCAACCATGCCATTGCGGATGCCACTTTGGCGCTGCGCCGCAAACATGGCCTGACGCCAGAGGCGATCCGCAGCATGACCGCGCTGCTCTCACCGGGCCAATACAAGATTGTCTGCCAGCCGGAAGAAGCGAAAAAGGCGCCGGCCAATTCCTATGACGCGCAATTCAGCGTGCATTACACCATGGCGGCGTCCATTCTGCATGGCCGCTTCACGCTGAATGAATTGGATGAGCAAGCCATCCGTGATCCCCGCGTACTGGAACTTTGCCAGCGCGCGCATTACGCGGAAGACCCGGGCTCTCGCTTCCCGCGCTATTATTCCGGTGAGGTGGTGATCGAAACCACCGATGGCCGCACGCTGCGCCATCGCGAGGAATTCAACCGCGGTTCCGATGGTCAGCCCTTGAGTGCTGCGGATGTCGAACAGAAATTCCGCGACAATGCCGCGCGCGTCATGTCGCCTGCGCGGATTGAACGCGTGATTGATCTGGCAATGACGCTGGACAAGGCCGACAGCGTGGTGGCGTTGACGGAAGCTTTGGCGGGCTGAAGCCCCGCCCCATAAGGTTGAGGAAGCAAAAACGTGACGATTGTAGCGGGCCGGGAACGCGGCAATTTTCTGGAAGATTTCGCGCCGGGCCAGGTGTTTGAACATTGGCCCGGACGCACGATTACAGAGGCTGACAATATCCAATTCAGCCTGCTGACCATGAACCAGCATCCCATGCATTGTGATGCGGATTTCGCGTCCCGGTCTGAATTCGGCAAGCCTTTGGTCAATTCCGCCCTGACGCTTGCGATCGTCACTGGCATGACGGTTGCCGATATTTCCTTCAACGCCATTGCCAATCTGGGGTGGAAGGATATCGCGCTGACGGGGCCGGTTTTCCCCGGCGATACGATCTATGCGCGCACCACGGTGACCGATGTGCGCGCCAGCAAATCCCGCCCCAATCAGGGCATCGTGACCACCAGGACCGAAGGTTACAAGGCGGATGGCACGGTATTTCTTTCCTTTGAACGCGTGAGTTTGGTGCCGAGGCGCGGTGCCGGGGTGAAGGCAGCAAGATGAGCGATCTGGACGAACAGGAAAGGCTTGTCCTTGATTCCGTAGAGCGTTTTCTGGAACGCCATGTGCGCCCCGTGGCGTCCAAGCTGGAACATGAAGACGCCTATCCGCATGAAATTGTCGCGCGCATGAAGGAAATGGGCCTGTTCGGCGCCATTATCCCGCAGGAATTGGGCGGGCTTGGCCTGCGCCCTTCCACCTATGCGCGCATCATTGAATTGATCTCCGAGGAATGGATGTCGGTTTCCGGCATTCTCAATTCGCATCTGATCATGGCGCGCATTGTGGACAAGATGGGAACCACGGCGCAGCGCCAGCGCTTCCTGCCACAATTCGCAACCGGGGAATTGCGTGGCGGGCTGGCGCTGACCGAACCGGATTGTGGGACGGATTTGCAGGCCATTCGCACCGTGGCACGGCGGGACGGTGATGATTACATCATCAATGGCACGAAAACCTGGATCAGCAATGGCATTGAAGGCAGTTGCTTTGCCCTGCTGGTGAAAACCAATCCGGCAGCGGAGCCGCGCCATCACGGCATGGCGATGTTCATTGCCGAGAAAGGCCCGGGCTTCACGGTTTCCCGCAAGCTCGAAAAGCTTGGCTATAAGGGCATTGATAGCGCGGAGCTTGTTTTCACCGATTACCGCATCCCGGCGGATCGGCTGATTGGTGGTGTTGAAGGCAAGGGCCTGGCTTGCGCCATTGCCGGGTTGGAACTGGGGCGCGTGAATGTCGCCGCGCGTGGCGTTGGTGTGGCGAAGCGCGCCTTGGATGAAGCGGTGCGCTATTCCCAACAGCGCAAGACCTTCGGCAAATTTATCCATCAGCATCAGGCCATCGCCCTTAAGCTTGCCGATATGGCGGTGCGCGTTGAAGCCGCGCGGCTGCTCACCGAAAAAGCCGCGCAGGCCTTGGATCGCGGCGATCGTTCGGATTATGAGGCCGGCATGGCGAAGCTTTTCGCCACCGAAGCCGCAGTGGAAAACAGCCTGGAAGCCATGCGCATTCATGGCGGCTATGGCTATTCCAAGGAATTTGTCGTCGAAAGGCTCTACCGCGACGCACCGCTTTTGGTGATTGGTGAGGGCACCAATGAAATCCAGCGCCTGGTGATCGCCAAGCGCCTGATTGAAAAGAACCCGATCTGATGGCGGATCGGCCCCTGCCGCTGGATGGCGTCACGGTCCTGGCAGTCGAGCAATATGGCGCCGGGCCTTTCGGTTCCATGCTGCTCGCGGATATGGGGGCCGAGGTCATCAAGATCGAAAACCCAGCCGAAGGTGGCGATGTTGGGCGGAGCGTCGGGCCTTATTACTTCGGCCCAGGCGATAGCCATTTCCATCACGCCTTCAACCGCAATAAGCGCAGCCTGGCCTTGAACCTGAAGCATCCGGAAGGCATGGCACTGCTGCGGCAATTGGTGGGCCATGCGGATGCCGTTCTGGATAATCTGCGCGGCGATCAGCCGGACAAGCTTGGCCTGACCTATGACGCGTTGAAGGAATGCAACCCGCGCATCGTCTGCGCGCATCTTTCCGCTTATGGTCGGCAGGGATCGCGCAAATCCTGGCCGGGCTATGATTATTTAATGCAGGCGGAAGCAGGCTATCTTTCCCTGACCGGAGAGCCCGATGGTCCACCAGCACGCTTTGGTCTTTCGGTTGTGGATATGATGACCGGGCTGATGACGGCCTTCGCGTTGGTGTCTGGCGTTGTCGGTGCGCGCGCCACGGGGCGCGGCATGGATGTGGATGTCAGCCTGTTTGATACGGCGCTGCATAATCTTTCCTACCTCGCCACCTGGTATTTGAATGGTGGGCATGTGCAGGGGCGGGAGCCGCGCGGCTCACACCCATCGCTGACACCATCGCAGCTTTATCGCACACAGGATGGCTGGATTTTCCTGATGTGCAATAAGGAAAAATTCTGGCCTGCCCTGGTTGAAGCGCTTGGGCACCCGGAATGGGCAGAGGATGCGCGCTTCGCGAGTTTCAAGGCACGGCTCGCAAATCGGGAATTGGTCACGCAAATCCTGGATCAGGCGCTTTCGCAAAAAACCACCGCCGAATGGCTTACGCTTTTTGGCGGCAGCGTGCCGGCAGCGCCGGTGTTTGATGTGGCGCAGGCGCTGCAAAACCCCTTCGCGCAGGAACAGGCGGCGATTGCCGATTTCACGCGCCGCGAAGGGGGCGATCCGGTGCGGATGCTGATCGGCCCGGTGCGCGTGGCAGGTGCCCGCCCGCCCAGCATCGCGGCACCGGCGCTGGGTGCTGATACCAACGACATCCTCAAAAAACGCCTCGGCCTTGGTACCGAGGAGATCAAGAAACTCAGGGAAAAAGGAACGATCACATGATGAAACTGAACCGCCGTACCTTACTTGCCGCATCGGGCCTGCTGGCCGCGCCCAGCATTGGCCGCGCACAGGGGGCCTATCCCAATCGGCCCGTGCGCTTCGTGGTGCCGTTTCCGCCCGGCAATATGTCAGACCTGATCAGCCGACTGATGGTGGATGAAATGGCCAATCGCGGCGGTGTGCAGATTGTGGTGGATAATCGCGCCGGCGCCACGGGCGCCATTGGCATTCAAGCTGTCACGCGCAGCACGCCGGATGGCTATACGCTGTTGATGAGTTCCAATTCCCCCTTGGTGGTCAATCCCGCCGTGACGCGCAACCTGCCCTTTGATGTGACGAAGGATCTGGTGCCGATTGGCCTGGTGGGTTGGACCACGTTCCTTATCGTGGTGCCGTCGGATTTCCCGGCGAATACGCTGGCCGAAGCCAT
>JBIKXA010000275.1:0-2742 GCA_044356015.1 Roseomonas sp.
AATACACGGACCAGGCCGTGTGCGACAAACTCGCCGACATCATGGTAGGGCTTGGGCGCAAGGTCATTCGCGTGGCCAAGGATGTGCCGGGTTTCCTTGCCAATCGCATCCAGCACGCGCTGATGCGTGAAGCTTTTTCTGTGATTGATCAGGGCCTCGCCACCGCTGAGGATGTGGATAATGCCGTGCGCTACGCCTTCGGCTTTCGCTATGTCGCGGCGGGGCCGATCCTGCAAAAGGAATTGGCGGGGCTTGAGACACAATTGGAAGCCGGGCGTACCATCTACCCCTCGCTCAACAATAGCCCAGACCCAAGCCCGGGCCTCGCGCGCCTTGTCGCTGAAGGCAAGCTCGGCCCAAAAACCGGGGAGGGCTTTCGCCCCTGGCCGACCGAGAAAACCGCCACGGAACGCGCGCGGTATGAAAAGGCGCTGCTGGCGGCAGCGCGCATTCTGCGGGATGAGGAAGCCTGAAGGCACGGGCCGCCATGCCGAAACCCTTGCCCATCTTCGCGGATCGCGCCGAAGCGGGGCGGCAGCTTCTCCCCTTCCTGCAAGCGCGCGGTTTTGACCGGCCCTTGATCTATGCGCTGCCGCGCGGTGGCGTGCCGGTGGCACTCCCCATCGCGCATGCCTTGCACGCACCGCTTGATCTTTTGCTGGTGCGCAAATTGGGTGTGCCCTGGCAGCCGGAATTGGGTTTTGGGGCGATTGCCGAAGGTCTTGCAGAACCCTTGCTCAATCAGGACATCATCGCGCATACCGGCCTGACGGAAGACATGATTGCGCCCGTACTGGCGGCGGAAAAGCAGGAACTCGCGCGCCGCAGCGCAGCTTATTTGAAGGACCGCACCCGGCTGGACCCCAAGGGGCGCATTGCCATTCTGGTGGATGATGGGCTCGCGACCGGGATCACGGCCCGCGCGGCCTTGCAGGCGCTACGCCAGCGCGGCGCAGCGCGGCTTGTACTTGCTGTGACCATCGCCGCGCCCGAAAGCGTCGCGGAATTCAAAGGCTTGGCGGATGAGGTGATCACGGCCGAAACCGCCCCCATCCGCTTTGGCATTGGCGCCTTCTACCAGGATTTCCACCAGATCAGCGATGCTGAAATGCTGGAAATGCTGGCAGGCAACCCTTGATCACGCCGCGCGCTGCGGGCGCACCGCCAAGACTTCCCGCAAACGCTGCAAGCGCGCCCGCGCATTATCGCCCAGCTCCTCATCCGGCCCGGCAACGGTTTCCACCGCCTTCAATGCCTTCCGGCGCGAAGCGGCATCGGGCAGCAGCACGGTCAGCGCCTTGATCGCTTCTTCCGGGAAAAGCGTTGCAATCATGGTCTGATCGCGGATCACCGCCATGCGATCCGCTGCGGTCATTTGCGCGAAGGGCGCTTCGGTGGTCAGCAATTGGTTGGACCGTGCCAGACGCGAACGGCGCACCGCACCGCGCGCATCGGCCAGCAGGATCATCATGCGAATAACGGCTTCCGCGTAGCCACCTTGCGCCAGCTTTGCTTCTGCCTCCGCGCGCTGCGGCGCATCGGTGGTGACGGAATCCCGCGCGGCCTCTGCCTCTGCCTCATAATCCTCACCGGTGACGCCAGCCGCACTCAACGTGCCATAGACACCATGGAAGGCAATCTCCACCCAGGCATCGCGCAGATCGCGCATGGCGTTCATTCCGTGTTCAACGGAATCCGCGAAGGCCTTTTCAAAAGCAAGGAAGGGGTTATTCGCCGCCACGGGGCGGCGATTCTGCCGCGCCAAACCCGCCAGAGATGAAACCGGCCCCATGAAGGGATTCATGTCGCTCAGCGCATAGCGGCGCCAGCGCATCGGGTTCATCCGCCGGCGTGTCTCGGCACCCATTTCCGTGCTGAATTGCCGGATCACGGGCGCCAGCAGCACATCGTAAAGATGCTGGTTCAATTCTGAAATCTGCGCGACCGCGGGGAAGGCCTCATTCTCGGCCTCGCCTGAAATCTCCCGCACATGGGCGATGCTGCGTTCGACCAATTCCACCTGCCATGCGCCATTCTCATCACCCTCATGCCCGGTGATCACCATTTCATAAAGGCCGGGGGCGACGGATTCGATGATGTCAATCGTATTGGCGATTTCGCTGTGTTCCTTCTTCGCCACCTTACCGGAGACGAAAATGCCGAGATGCCCGATATCCTCATGCAATAGGTACACAATCGTCTGGCCAAGCGATTTGATTTCGCGTTCGTCACGATAGACATCGGCAATCCAGCGGAGCGCCTGGCCGGGCGGCGTGATATTGTCGCCGGCAGAGGCAAAGACAACAATCGGCGCCTTCACTTCGCGCATATTGAAGGTCTGGCCATCGCCGGCGGCGATGCGCCCGGAAGCAAAACGATTGCCGATGAAAAGGTTTTCCACGATCCAGCGAATCTCATCGCGGTTCATCAGGAAATAGCCGCCCCACCAGCGTTCAAATTCCAGGAAGCGCTCGGCTTCCTGATCCACATTTTGGTAGAGATCGAAATATTTGCGAAACCAGGTATTGGCGGGCGACAGCGCTTCAAAATTCGCGACGAGATTGGCGCCGTCAAAGCGCCCATTGCCCATATCGGCCATCAGCGCCGCCGGCCATCCGCCGCCGGCCAGCCCGCCCAGATAGCGCATCGGGTTCTTGCCCTTCTCGCCCGCCCAATAGGAAAGCGGGGCACCATTCAGCACCAGCGCCCCAAGCTGATTGGGCATCGCCGCCCCCAGCATCA
>JBIKXA010000018.1:0-30084 GCA_044356015.1 Roseomonas sp.
CTTGCGGCCGAATTCGCGATACATGCAGATATTCACATCCGCATCGGGCAGCTTCGCGATATCTTCCACATGGCTGCCCAGCGGGAAGACCAGGTTGATCTCACAGCCAATGCCTTCGACCAAACGGCGCATTTCCGCGAGATCTGATGGCATATTGAAGGTGCCATAGATGGGGCCGATGATATTCACGCGCGGCTTTTCGCCTTCCTTGCGCGTGCGCGGCTTCGGCTTGCGACCGCGCGAGCCGAATTCACTCCAGAGCCACATGATGGCGCGGTCAGCGGCTTGCCACTGATCCTCATCAATCGTACGGCAGATGAAGCGTTGCAGATTGCTGCCCTGCGGTGTCACGCCGCCGCCAATCATCTCAGCGATGGACCCCGTCACCACCACGGCGGGCAATTCAGCATCCTGCGTTGCCGCAGCGCGCTTCAAGGCGCCTTCGGTGCCGTTCTGGGAGAGTGAATCCTCATCCAGTCCCGTCACCACAATCGGCAATTCATGCGGCGGCAGCGCATCCGTGTAATGCAGCACGGCGGTCACCGGCAGATTCTCACAACCCACCGGCCCATCAATCACCACGCGCAGGCCACGCACTGCCGAGAAAGCGTAAATCGCCCCCCAATAGCCGCCAGCGCGATCGTGATCGAGGACAAGCATGGCTAGCTCCCCACCGCTTCTTCGGCCTTGGCCTTGGCGGCGCGCAGCTTGCGCTGACGCTCACGAAAGCCAGGTGGGTCGCTTGGCTTGTCGCGGAAGCCATAGCCGGCGCCATCAGGCGTGCCGACGCCTTCAAAGAAGGACACCATGCGTGAAAAACGTTCGCGCCCATTGGTCTGCGCCGCAACGATGCCGGCCATGGAAGCCGCACCTGCCGGACCAAACAAAGGCCGCGCCGAGACCATATTGGTGAAATAGAGCGCGGGCGTTCCCATTTCCTTGGCCTTCTGCACCAAGGGTGTTGTGCCAAGCGCCAGATCCGGCCGCGCGTCCTTCATCGCGGCAATATCCTGTTCCAGGCTGGCACGATACTGCACATGGCAACCATGCGCTTCCAGCCATTCGCGATCTGCGGCACTCCATTCCGTGCGCGGTGCGGCAGTGCCGACATAGGGCACTTCAGCGCCCGCTTCGATTAGCAAGCGCGCCACCAGCAATTCCGAACCCTCATAGCCAGAAACGGTGATGCGCGCTTTCACCGGATTGCCCGCGAGCGCGCCGCGAATGGCGGGTAAGGCACGCGCCTTGGCGGCTTCGATATCGGATGGCTTCACGCCAGCCGCGGCGCCAATTGCGGAAAGCCAGGCATCGGTGCCTTCCACGCCCACGGGTGCGGAACCGACTACAGGCCGGCCAGCGGCGCGGAATTCGCGAATGCTCGCGGTATAGAAGGGATGCACCGCGGCAACAGCAACACTATCTAAAGCCGCATAAAGATCACGCCATTCACGCGCCGGGGTTTGCGGCGCGAGCGTCAGCCCCATGGGCTGGATCAACGCACCAATTCCTGGCGGATCGGCGGGGAACAACTCGCCAATCACCGCGATGCTGCGTTGATCCAGTGCGTAATCGCGTGGCCGTGCTACGGGACCAGCCTCAGCCTCATTGCGGGCATAGCGCAACATGGCGCCCGCCAGAACATCCTTGGCTTCTGCATGGGTAGGCACACCAAAGCCCGGCACATCTATGCCAATCACGCGCACGCCATTGATCTGCTTCGGCAATAGATCAAGCGGCACACCAGATGCCGTTGGCACACATAGATTGGTGACGATGACCGCGTCATAATCCTCTGGCTTCGCCAGGTCATAGACTGCGTCGCGAATATCTTCAAAAAGCTTACCGGTAACGAGGGTTTCTGAATTGAACGGCACGTAACCCACGGTGCGCCGCGCGCCATAGAAATGGCTGGTGAAGGTCAGGCCATAGACGCAGCAGGCACTACCGGAAAGGATCGTCGCCACACGACGCATGCGCAAGCCAACGCGCAAAGACCCGAAGGCAGGGCACATGGATTGCGGCTGGTCATGCGGCCCGCGCGGGTAGTCGGCGGCGAGCTTATCCATCACCTCGGACTTGCCCGCAGCACGCGCTGCGGCGTCCAGCGTTTCCCGCCCGCCATGGCAGGCGGCGCCTTCAGCGGCGGCAGGCGGCGATACGGGCGGGAGTGTGTCCATGCCCTCAGACGCCCTCATACACCACTTCAAGGGATGGCTTGTTCAGCACTTCCGCCGCGCACATGTCTTCCATGGTGGCGGGGTTCAGCACCACACCACGGCCCACGGCTTCGCCCTTGAACAGGCCGAGCAGGTTTTCCTGGCTGAGCGGGTTCGGGCGCAGCGGCGGCGCCTCAGCAACTTGCAGCGCGAGCTGTTCAAACACCGAAGCCCAACGCCCGCCGGGCTTGCCGATGATTTCATAATTCGCGGATTTGCGCCGGATATCCTCATCCGCCGGAATGGCAGCCAGCACGGGAATGCCGGCCTCAGCCGCGAAGGCATGGGCTTCGCCGGTGCCATCATCCTTGTTGATGACCATGCCGGCCACACCGACATTGCCGCCAAGCTTGCGGAAATATTCCACCGCGGAACAAACATTGTTTGCGACATAAAGCGATTGCAGGTCATTCGACCCGACCACGATCACCTTCTGGCACATATCTCGCGCAATCGGCAGGCCGAAGCCGCCGCAGACCACATCGCCCAGGAAGTCGAGCAAGACATAGTCAAAATCCCATTGATGGAAGCCAAGCTTTTCCAGCAATTCGAAACCATGGATGATGCCGCGCCCACCACAGCCGCGCCCAACTTCCGGGCCGCCCAATTCCATGGCGAAAACGCCATCACGCTTGAAGCAGACATCGCCGATGGCAACAGCTTCACCGGCGGCCTTCTTCTTCGATGATGTTTCGATGATGGTCGGGCAGGAACGCCCGCCAAACAGCAGGGATGTCGTATCGCTTTTTGGGTCGCAGCCAATCAGCAAAACGCGCTTGCCTTGCTGCGCCATCATGTAGCTGAGGTTCGCCAGCGTGAAGGATTTGCCGATGCCGCCCTTGCCATAGATGGCGATGATCTGGGTTTTTTTCGCAGCAGGAGAGGTCAGCACCCCATCAGGCGGCGTTGATGCTTCTGCGCGGAGCGCGTTATGCATCGCATTCATGGATGGACCGTTTGGCTTCCCCGGTACGGCATTCATTGCTTGTTTCTCCAGTCCAAAACCATTTTGAGGCAGGCGGGATCTTCAAAAGCCTGACGATAGGCTTCCGGCGCGGCATCTGCGGCGGCGCGATGCGTGATTAACCCAGCAAGGGAAAGGCGGCGCGCCGAAATCAGCGCATTCACCGCATCCAGATCAGGCTGTTTCCATTCCGCGGCGATGGCGATGCGTGCTTCACGCATGAAGGCGGGCGGGAAGGTGAAGGACAAAGGCGCGCTGTAGAAACCGGCCAGCGTCACCACGCCACCAGGGGCCAAGCGCGCAATCAGCGCATCCAACAGCGCCGCATCACCGCTGACATCGCAAATGGCGCGATAATCGCGCCGCGTATCTTCCGCCGGATCAACAACCAAATAGCCATTGGCGCCATCGCGGCGCGCAGGGTTGCTTTCCCACACCATCGGCGCGGGATGGCCGGCGGCGATGATGATGCGCGCCAGCAGGCGCCCCAGCACACCATGGCCAATGATCAATTCCGGAATGGCGGCGTTCGGCAGCACCATGGCGTGATGCGCAGTTGCGGCCAGCGCCAAAAGCACGGCATCCGCACCAAGTGCCGGATCAACCGGCGTCACGCGCGCACCGGCCACCACAAGCCGCGCGGCAGCGCCGCCAAACAATCCACGAATATCACCGAAGCAGCGCGCACCGGGGACGAAAACCGCCTCACCTGGCTGCCGGCCCGCTTGCGCACCGGCCTGCACAACGCGGCCAACGGATTCGTAACCCGGCACCAGTGGATAACCCATACCTGGGAAAGAAGGCATGCGCCCGGACCAGAGAAGCCGTTCCGTTCCTGTACTGATGCCGCTCCAATCAATGTCCACAACAACATCCTCTGCGCCTGGCGGCGTCAGTTGCAGGCGCGAGAGCGAAAGCTTTTCGGGGGCGCTCAGCAGGATGGCGAGTGTTTCCACTCCGGGATCTCCCAATCGGGTTTTGTAACTCTAATGTGACTTAAAAGTCTGTCAAGTAAAATTGACAGCAAAAACGTCATAATGCCTCAGCTTGCATCACACGCGTCAGCAAGGGGGTGTCGGTCGGCAGTAGCCGGGGCGCAGAAAAACCAGCAGCAATCAGCATCGCGGCCAGTTCATCCGGGCGGCGCGGGCGGCCCCTACCCATCGCAAGCAGGTAAAAGCCGAAATAGGCGCCGCCCATGGGTTCAGCGCCCGCAGTGCCGGCCATGGGCTCGGCAATCAGAACACGCCCGCCCTTGGGCAGCGCGGCGCGCACACGGCCAAGCAAGGCCTGCACCACATCATCATCATGATCATGCAGCACGCGCACCAGGCTGATGATATCGGCGCCGAGCGGCAGCGAATCGGTGGTGAAATCCCCCCCCATCGCCATGGCGCGGTCCGCAAGCCCTTCACGGGCGAAGCGTTGCCGACCCTGTTCGGCCACCGCCGGCAGATCGAACAACAATAGATCGAGGCCGGGATTGGCTTGGCCGACCGCGGCCAGAAAGGCGCCGCTGCCGCCGCCCACATCCATCAGGCGCCGATGCACACCAAAGCGGTAAGCGGCCAGAACCTCCTGCGCCACCATGGGTTGGCTGGCCGCCATCAGCGCGGTGTAATCGGCCACTTTTTCGCCCGGCAGGGCATCCGGCCGCGCCGCGCCGGCATAGGCCCAATATTGCGCCAGCGCCGTGCCGCCCCTTTCGCGGCGCAGCAGCGCCACCGGATCCGCCAGATCGGCGTAGAGCATGGCATGGTGTTCCACCATGGCGGCGATACCCGGATTGCCGATCATGGCCGCGCCCAATTCACCTAGCGCCCAGGCGCCATCCGCGCGCCGCCGCACCAGCCGGAGCGATTCGGCCGCCACCAAAAGCCGATTCATGGCCTCAGGCGCCAATCCGAGTCGCACCGCCAGCGCATGTTCTTCCGCCGGGGCTTCATGCAGCGCTTCAAAAAGCTTCAACCGCACACAGGCGGCCAGCACCTGCGAATAGACAAAGCCGGCGCAGAGATCGAACAACTCCCGCGCGCGGCGTCGCGCCAGCGGGCGGGTCAGTGGGAAACGCGCGGCCCAGGCGCGGAAGCCCGGGCGCGCGGTGAGCGATTCGCGCCAGGCGGTGAAGCGATCCGCCCAGGAAGGGGCTGGTTCCCGATCAGCCCTTTGCGGGGGCAGCGGCATGGCCCGCGCCATGGTTCAGGCCGTGGCCAGCTTGCGCGGCAAAAGCCGCCCCACCTCATCCAGCATGGCGGCGCGCAACAGGGTGCGACCGGGGCAGGCCGGAATCGCCTCCACCGCGGCATTGGCGAGCGTTTTAAGCCGCGCCACCGCGCCATCCAGGCCCAATTGCAGCACGGCGGATGGCCGGCCCAATGCCTTATCGCGCCCAACGGGTTTGCCGATGCTGGCTTCATCTTCCACGGCATCGCGCAAATCATCCGCCACCTGGAAGGCCTCACCCAGCCGATCCCCCAGCAAGCGCCAGGCTTCGGCATCAGCCACACCCGCAGCGGCGGCACCAGCAACAGAGGCAGCGGCGAACAGCGCCCCGGTCTTTTGCCGCTGATATTCGGAAAGATCGGCGCGCGGTTCACATTCCCAGGCCTGGCCAGCGACAATGCCGAAAGGCACACCGACGCCATCGCCAATGGCATTGATCACCGGGCCAAGCCGTTCCGGCGCGGCGCAGCCGGCGCGCGCAACAGTCTGGAAGGCCAGCACAATCAGCCCATCCCCCGCAAGCACCGCCAAGGGCTCGCTGAAGGCGCGATGCACGGAAGGCCGGCCCCGGCGCGTATCGGCATCATCGAAACAGGGCAGGTCATCATGCACCAGGCTCGCGCAATGCAGCAGCTCAATCGCGGCGGCGGCAGCGCTGGCAAGCCGGGGCTGGTCATCGCCGCAGGCAGCAGCGACCGCGAGCGTCAGGCGTGGGCGGATGCGCGCCCCTTTCGGGAAAACCGCGTGACGCATCGCGGCAGCAAGGCGGGGCGGCGCGCCGCTCGCCTCGGCGGAGAGCACCGCGTCTGCGAGGCTGCTCTCAATACGGGCCAAGGCGTCCATGCGGGACCTCCCGAGGGGTGGCGCGAGCGGATCGCGGCAGCCCTGTGTATGTTTTGTTAGACTGTTTTTATTGTCGTGTTTTCTTGACACTTATGTCAAGGCTTTTCACGCCCGCGCGGCAAAACGGGTTTCGCGGTCCATCCGGTCCATCAATTCCAAGGCCCAAACCAGCCTTTCGCCATAGCCCGCACCCAGCGGCGGGCCTTCCAGTGCGGGGGCAGCGCGCACCGCATCCACCAGAAAGCGTGTGGCCGGCGATGGCGCTTCATCCGCGCCATCCTGCTGCGCGGCGAGAGCCCCGGCCGCACGCGCCAAAAGCCAAGCCTTGCGCCGCCCCGAAACCACCGCGCGCCGAGAAACAGAATCAAGCCCTTGGCGTTCCACCTCTCGCCCGATTTCCGCATAGACAAGGCGCGCGGCGCCAATGCCTGGGCGACAATCCCAGGGCAGCAGCGCAATCCCTGGCCAGGCGCGGCGATAATGCGCTTCCGCAGCACCCAGCAGCCGCGCCACCACGCGCCCCAAAGCGGGGGTGAATTCAGGCTTGGCGATGAGCCCTTCAGCCGTAAGACCTTCTTCTGCCAGCCAGGAAAGCGGCAGATAAACGCGCCCGGCCTTCGCATCTTCACCCACGTCACGGGCGATATTCGTCAGCTGCATGGCAAGGCCAAGATCGCAGGCGCGCGCAATCGCTTCCGGTGAACGCACGCCCATCAGCAGCGTCATCATCGCGCCGACGGTCGCGGCGACGCGCGCGGCATAGGCTTCCAGCGCGGCGATATCCTGATAGAAGCGGCCTTCCGCATCCCAGGCGAAGCCTTCCAACAGCGCCGCCGGCAAGGCGCGCGGCACGCCATATTGCGCGACCACGGCAGCAAAAGCGCGATCCGCCACATGATCCCAGGGCCGCGCGCCATAGGCGCCATCAAGGCGCTGATGCAGCAGTAAAAGCGAGGCCGCCGGATCATCGCTCATGTCAATCGCGTCATCCGCAACACGGCAAAAGGCGTAAAGCGCGGCGGCGGGGGCCGCGATGCGGCGCGGCAGAAGGAAAGATGCTGCGCGAAAGCTTTTTGAACCGCCCGCCAATAGCTTGTTGCAGGCGGCAAGATCCTCGGCAGAAATGCCAATCAATCCGGACATGCGCACCCCTGCAATTTTTTGAATTCAATCATGATTGGCCATCCGGCGCCGGAAACGCCGCGCCCCAAGCGCCACCCCAATTGCGACAATCGGGATGGCGACGCTGGTGACGATTTCCTCGCGCAGCGCAATGCCCGATGTGACCAAACCCTTGGCCAGATAGGCCACCAACCCGACCACGTAATAGGTGATGGCCGCGACCGAAAAACCTTCCACGGCCTGTTGCAGCCGGACCTGCTGACGCGCGCGGCGTTCCATGGAAGCAAGCAAGGCCTGGTTCTGCCTCTCCCGCGTGATATCAACACGGGTCGAGAGAAGCTGCGTGGCGCGTGCGACTCGCTGGGACAGCATTTCCTGCCGCGCTGCCACTGCCTTGCAGGTATTCATGGCGGGCGCCAAGCGCCGTTCGGTAAATTCGCCGAAGGTCTGCATGCCTTCCATGCGGGTTTCGCGCAATTCCTGGATACGGTTGCGCACCAATTCGTAATAGGCGGAAGCCGCGGAAAAGCGGAAACGATGGCGCGATTCGCGGCTTTCCGCTTCGGCTGCCATGCGTGTCAGGCGTTGCAGCAGCAAAGGTTCATCGGCTTCCTGTGCTTCCACCAGCGCCGCACTGATTTCCGCCAATTCGCGTTCATGTGCGCCGATCTGTGGCGCGACTTCCTGCGCAACAGGCAGCGCCAGCAGCGCCATGATGCGATAGGTTTCCATCTCCAGCAGGCGCTGGGAAAGCCTACCCGCCTGATAGGGCGACATGCCGCCATCATAAATCAGGAAGCGGCTGAACCCATCATCCTGGATGCGAAAATCGGTAAAGGCATGCGCCTGACCGCCGGCGAGCGGCCCCCCCACCAGCATGTGGTCACGAAAATACCGTCGCGAGATTTCGCTGATGGCAAGCGGCACATCCTTGGAAGTCAGCAGCGTGACATGCGCTGCGGCAATCACTTGCCCTGGCAGGGCTTTCAGCCAATCCGCCGGCAGGGCATGAATGGCCGCTGCCGAAAATGGCTCAGGTTCCGCCCCGGCAACCACCACCATGAATCGGCTGAATTCGCCATGCCTTTCCCATTTCAGGCGAAAGGGGCCGAAATCCGCACTATAGTGATTGGCGCCCGGCGCTGGTGGCGGGACTGAAAAACGCTGCGCCAATACGCAAAGCGCCGACCAGGACGCATCCCGCGCCGCATCCGCCGCCGGCAGAAGGGCAATCTGGGAAACACGACAGGGCGAGAACAGAATCTCGGGCGGGCGCGCATGCACTTCATCATTCAATTCCACGCGCTTGGCATAGGAAGGGGGCAGCACGCTATCGAAGCTCATGCCGCCGCCCCAGTGACATGATGCGTCAGGCAAGACCATTCCTTGAGCAGCGCATCGGCAACCCGCTGCGGCGCTTCCTCATGCGCCAAATGACCAAGCCCTTCGAGCGTGATGATACGCGCGGCGGGCAGAATGGCCTGGACGCGCCGCGCTTGCATCGGCGGCACGGCGGCATCGCGGCTACCCACCATCAGGAAAAGCGCTGGCGCAAGGCGTGGCAGATCACGCAGCAAGGGGCGCAATTCCCATTGCGCCATCATCATCAAGGCCGCGCGAATATGCCCGGGATAGCTGAATAGCCGCGTATATAATTCCACACCGCGCGGGCCGATATCAGACCCCGTATCGCGCAAAAGCTTGGCCGCCACTTCCTGCTTGGAAGCCCGCCAGGCGCAAAGTTTCGAAACAAAGGGCAACCCCACCATCACGCGCGCCGCGCGCGTAAAAAACGCCGCATGCTCATCACCAAGCGGCAGCAGCGCGCCATTCAGGCTGAATATGGCGCGCGGCGCGATCCTGCCATCCAAGGCCATGCGGAGCGCAATTGCTGCACCCGCGGAATGACCAAGAACCAGATCGGGCGAAACCTGAAGCTGCTTCAACAAGACATGGAGCGCTTCTGAAAAACCCGCCAAGGAAACACGCGCCTGAGGCAGGCTGGTCGTAAAACCCTGCCCCGGCAGATCGGGGGCAATCAATGTGAAGTGCGGCGCAAGTATTGGGGCAAGGTCGCGCCAGCTATGCGTTGATGCCGCCGTGCCATGCAGCAGCAATAGGCAAGGCCCCTGCCCCATGCGCTGCACATGCCATGTCAGCCCACCCGCCTGGACAAATTGGCTCGCGTCACGATTGGGCCAGTCCCGCCCATCTCTCTCCCAAATCGGCGAGTCTACGGCTGCGGCCATGACATCAAGGCCCAACCGCCGGCGCACGCGTGGCATCACGCACCGCCGCCGACATGCGCGCGGCATCTGCGAAAGGCAGCGGCACATAGCGCGCGCCCATGGCAGAGGCGAGGTCCCGCGAAAAGGGCTGCGGACGTGGCGCGGTATCAATCAGCAGGGAGGAAATGCGCGAAGCCTTGAATAGCCGCGCCACATCAAGCGCTTCCGCTTCTGCCATGGCGCGCCCGCCCATGCCATCGCGCGCAACATTGGCGCGGCCATCCGTGAGGGCGACAATCACCGGCGTCTGACCACGCTTCCGGCTGGCTTCCGCCATGGCAAAGCCGGCGGCGATTCCAGCAGAAAGCGGCGTGCCACCGCCACCGGGCAAAGCAGCCAAGCTGCGCTTCGCCCGCACCAGAGAATGTGTCGGTTCAAGCAGCACCTCAGCGCCCCGGCCACGGAAGGCAATCACCGCCACACGATCACGCCGCACATAACAATCCGCGAGCAGCAGTTCCACCGCGCCCTTTGCTTCGGCCAGCCGATGCAATGCCGCCGATCCGGAAGCATCCACCAGGAAGATCGTGGTGGTTTCGCTATTCTGCTTGTAGCGGCGGATGCGCACATCTTCGCGCCTGATATGCACCAGCGCCGCGTGATGCGGCTTTTCCCGCCGGCGATATTCCTGCCAGGGTGCGGCGACGCGCAGCGTTTCCACCAAGGCCAAACGCAGCCCCGCGCGCCAAGCCGCCGGGCGCGCGCCAATGGGTCTGCCGCGCTGCGCGGAACGCCGCATCATGCCGGATTTGCCTGATTGCGCCGCCTGCCGCGCCATCTGCCGCGCTGCCAAGCCAAGCCCCGCGAGCAAACCTGGCGGGAGGCTCGCTTGCGCTGCCGCGAGAACAAGATCCTCCAATGAAGGTTGATCCTGGCTTTGGGACTGATCTGCCGGCGTGTTTTCCTGTTGTTGTTGCTCTGGCGCCGGGGGCTGTTCTTCCGCGGGTGCCTCTGGCAATTGGCGCGCGCGCGGCGCCAGCACCAATTGCGCGGCGAGCGCTGCATCTTCCGGCGCGACCTCAGCGCGGCCAGCCAGCGCTGCTGCGGCGCGCGCACAGCGCAGTGCGAAAACCGGGGCCCGCAATGAAAGAATACCAAGCGCCAGGGCAGCCGCGCAAAAGGCCTGCGGCAAATCAGGCGGTATCCTGATGCGCGCCACTTCTTGCCGCGCGGCTTGGATATCATCCCGTCGCGCAAGCACGGGCTTTACCCCCTTCAACCCATGCGGTGGAATGCTGACATGGAAGGCCAAACGATCAGAAAGCGCTTCCGCCACCTGTTCTTCGTCAGACGCACCCTCATCCAGGGCAATCAGTGCGAAGCGTGTTGGTTCGGCAAAGGAAACACCTTCACGTGCAACATTGAGCGCACCCTGGTCGAGCACCGCTGTGATGCGCGCAATGGTTTGACCCTCCACGCGTTCCGCCATGGGCAGAATGACAACACCGCCATCACTCTCCGCAAGCAAACCGCGTTGCGCGATGGGCCGCCCGCTGCTGAGGCTGGCGGTAAGATCAAGACCACCCAGCAGGCGATTATCCGCAATGCCCATCGGCACACGGCGCCAGGGGGCGCCCTGCGGCATCATTTTACGCAGCGCTTCCAGCCATTCATCCCGAAGCGGATCAGCCGGCCCGCGCAATACCGCGCCACCCAGCCCATCCGGGTCAACCGCAAGCAGCGCTGCCACCTGGAAGGCCATCGCAGTCGCGGTGTCTTCCTGATTTTTGGTGTCTGCTGCCTGCGGCATTTTCGTCATGGGCCAAAGACGTCTTCGAGCGCCTTTTCCACCCGCGTCGTCGCAACCGCTTCGTCCAATGGGTTGCGCCGTAGCCGGTGACGCAGGGCAGAAGGCGCAATACGGCGCAGATGGTCCTTGTTGACTTCGCTTTCGCCTTCAAGCGCAGCCAATGCCCGCGCCGCCCTGACGAGGGTCAGTTCTCCACGCAAACCATCCGTACCAAGCGCCATGCACAGCGTCGCCGCCTGTTCAATCGTGCCAAGCGGTAGCGTCACCGAAGACAGGCGCTTGCGCCCGGCCAAAATCGCTTCCCGTGTTTGCGTTTCGTGCTTGGACCAATGCTTGATGAAACCGGCGGCATCGCGATCATAGGCATCGCGGCGACACACAACCTCAACCCGGCTGGCGAGGTCTTTTGGCGTGCTGACCTCCACCGAAAGCCCGAAACGATCAAGCAATTGCGGGCGCAATTCGCCTTCTTCCGGATTGCCACTACCAATCAACACGAAGCGCGCGGGATGGCGCAGGCTGATGCCCTCACGCTCCACCACATTCTCGCCCGATGCGGCGACATCAAGCAGAAGATCAACCAGGTGATCCTCAAGCAGATTCACCTCATCAATATAGAGAAATCCGCGATGTGCGGCAGCGAGCAGCCCTGGTTCGAACGCCTTCACGCCTTGCGCCAAGGCCCTTTCGATATCAAGCGCGCCAGCCAAGCGGTCTTCCGTTGTGCCCAGTGGCAAATCAACCACCGGCACCGGCACCATGCGCTTTTCCGGCTTGCGACCCTTGGGCAGATTGGCGCAATGGGAACAGCTTGCCTGAGGGGCGGCCGGATCGCAGGCGAAGGGGCAACCCGAAACCACCGCCATTTCCGGCAACAGCGCTGCCAGGGAACGCACGGCGGTGGATTTACCCGTGCCGCGATCCCCGAACACCAATACGCCGCCAATGCTTGGATCAATGGCAGCAATCATCAGGGCGCGCTTCATTTCCTCCTGCCCGACGATTGCGCTGAAGGGATAGGCGTTGCGCGCGATCGGCGAGGTTAAGCGGCCGGTGGTTGAGGATGGCGCGCGCGGTACTTGGCGACGCGACACCTGCCCTTCCTGGCCCGGCCGCGTGGCCGGCCGGAAGCTGGTGAGTGCACCATCCATTATGCGGCCCGCCGCAAGCGGAACTGCGACCAGACCTGTTCAAGCGATTGGACCAGATGATCCATATCAGCATCAGAATGCACCGGCGACGGCGTGATACGCAGCCTTTCTGTTCCGCGTGGCACGGTTGGATAGTTGATGGGCTGAACATAGATCCCATGCTCATCCAACAAGGTATCGCTCAGCTTTTTGCAAAGCGTGGGATCGCCCACCATGACCGGCACGATATGGCTAAGGTTATCCAAATGCGGCACGCCAACCGCATTCAAGCGCTGCCGCAGCGTGGCAGCGCGTTCATGCAGGCGTTCACGTTCCTCATTGCTCTCCCGCAAGTGGCGAATTGCCGCACGGGCGCCGGCCGCGATGGCTGGCGGCAACGCCGTTGAGAAGATGAAGCCCGATGCAAAGGAGCGCACAAAATCGCACATGGCTGTGCTGCCAGCGATATAGCCGCCAATCACGCCGAAGGCCTTGGCGAGCGTGCCTTCAATCACCGTCAGGCGATCCGCGACTCCGTCACGTTGCGTGATGCCACCGCCATTCGCGCCGTATAGCCCAACCGCATGAACCTCATCACAATAGGTCATGGCGCCATGCGCATCGGCCACATCGCAGATATCGCTGATCGGCGCGATATCGCCATCCATGGAATAGACGCTTTCGAAGGCAACCAATTTCGGCGCTGATTTCGGAAGTTCCGCCAATACACGCCGCAGATCGGCAACATCATTATGCCTGAAAAGAACACGCTTGGCCTTGCTGTGGCGCATGCCCTCAATCATGGACGCATGGTTCATTTCGTCAGAGACGATAATGCACCCCGGCAGCTTGGAACCCAAAGTCGAAAGTGATGCCCAATTCGACATATATCCGGAATTGAAAAGCAGAGCCGCTTCGCGCCCATGCAGCGCGGCGAGGTCCTTTTCCAACAATACATGTTCATGATTGGTGCCCGAGATATTGCGCGTACCACCCGCACCTGCCCCGCAACGATCCAGCGCCTCATGCATGGCATTCAGCACATCAGGGTGCTGCCCCATGCCGAGATAATCATTCGAACACCAGACAGTCACTTCACCACGAACACCCTTGTCGTGACGCGTTGCGCGCGGGAATTGTCCGCGGCGCCGTTCAAGATCAGCGAAAACCCGATACCGGCCTTCGCGCCGCAGGCCATCAAGCTGACCTTGGAAAAATTCTTCGTAATTCATGTCACACTCTCCTTGCCCAGAATGATTTTCCAGGTCTTGCGATTGCGCGAAGGTCGCTTTCGGCCAGTGCTGCCGAAACAAGGCCCCTCGCCATGCCTTGGGTGATTTGCGTCATGCGCCGTGCCTCAGCGCGTAATCTTCGAACTCTGCCTGTATGCCGCGCATATCAAGCAAGCGCCCGGTCACCACGATGCCTGTCCGCGTTGTCTCCGGCACCGCTTCGCGCCGCAGATGCATGGTGCCATCGGCAAAATCGAGCGTGAGCCAGCCATCGGGCGCACGAATGGAACCGCGCAGGCTTTCCACTGAACCAAAAGCGCCCGCCGTTATGCGCGTCAGCAAGGCGTTCAGGGGGCGCGTATCGAAGGGACCATTCTTGTCAGTGGACCAGCTTCCGGTTTGCGCTGGTGCCTCCCCCTCCTTCAGGCCCCAGCGCCAAAGTGCTTCAAGCGGCAAAGGCAGCATCAGGAACCAATGCTCAATTACCGCGAGGCAAGCCATCGTCGCGACAAGCATGAAGCCGGTTGCCTGATGGGCATCGGCGCCTGCCGCAAAAGCCTTATGGAAAAGCAGGGCGCTTAGGATGGTGCCCAGTGTGATCGAAAAGGGAAACAGCAGATTCATTGGCCGATGCGAAAAATAGCTGCTCATGTAGCGGAGGTGCGCCGGCAACAATCTCTCGCCCGTATTGCGCACACCAAGATAGAGATTGAGCTTGGCGCTGAGGCGCATCACCCAAAGAATGCCATAGGTCAGCAGGCCAATCTGATTGGGGCCCTGCGCAAACGCGACAATCAGCAGGAAGCCCACCGCCAGGATGAACAATTCATGCCACAGCACCACACGCGTTGCAGACCAGAAGCGCCGGAGCCCCGTGAATTGCTCCGGCAATGTTGTCCGATTGGGGCCCGTAATAAGCCCACCAAGAAAGCTGATCTCCACCGCTCCCCAGATCGCCAGGGCGGCCAGGAAAGACAGATAGGCGCCGGCGGTGCTCACATCCTCTGCAGTCGCCTGCAGCGTAAGCAGCCCCGCCACCAAAAGGCTTGCTGAGGCAGCACCAAGAGCAAGATGATGCGACGCGAGCCTGGAGACCACGAAAAGAATCGCACCCGTCGTCAGCCACCACAGAAAAATGGCAATCAGGGCCGCGGTCAGGCTCTCGGGCATCGTGCCTTGCCTACCAAACCGGCGAAAGGCGAATTTCGGTGGGAAGCGGATGCTTGCGCGGCCGCCGGAAGAACAGCTTGGCGAAGGTAGTCGCCGCCGAAATGCTCAAGCCAATCCGCCGCAACCTGCCGCCAACGCCGCCCTGCCGCCGCGCATCGCTCATTTTTTCTGAGATCTGCCAGAGGCGATCCATGTCTTCCATGAAGCCCGGACCATCCACATCAAGCGTGACGGGGAATACCTGGCGGCAAATCTCTTCCGTAATCTTGAAGACCTGCCGATCATATTCTGTCGGCGTCATGCCAAGTGCCTTATGAAATTCAGGCCGGCCATGATCGCGAACATACATGGTGGCGAAAACCGCAAGCTGGAAGAAGCGGCACCACAGCGCATTGATCCCGCTCAGCAGCTTCGGATTGGCACGCATCAGAAGTGCGAAAGCCTCCCCGTGGCGGAACTCGTCATTGCACCATTTTTCAAACCACAGAAAAATGGGATGAAAACGCAATTCCGGGTGGCGTTCGAATTGACGGAAGATCGTGATGTAGCGGGCATAACCGATCTTCTCGCTCAAATAGGTGGCGTAGAAGATGAATTTCGGCTGGAAGTAATGATACTTCTTGGCGCGCGTCAGAAAGCCCAGATCAACGCCAATCCCCAAATCCTTCAGCGCATCATTGATGAAACCTGCATGCCGGCTTTCATCGCGCGCCATGACGGAAAACAATTCACGCATATCGGGGTTCTTCACGCGCTTCTTGATTTCGGCATAAAGGACACAGCCGGAAAATTCAGCCGTGACGCTGCTTACCAGGAAATCCACGAGCTCTGTCTGCAACCCTTCTGGCAAATCCTCGAGCCGAAACGCATCGAAACGCTCATCACGGATGAAATGGCCCTTGTTCGGGTCGCGATGGAATTCCTCCATCAGCCGATCCCATTCGGCCCGGACCGGTTCCACATCAATCCCGTCCATTGCCGCAAAATCAGTGGTGTAAAAGCGCGGCGATAGAACCGTTTCAGTCAGCGCAAGCTCAGTCGTCTCGCGCGAGAGCTTTTCACGCATGGCGTGGCTTACGGCGTTCATGCGGCCTCCTTCGGCTCAAAGCCCACATGATAAAGTTCGGTCAATTCCAGGATTGAACGGAACTGAGTCCAATGCCGCATGAAAAACCCGGCACGGATGATGGTGGCCGAGGTTTCGAAGCTGTATTTCTCGCCAAAGGCCACCTGGCTCGGCGCGCCATGGACGATCACCTGATCACCAGGCCGCAACACGACATTCTCGGGTACGGCGTAGGCGTGAAAACTATCGAAGCTGCGTTCGATTTCGACGGTGCACGGCACATCAAAGCGCCTGCCGCGCCGCTGATTGCTTTCTTGGGTCATTTGCCTTCCTCATTTTTTTTGAACAATATTTCCGCAAAACTCTGGAGGTTTGTCGCACCAAAGGCACGCAAATCCGTCCAACGACCACTTGCCGGATCTTGAAGAACAATGGCGCCACCTTGCAGCGCCGCGAGCCTTAGCGGGCTTTCCGCACCGGGATTTTCTAAACGCCTTTCGCGTGTGAAGCCGCGCAGCGCTCCGCGTATGAAGCCACCCTCACCAGGCTGGATCTCGCCGATCAACTGGCCTGTCGTTGCATCACGAATGGAAATTCCACCATCCATGCGATCACTGAACAGAATATTACGTGCAAAAACAGCCTCATCTGGCTGATGGCGCGCCTGCTGCTTTTCGCCCGCATTGAAGATCACCAATGCAAGCACACCGGCCAATATCATCCCAAGGCCAAGGCCCAGATAGTCCTTTCTTGGGTTTATCGCCTTGGCCTGCATCATCCTCATCCTAAGCCATTGCCGTTGCGCCACTTGGCATTTCGGCTTCCGCAGTATTCTGACCTCGGCTGATGGCAGCTCCACCCGCATTGGCGACTGCCTCACCAAGGAGTCTAGCCACATTCGCCGCATCCGCCACGCCACGCAGCATCGGCTTGGGCCGACCGAAGCTCCATCCTGCGCAATGCGGCCAGAGCGCAATCCAGGAAATTCGATGGCTTGGCAGCAACTCCATCACGATGTCGCCATGGCCATCTTTGCGCTGGCGCAAACCCGCCCCAGCAATTGCCGCAAAGGGTATGTTGATGGTGATGGGCAGAGCGACACCAACGCGCAGCACAAGGCGGCGAGACGTGATGGAATACATGCTTGTCTTCGCCGCAAGCTTCGCCAGCAGCGCCAAAATGCCAACGCCCACACTGCCGCCCAGCAGTAAAATCGCTGCTGAGCCAATGGCGCTGACGATCGAATCACCCAGTAGCGCCGCGTTGGAAAGATCCCAAGCCGCCAGCGCCAGGAAATAAAACATGACCCAGCGGATGAGAAAAACCCGCTGGGCGATTTCAGTCCAAGCCGGCGCCCCCTGCCACAACAAGACTTCGCCTGCCGGAAGCACTTCCGGAAGGCCCGGTATCGGTTCCAGCCCGTGCTCGGTCAGGCGTGCGGGGGCTGGCTTGGTCACAGGCATGGCTCACTGCGTTCCGGCGTCGCATAGAAATGGCCACCGCCAAAATAGGCGGAGATACGATCTTCTTCCAACAGCGTGATCTGTTCAGGCTGCGCGATGCCAGGTGCGGCGGCGAATTGCGCAGCGGTGACGGAAATCACCCGCGCCGTGCCGTCATCAGTGAAGGTGCAAAGAAACATCGGCACCAGGACGCGACGCCCCCCGGATACCTCAACTTCCAGATAGCGCAGAATATATTCGGAACGATCCACCCAAAGATCAACACTGGTGCCAGCGACCTCGCCGTCAAGCGTGATCACAGGCTGACCGCGCGGATCGGGGTCTTCATGCGCGATATGCCAACCTGGTGCCGCGCGCAGCGGGACAATCTTTGGCTTGTTATCGTCAAAAGCTAGGTCCGGTTCATCGGCACGATCAGCATAGGCGGCTGGGCCAACACCGTCACGCATGGCATCACCCGTCGGCACAAAGGCTGTGCCCGGATAGGGGTATTCCGGAACGAGATGAGCACTCACATCACGTTCAGGCCGCACACCTTGCACCACGGTTGCGCCCTCTGGGTAATGCAGCCGGAATACCTTTGGTGGCGGCGTTTCCGGGAAGCCATGCATGGTGGCGAAGGCGGGGCGATCAGGCAATTCATTGATCATCGGATAGCCTTCGCGCTTGTTCTCGCGGGTTAGATAATAAATAAGGCCAGCGAAGAACGCGAAGAAAAGATAGAGAGAAAGAGCAGCCGCATCCAAAAAGACCGGCGTTGCGGGTGTTGTCATGGCAATGCTCCATGTTGGTTATGCAGCCCAGCGAGAATCTGCCGGTCTGCATGACGTTGAGGGCGTGACGAAACAGAATCATTGGCACGCAGCAATGGGCCAATGACGGCAAGCATCAAGAACAGCAGGATAATTTCGACGATATAGACACCAACATAACCAGTGCTTGGCGCATCAAGCCCAGCGCCAAGAACACCGGCTGAGGCGAGCGAGGAAATGACATCGCGGATGACACCGCCAAGCGCGACTGCCGCGCCGCCGGCTGTGGCCGTTACGGCTCCCCAGACACCAAGCGTCAGACCAATCTGGCCTTCCGGTGCAGCCTGCATGCAGCCTGTCAGCGTTGCATGCGCGAAAAGGCCTGCGCCAAATCCTATCGCCGCTGTCCCTGCTGCGAAGACCAAGGTTGATTCCAGCGGTGAGGCAAAGATCACCATCACAAAGCCCGAGATTCCAACCATGGCACCGGCGCTGGCTACGCGTTGTGCATGCATGCCGCGGCCAAGCAAGGGCGCGGCGCGCAAAAAGCCCAGTACCGCGCCACTCGCGAAAAGCGCGGTCAAGGCGGTTGTGGCACCCACACTAAGCGACAGAATCTGTCCGCCATAGGGTTCCAGCAAGACGTCCTGCATACTGAAGGCCGCGGTACCCAGCGCCGCCGCAAGCAAACGCCGATCCCATGGTCCTGACTTGCGCAACAGCCTGAGACTCTCACGGAAACCCGGGTCACCGGGGGCACGTCCAAGGGTCAATTCCGGTCGCCTTGGTTCCTGCTTCCAGGCAGCAATCAGATTGATGATCAGCGTCACGGCCGCCATGCCTTGCACAAGCTGGATCAGTTTGATCTGAGAAAAATCTGCAAGGAAAGCGCCAAAGGCAATGGCGGAAATCACCATGCCGATAAGCTGCATCAGCGAAAGGATCGTGACGACATTCGGCTGCGCTTCACGCGGGACAATATCAGTCGCCAAGGCAAGACCCACGGTCTGCACCGTATGCATGCCGGCGCCAACCATCAGAAACGCAAGCCCTGCCGCAAGTTGCGCTACCCAGGGCGGTGCCCAGGTATCGCCCGACAAAATGATCAAGGCGAAGGGCATCATTGCGAGCCCACCGAATTGGATGACGCTACCAAGCCAGAGATAGGGAACACGTCGCCAGCCCAGTACTGAACGGTGTGAATCCGAACGGAAGCCGATCAGGGCCCGCAGCGGCGCAAATAGCAAGGGCAGCGCCACCATGATGGCCACCAGGCTGGCGGCGACACCCATTTCCACAATCATGACGCGATTGAGTGTGCCCACCATCAACACCGCGGTCATACCGCAGGAGATTTGAAACAGCGAAAGACGCAATAAACGCCCGATCGGCAAAGGGCCGCTGCTGGCTTCGGCGAAGGGCAGCACGTTCACGCTGATCCCTGTCCAAAGTCGTGCCAAGCGGTCATTCACCTCGCTCATTTCCGGATCAACTCCAGCGCATGAGAGGTATAGAAGCCCCGCGAAATACGCCGATCCTGACCAAGATTCCAGGACATCAGCTGCCTTTCGCCCGTGATGCGCGCCTTCAGGCGGCGTTCCGCCACGGGTTCAATCGCGGGTGCACGATCCCCGCGCGGAAAGGCGCGCCCGACAAAATGCATCGCCGCGAGTAATGGTGTCTTTGGTGCAAAGGTCATCAACATGGAACGGCGAATGCGCGGCGCGAGGCTGGATAGGCTCCGTATCATATCATCCGGGTGATAATGGATCAGGCTATCCATGGCGACGACGTGATCGAAAATGCCGTATTGGCCATCGAGCATATCACCCACTTCATGGATGATGCTGCCCTCCGGCGCCTGACCCTCGCTTCGTTCACGCGCAATTTTGATCAGGGAAGGTGATACATCAATCGCCAAAACCTGTGCACCACGCCGCGCAGCTTCAATGGCAAAAGTCCCTGTGCCACAACCGGCATCAAGAAGACGCTTGCCCGTCAAATCATCCGGTAGCCAAGCCAGAAGTGTCTGCCGCATTTCATCACGGCCGGCGCGCACCGTGGCGCGAATGCCGCTGACCGGCGCATCTGACGTGAGGCGCGCCCAGGCATCCGCAGCGGTGCGATCGAAATAGGTTTCGATCTGGCTACGGCGGTGCTGATACGTCGCGGTCTGCATCAGTCAAACCCCAATAGATCGAAGATTTCACGATCCTTGAGTGGTGCGGCTTCCAGACCTTCCGCACCGGCCCAAAGCGATTCCGCAAGGCGGATGTATTCCGCCTGGACCGCCTCCAATTCGGGCGATCCCTCCATCTCGAACAAGGTCGCCTTCTTCAAACGGGAGCGGCGGATGACATCAAGATCAGGGAAATGCGCCAGGGTCTTCATGCCAGTTGCGGCGTTGAAGCGGTCAATCTGATCCGTTCCGGCGCTGCGATTGCAAATCACGCCGCCGAGCCGCACGGGGTAGTTCTTCGACTTCGCCTTGATGGCGGCGATGATCCGATTCATGGCGAAGATGCTGTCGAAATCATTGGCAGCCACCACCAGGCCGCGTTCCGCATGCAGCAATGGCGCGGCGAAACCGCCGCACACCACATCACCCAATACGTCGAAGATCACAACATCCGTATCATCAAGCAGATGATGTTCCTTGAGCAGCTTCACAGTCTGGCCAACGACATAGCCACCACAGCCCGTACCGGCTGGCGGCCCACCCGCTTCAACGCACATCACGCCATTGTAGCCTTCAAAAACGAAATCCTCGGCGCGCAATTCCTCAGCGTGGAATTGCACCGATTCCAACACATCAATCACGGTTGGAATCAGGCGCTTGGTGAGCGTAAAGGTGCTGTCATGCTTTGGATCACACCCGATTTGCAGCACCTTCTTGCCGATCTTCGAAAACGCGACAGACAGATTGGAAGAGGTGGTGCTTTTACCTATGCCGCCCTTGCCATAGACAGCGAATACTTTCGCGGTCGTGCCGGAAACGGCTTCATCCATATGCACCTGGACACTGCCATCACCATCTCCCTGGCGGGGGCGAGCGGTAAGGCGGGGCGGCTCTCTCATCAACACGGTCATGCCGCGACTCCTTCACTGATGCCTTCGATGCGATCTTCAAGCTCATCACCCGCCTGACGCAGCGCGGCCAGAACATCGGCGCTCGGATTCCAGTAGCGACGTTCCTGCGCCTCAATCAGGCGATTGGCGATTTTGGCGGATGCCGTGGGGTTAAGCCGCGCGATTCGATCACGCATTTCTGCATCCAGCACATAGACATCGGCGATGCGTTCATAGACCCAAGGCGCCACATGGCCGGTTGTTGCCGACCAGCCCATGGTATTCGTCACATGCGCTTCAATCTCACGCACACCTTCATAGCCATGCTTCAGCAGGCCTTCATACCATTTCGGATTCAGGGCGCGGGTACGGGTTTCAAGCGTTACCTGCTCAGCCAGCGTCCTGATCTTACCCTCACCGCGGGTCTGGTCGCTGATGTAAATCGCGGAAGCCTGACCACCACGCGCGACCTGCACAGCACGGCTGACGCCACCCAGCATATCGAAATACTGGTCAATGCTGGTGACACCAACCTCGACACTATCAAGGTTCTGGTAGGTGATCTCCACACTCGCCAAAACCTGCTGCAATACCTTGTCAGCGCGCGCAGGCTTGCCATCCATGCCATAGGCAAAGCCCTTGCGGCGGACAAAGCTTGTCGCCAATTCGTCTTCGTCATTCCAGGCGCTGTCATGGATCATGGAATTCACATGCGCGCCATAAGTGCCATCAGTATTGCCAAAGACGCGCAGCGCCGCCTGTTCCATGCTGCCGCCATGTTCGGCGATATGCTGCAGCGCATGTTTGCGGATGAAATTCTGCTCCGCTGGCTCCTCGGCTTTCGCGGCGAGCAGCGCGGCCTCCGCCAGCAATTTCATCTGCAAGGGCAACAGATCGCGGAAAATGCCGGATAGCGTCATCACCACATCAATGCGTGGGCGGCCCAATTCGGCGAGTGGCACCAAAGACGCACCGGCCAACCGTCCGTAGCTGTCATAACGCGGTGCGGCGCCCATGAGTGCGAGCGCCTGGGCAATCGGGCTGCCTTCGGTTTTCAAATTATCCGTGCCCCACAAGACCATCGCGACGGTCTCGGGCACTTGATTGCCCTCGGCCAAATGACGTTCGAGCAAACGGCTGGCCTGACGCATGCCATCCTGCACGGCGAAGGCACTCGGCAGCTTGAAGGGATCGAAGCCATGCAGGTTCCGACCTGTTGGCAGCACATCCATGCTGCGCAGCAAATCGCCA
Source organism: Roseomonas sp. (assembly GCA_044356015.1). GTDB lineage: Bacteria > Pseudomonadota > Alphaproteobacteria > Acetobacterales > Acetobacteraceae > Neoroseomonas. The sequence goes on from JBIKXA010000018.1 coordinate 22,540, forward strand.
CCAGGGGCGGGCATGATGTAGCGCCCTTCCAAGGCGCGCAGGATGGAAGGGATCTCATGATCCTCCGCCAGCAGCGCATCATAACGCGCCTGGGCAGCCGCATCCGCAACACCAGCGGCGGTCAGCATTTCCGCGCGCTGTTCCGCATTCGGCGGTTCACCCACCACATGCATGCCATGCGGAATGAGCGTATATTCCAATTCCAAGAGGCTCGCGCTGAGCTTTACAATCTCCGGCGCGGGATCGGCCCAGACGGGTTCTTCGGTGGCCAAATCAACCGCGCTTGCTTGCGCCTGGATCAAACCGGCCAAGGCCGCGCGTTGATTTGGATCCGCATCAGGATCAAGCGCGCGCCAGCGATCAATGGAAGCCTTCAGGTCGAGCAAACCGCGATAAAGCCCCGCAGAAGCAATCGGCGGCGTCAAATAGCTGATCAGCGTTGCACCGGCGCGGCGCTTGGCCAACATGCCCTCAGAAGGGTTGTTCGAGGCATAGAGGTAGTAATTCGGCAAATCGCCAATCAACCGATCGGGCCAGCATTTTCCGGACATGCCGGCCTGCTTGCCAGGCATGAATTCCAAGGCGCCATGCGTACCGAAATGCAACACCGCATCCGCACCGAAATCCTGCCTGAGCCACTGATAGAAAGCGCTGAAGGCGTGGGTTGGCGCGAAATCCTGCTCAAATAGCAGCCGCATCGGGTCGCCTTCATAGCCAAAGCCAGGCTGCACGCCGACGAACACATTGCCGAGCTGTACACCAAGGATGAAGATATCACGCCCATCGGTCTGAATGCGCCCAGGCGCGGGACCCCAGCTTTTCTCAATCTCGGCGAGCCATGGTGTGCGACGCAGATGCTGGTCGGCGGAAACGCGTGCCGCGAGATTTGCGGTGGTGCCGTAACGATCGCGATTACCGTTTATCACCATCTCTCTCAAGGCATCAGCACTTTCTGGCAGCTCAACGTGATAGCCCGCCGCCTTCATGGCCTTCAGCGTATTGAACAGAGACGGAAAGACGCCAAGATAAGCTGCGGTGCCCGTGGTGCCGGCATTGGGCGGGAAATTGAACAGCACGGTTGCGATTTTGCGTTCGGCGCGTTCTGTCCGACGCAAAGCAACCAGGCGCGCGACGCGATCCGCAAGGGTGCCGGCACGTTCCGGATGCGGCACCATATCGCGGGCGCAGGAAACGCCATCGCAACCGGCGCAGCGTTCATGGGCATCACCGCCCGCGCCACAGCGGCCACCAAAAGTCATGGGCCAAATGCCGCCATCCAATTCGGGAATGGCGACCATCATGGTCGCTTCCACGGGCAAAAGCCCGCGCGCATTGCCGGCCCATTGCTTCATGGTCTGGAATTCAAGCGGATGCGCGGCAATATAAGGCACATCAAGTTTCGCCAAGGCCGCTTCAGCCGCGCGGGCGTCATTATACGCAGGGCCACCGACCAGCGAAAATCCCGTCAAGGACACCAGCGCATCAATGGCCGGCGCTCCATCCTTGGTGAAGAAGGCATCCATGGCGGGGCGACCATCAAGCCCCGCGGCAAAGGCCGGGATCACATTCAGCCCGCGCGCTTCCAGCGCTTCGATCATGCCGTCATAATGTTTGGCATTGCCTGCCAGCACATAGGATCGCAGCAACAAAAGTCCTACCGTGCCCCGCGCACCTTCACGCGGCAGGGCAGCGAGGTTCTCGCCAATGCGGCCCTTCATGCGCGGATGATAAAGGCCCGTTTCGGGATATTCCAAAGGTGCGGCAACCGAAAGCTTCTGCTTGCCCTTGGCATAACGCTGCACCAGCAGCCCCACCATATTCGCAAGATTATCCGCCGATCCTGCAAGCCAGTATTGCAGGGTCAGGAAATAGGCGCGCAAATCTTGCGCCGTGCCGGGAATGAATCGCAGCAGCTTCGGCAATTCGCGCAGCATGCGCATTTGGCCCTTGCCGCTGGCGCCGTTACCATCCTTCTTGCCGCGCAGCCGCTTCAAAAGGCCCATCAGGCCCTTGGCTTCGGCTGACATGTCCAGCCGCCCCATGCGCGTCAGGCGTGTGATCTCAGGCGCGGAAAGGCAGCAGACCAGCGCATCACAATCGGCGCGGCGCGCAGCAATGGCATCCTGCACCAGCCGGAAATGATCTTCCAGGAACAGCATGCCGGCAATGATGATATCGGCGCGCGCAATATCCTTATGGCAGGCGGCCAAAGCAGCCTCATCGCCCGCGAATTCATCAGCGGCATGCAGGGTCAATTCCAGCCCTGGGATTTGCTGGCGCAGCATGGCGCGTGCCTTATCCACCGCGCCACCAAAATGGCTATCCATCGTCACAATGACGATGCGGGGGGCTGATGCCTCAGCGGGAGAAATGGGCTTTGGCATCGTAAAGCGTCTCAAGGGTGATCAGGGCAATGCCGCGCTCTTCGGCGAAGCGTTCGGTGTTGCGGCGAGCCTTGCCACGCACGAAGAAGGGGATTTTGCGAAGCTCTGCCTCCGCCTCATTTGCCCAACTGGCGGGACCGGCAGCCTGAACCACCGCTTGCGGTTCGGGCTGCGGCCCGTGGCCGAGATGGGATGGCGCCACACCATCACGGAATTCGAAATCCTCACGGAACATACCAAGCAAATGTTCTTCCAGGCCCATCATCAGCGGATGCACCCAGGTATCGAAGATCACATTGGCACCTTCGAAGCCCATTTGCGGTGCATAGCGCGCGGGGAAATCCTGCACATGAACGGGGGCAGAGATCACCGCGCAAGGAATACCAAGCTTCTTCGCAATGTTGCGTTCCATTTGCGTGCCCAGAACCAATTCCGGTTGCAGGGCAGCAATGCGTTCTTCGACCTCCAGATAATCATCGGAAATCAGCGCTTCGCAGCCATATTTCTCGGCGGCAGCGCGAATTTCGCGGCCAAATTCACGGCTGTAAGTGCCAAGGCCGACAACAGCAAAACCCAATTCTTCCTGCGCGATGCGTGCCGCCGCAATGGCATGGGTCGCGTCACCAAAAATGAAGACGCGCTTGCCGGTCAGATAATTCGAATCGACAGACCGCGCATACCAAGGCAGACGCAGCGCATCCCCGCCATCAACATCAGGCGCTGGCAGACCCGCGAGTGCCGCAACTTCCGCCATGAAATCCCGCGTGGCACCCACGCCAATCGGGACAATGCGCGTAAAGGGCTGGCCCAAATGGCGCTGCAAATACCCCGCCGCGACCTGCGCGATTTCCGGATAAAGCACGACATTGAAATCCGCCTCATGCAGGCGGATCAGATCAGCAGGCGAGGCACCCATTGGCGCCGTGACCACGACTTCAACACCCATGCTGCGCAATAGCTTCGTGATTTCCGCGACATCATCGCGATGCCGAAAGCCAAGCGCTGTCGGTCCCAGAATATTGCAGCGAGGCGCGCGGGCCGGATCGCGCGGCGCGCGGGTTTGCGCCGGGCCGGCAAAGGCGCGCACCAGGCGATAGAATGTCTCCGCCGCGCCCCAGTTTTCCTTGCGCTGATAGGCGGGCAATTCCAGTGGTACGACAGGCACGGGCAGGCCAAGCGTCTTCGCCAAACCGCCCGGATCATCCTGAATAAGCTCAGCAGTGCAGGAAGCACCCACCAGCATCGCTTCGGGCTTGAAGCGCGCATAGGCATCACGCGCTGCTTCCATGAAAAGCTCTGCAGTATCTCCGCCCAGATCGCGCGCCTGGAAGGTGGTCCATGTCACCGGCGGGCGCTTGCTGCGCCTTTCGATCATGGTGAAGAGAAGATCCGCATAGGTATCGCCCTGCGGCGCGTGCAGCACGTAATGCACACCCTGCATGGCAGTGGCGATACGCATCGCCCCCACATGCGGCGGCCCTTCATAGGTCCAGACAGCGAGCTGCATGGCTAAACCATCAGCTTTTCGCGCCGGACCAAAGGCCGCGCAAAAAGCCCCGCAAGATCACCCGCCTGATCATATCCCTGGATGGGTGAGAAGACGAGTTCGATGGACCATTTCGTGGTCAGCCCTTCCGATTCCAAAGGATTCGCAAGGCCAAGACCACAGACGGTCATATCCGGCCGCGCTTGCCGGCAGCGATCCAATTGCCGATCCACATGCTGGCCTTCCACCAGCTTCGCTGCCGCCGGCAGCAACGCCAATTCATGCGCCAGATGTTGCCGATGCAAATAGGGCGTGCCGATTTCAATCGGCGTCATGCCCAATTCGCGTGACAGGAAACGCGCCAAAGGCACTTCAAGCTGCGAATCGGGGAAGAAGAAAATGCTTTTTCCATCAAGCGTCGCGCGATGATTGGCGAGTGCCGCTCGGGCGCGTTCACGGCCCTGCGCGGTGGCTTGTGTGAAACGTTCTTCATCCACGCCCCAAACCTCGGCTGCGGCGCGCAACCAGGCGGTGGTGCCTTCCTCGCCCAAGGGAAAAGGCGCCGGGATGTGGCGTGCGCCGCGCGCTTCCAGGGCGCGCGCGGTGCCGGCAAGGAAAGGCTGCGCCAACAGAAAACGCGTACCCTCACCCACCGCGGGCAATTCGGATGCGCGGCGTGATGGCAGGAAGCGCACTGGCCCCACACCAAGCGCTGCGAAAAGCCGGATGAATTGATCTTCCACCACTTCCGCCAGCGCGCCCACCACCAGCAATGAACGCGCCGTGCCTGGCTCCGCCGGCATTTCAGGCACTAATGCGGCGAGGCAAGCATCCTCGCCTTCGGTAAAAGTGGTTTCAATGCCGCTGCCCGAGTAATTCAGCACGCGTACACTGGGGGAGAATCGTTGCGAAAGTCGCTGTGCAGCACGGGAAAGATCAAGCTTGATCACTTCCGATGGGCAGGATCCCACCAGGAACAACATGCGGATATCCGGCCGGCGCTGGATCAGCCGCGTCACCACGCGGTCCAACTCCTCATTCGCATCGGCAAGCCCGGCCAGGTCGCGTTCTTCAATGATGGCGGTGGCGAAACGCGGCTCGGCAAAAATCATCACACCGGCTGCGGATTGCAGCAGATGCGCGCAGGTGCGGCTGCCAACCACCAGAAAAAACGCATCTTGAATCTTGCGATGCAGCCAAATGATTCCGGTCAGGCCGCAAAAAACCTCGCGCTGACCGCGTTCACGCAAAATGGGCGTATCGGCGCAGCCGCCGACACCGGGCGCCATGCCTTCGGGCTCGCGTGGCGCGCCGGGATGGGTCATGTCATCTGGCCGGCATTGCCGCCGCGCCAGCCGGTTTCCTCGCGGCGCGCGGCGCGCAGTTTCAGCAGGAATTGCGCGGCATTGACGACATAGGCGGCATAGGCTGCCAGCGCCAACATCATCTGCCCGCGGCCATCACCAATGCCAAGCACCAGCACCAGCAAATAGGCCGTGTGCAGCGCCAGCACCAACATGCTGAAAACATCTTCCCAAAAGAAGGCTGGCGCGAACAACCAGCGACCAAACACCACTTTTTCCCAAATCGAACCCGTCACCATGATCAGGTAGAGAATCGCGGTTTTGGTGATGATCGAAGCCGTTGCAATGCCGTAACCGTCACCGGTCGCCAGGTAGTTCAGCACCAGGCCAAGGCTCACCAGAAACACCAGGAATTGCACCGGGGCCAGGATGCCCTGCACCAGGGTCCAGGGGGTTGCATCCCGCCGCTGACGCTCTTCCGGGGTGTAAAGGGGCGTCGCTACCCCCCGCCTGACGCCGACATGGCGCTTGCCGGCCCGGCCGGTGGCGGCGTTCCAGGGGCAGGCGTCCAGTGCTTTGAAAAAACCGGTGAATCGGTCTGCTGTCAGCATTACTTGACACCTCCATGGGCTGGAACGAGTCGAACAGGCTGGCTTTGGGCGTCGCCCATCAAGGGTGGCTTCTGGCCAGTTTCAGCCAGTTTGCCTTGGTTTTCCGTGACGCTCAGGGTCATGTGGACCCCCTTCCCAGTCTTCGATACCCCGAAGCCTAATGGAGCCCCAGGTCGAGTGTCAAGAAAGATTGACGTATTTTTCGATTGACATTAAGCGCCCGGCAGGATGAAGCTACCCGCATAAGGGGGTCTACCATGAAGCCGACCACGGATGAGGAGCGTCAGGCCCAAACGGAATATGTGGAAGCCGATCACGGTTTCACGCTATATTCCCGCGCGGACATGGCAGACCCAGACCCCGATCGCAGGGATGGGCCCGCCGAGGCGGTATGGCGCGGCTATTCCAATGCCAGCGCAATACCGATCAAGCGGGTGATCGAGACTGAGGTGATCCCTCGACTCGTGATGGCTAGGCGTGCGCTTGGTGAGGCCCATCAGGATCAACCCGCGCCGCACGCCGCTGCACCCACCGAAGCAGAGATAGAGGCCTTCGCCAGCCTTGCAAGGCTCGGCACCACGGAAAACGCGCTTGTCTTCATTGAAGCGCTTTGCGCACGTGGTTTGCCGCTTCCGCAGGTTTATCTTGGCTTGCTCGCACCGGCGGCGCGGTTTCTGGGCGTTTGTTGGGAGAAGGATATCTGCGACTTCACTGAAGTCACGATCGGGCTCCGTTCCCTGCATGCTGTCTGCCATGCGCTCGAAACGCGCTTCGCGCCGGTGACTGTCGCATATCGGCCCGGTCGCAGGATTCTGCTTGCCCCTGCTCCGCATGAACAACATGGCCTTGGTCTTACCATCGTGGAGCAATTCTTCCGCCGCGCCGGCTGGGATACCTGGGTGGATTTTGGCGCGGATAGTGATTCCCTGATGGCGCTTGTCGCGGAAAAGCATTTCGCGCTGATTGGGTTTTCCATCAGCGGTGAAACCCATATCGAAAGCCTCGCGCAGTTCATCCACGATATCCGCCACGCCTCCCGCAATGCTGATCTTGGCGTTCTGGTCGGTGGCGCGCTGATCCTGAAGGAACCGCTTCTGGTCAAGCGCCTGGGCGCCGATGCCACTGCGCGAGATGCCGAGGAAGCGATTCTGCAGGCAGAGGCCCTGCTTGCCCTACAAGGACGAGGAAGTGAGGGGCTGCCGAGTTAGGCCGCCCCGCCATGCGACCCATCACGTCGCTGCTTGATTTCCTCAGGGGCCGCCCCTCAAGGGCGGCCCGCGCGTTAAAAGGTCCTGCCTTCCCGTGAAAACCTTTCTGGCCCCCCGCAAATCTTTCGCTGATCTGGATGCTGATGCTGCGGCATCATTGGTCTCGGCGGCGGCGGATATGGCGCTTGTGGTGGATGACCAGGGCGTCATTCGCGATATCGCCTTCAGCAATCAGGAACTTTCGAAAACGCTTGGCGAGCATCAGGCCTGGCTTGGTCGGCCATGGGCAGAGACCGTCACTACGGAAAGCCGCCCCAAGGTGGAAGCACTGTTGAGCGGCGCGCCGGCGGAAGCGCAATGGCGCAACATCAATCAAGTCACCGAAGGTGGCGAAGCCGTGCCCCTGCTTTTCGCGGCCGTTCCACTGCAACGCGGCAATCGGCGCGTCGTGTTTGGCCGCGACCTGAGTGCACAATCACGCCTGCAACAAAGATTGCTGGAAACCCAGCAATCCATGGAACGCGATTACGCGAAGCTGCGCCAGGCGGAGAC
>JBIKXA010000143.1:0-9706 GCA_044356015.1 Roseomonas sp.
TCACCCGCCTGGCACGGTGCTGGCTTTGACGCGCAGCATTGAAGGCGGCGAACAGCGCGAACGCTTCCGCACGCTGCATCTGCGCGCCGAACAGCATCGCAGCTTTGAAAGCCTGCCGGTTTTCGCCAGCGTGGAAACTCATGGTGAGGAGGATGACGAACCCGTGCTCCGCCCCGATTTGACGAAGCTTGGCGGGCGCAGCGCATGAGTGCCATGCTCTCACCCGGCGATTTCTGGGTCGCTTCCGGGCATCATTTGTGTGAGGCCGCGCCGCATGGCCGGCTGCGTGCGACGCCGGATTTGTGGCGTGCCTTTCTTGCCCGGCCCGAATTGGTGCCGCCAGCGGAAGCCTGCGCCGCTGAAGTTGCCTTGCATGAAGCGCTTTTGGCATCGCCTGAACAGCCAGTGGAAGCCGCGCGCATCGCCGCGCTTGCGGATGCCGATGCGCAGGAAAATTGGCGCCATTTCCTGGGCTTTCGGGATAGCGTCCGCGCCGCGCCCAGCCTGGAAGAAGCCTGGCTTGCGCTTTACCGGGGCGACGTCGGCGGCATCCCGCCCATCTTCCTGCAAATGCTGACGCATCTTGTGGCCCGCGCCGCGATGGAAGGGGAGGGCGATCCCTTCGCACTCCGTGCCGCTGAGCTTTTCTATCGCCCGCAACGCGCCGCCATCAATCAGGGCTCGCTATTGCTGGCCGATGAGGAAGTGCTCGAAATGCGCGGGCGCGATGGTGGCTTTGGTGCGATCGGCCAATTACTGGTCGAAGCCGGCGCGCCGCCCCGCGAGGTTGAAATTGATGTTCTGTCCGACATCAATGGGCATCTCTATCACGGGCGATCGGATGCGCATGATTTCGCGCTTGATATCGCCGAAGGCCGGCCCGGCCAGCAGGGGCTGGCGCGTGCGCTGTCCCGCTTCATCCGGCATCTGTTCGGTGAGGAAGTGACCATCCGCGCCGTGCCCACCATCGAAGATCGCGATTGGCGCTGGCATATCGGGCTGGATACGGAAGCGACTTCCATCACCAATGATCTTTGGCAGGGCAAGAAGGTGGCGCAGGCACGGCTGGCGCGCATCCTGTGGCTGGGTGTTTTGGAATTCACCAATCCCGCGCGGGTGCTGCCGCGGGTCGCCGGCAAGCCGATCTATCTGGCACTCGCCATGGATGCCGCCAATCGGCTCCGCATGAAGCCGCAAAACCTGGTGGCCGGTCTGCCCTTGCTGACGGCGGGGGAGGGCGCATGAGCCTGATCATCCCCGGCACCGTGACCATCCCGGTTGGCGTGGTGGTGGAACGCCGCCCAGGTGTCACGCCATGGGCGGATTACGCCTGGCGCGCGGTGGAAGTGCTGGAAAACGCACCGGTCCTGCCCGCCTGGACGCTGATGCGTGAAGAAGCGGGCCGCAGCCTGTTTTTCGCCGGCAATGCCGAAGTGGCTCTGCACCCGACCGATACCGATAATTACAAACACAACCTGGAAAGCAGCAGCCCCAGCATCTGGGTGGTCCTGCGCCCGGTGGAAGCAGCGCCCGGCTTCGCCCTGCAACGCGTGACGGTGGATGCCGGTGAGGCGCATCTTTATGCCGATTCGGGTTCAGACCTGATGGAAGCCGTGCCGCTACCCCCCGGTATCCGCACCGCTTTGGAAGCCTTTGTGGCGGAACACCACCGCGACCGAGGCTTTCACAAACGCAAGCGCGACAAGGCGGAGCTTGACGGGCTTGGCCGGCGCAGCCGGGTGGATGGGCCATGAGCGAAGAAGGGGAGGGGTTTCTCTCACGCTGGTCGCGCCGCAAGCGCGCCGTGGTGGAAGGCCGCGCGCCGGAAGAAGCCCCGCCGCCCGCCCCGCTAGAAGCGAAGCCCGAGGCGCTGCCCGCCGAGCCCGAGGATGAATTCGACCTGACCAGCCTGCCGCCGATTGAAAGCCTGACGATTGAGAGTGATTTCAAGGCCTTCCTGCACCGCAAGGTGCCGCGGGAGCTCCGCGCCGCTGCCTTGCGCCGCGCCTGGAGCCTGGACCCCGCCATCCGGGATTTCATCGGCCCCGCCGACTACGCCTGGGATTTCAACGCGCCGGATGGCGTGCCGGGCTTTGCGCTGGAATTGGGGGGCGATGCGATGAAGCTCCTGTCCCATGCTTTGGGCCTGGATGCGCCGGTGCCCAAGCCGGAAGCAGAGCCGCAGGACGAGGCCCCCGCCATGGCCGAGGCCCCAGCCCTGGAAGCGCCGCCCGCGGCGTCAAGCTTCAGCATTGCCGAGGTGGCGCCAGAGGCCGAAGCGTCCCCCGAAGCCCCGATGGAGCGCCTCCGTCGCCATGGCAGCGCCCTGCCAGTGTAGAATTTTTGAAACGCCCTTCATTACAATATTGCGCCTGCCCCCCTAAATTGAGTATAGAAGTACAAAATCCGTTTGGATTCATGTCTTTGTTTTTTCTGGAATAATTCCGAGTTACTATTGATTCGGCGTTCCAGTCGGCAGGGGTCAGGTCCGAAAGAGATTATTTTTGAGACACGAGGAGGCAACGGCCCTGATGCGGCCCATGGCGCAAAAAGAATTGGCACCTGATGCAGTAGCGACTGAAAGAGCGCGTCTTTTCGCGTTGCTTGGTCGTTTGCTTGTCGCTGCCCCCGATGCCCATCTGCTGGCCGCCCTTGCCGCTCTGCCCGGTGATGCCTCGCCGCTTGGCAAATGCTACCGCGCCCTAGCTGAGGCCGCCGCCGCGACGGATACGCAGCGCGTTCAGCGCGAATTCCACGATCTATTCATCGGCCTTGGGCGCGGCGAATTGCTGCCCTTCGCTTCCTATTACATCACCGGCTTCCTGCATGAACGCCCGCTGGCTGATTTGCGCGGGGACCTAGCGCGGCTTGGCATTGAACGCACCGATGGCGTGGCCGAGCCCGAGGATCACATCGCGTCCGAATGCGAAAGCTTCGCCGGGCTGCTTTCGGGCGTGTTTCCGGGTGGCGTCGCGGCGGCTGAGGCGTTTTTCGCCCGCCATCTGCGCCCCTGGGCGGGGCGCTTCTTTGCTGATCTGGAAGCGGCGGAAGCCGCGGGGTTTTACCGCGCCGTCGGCGCGCTGGGCCGCATGGCCATTGAGGTTGAATTGGCGGCGCAGGAATTGCCCGTCTGATGTTTTCCGCTGGGAGGCTGGAATATGAGTGAGAATGAAAAACAAGTCGCGCAACGCCGCGGCTTTCTGAAGACCCTGGGGCTTGCTGGCGGTGCGGCGGTGGCTGCAACGGCGGCGGAAGCCTCAACCCCGCTGCGCGCTGATGCCGTGCCGGCGGGCACCGCGCGGAAGGAAGGCCAGGCGGATCGGTTGAAGGCCCGCTATCAGGCCAATAGCCCCCATGTGCAGGCGTTTTATCGCACCAACGGCTCCAGCGATAAGTAAGAAGGGAAGCACCCATGCTGATCAAACGCACCGATGGTAAGGCCGCCAAGCAGCGCCTTGCTTCCGCCTATCAGGGGCTTTCCGCCGGCGGGCTCGATCGCCGCGCCTTTTTGCGCCAGGCCGGGCTCGGCGGGGCGGGGCTGGCAGCACTTGGCGCCATTCCGCTTTCCACCATGCGTCCCGCTGAAGCCGGGCCGATGGATCACACAAAGCCCGTGCAGCGCGTGAAGAATATCTGCACCCATTGTTCCGTGGGCTGCACCGTGATTGCCGAAGTGCAGAATGGCGTTTGGGTCGGCCAGGAACCCGCTTGGGAATCGCCGATCAATCGCGGCACGCATTGCGCCAAGGGCGCATCGGTGCGCGAATTGGTGCATGGCGATCGGCGCATCAAATACCCGATGAAGCTGGTAAATGGTCAATGGCAGCGCATGTCCTGGGACAATGCCATCACCGAAATCGCCGACAAGCTGATGGACACCCGGCAGAAAAGCGGGCCTGACTCCACCTTCTTGCTGGGCAGCGCCAAATTCTCCAATGAAGGGGCCTATCTGTTCCGCAAATTCGCGGCCTTCTGGGGCACGAATAATGTGGATCACCAGGCGCGCATTTGCCATTCGACCACGGTTGCGGGTGTGGCCAATACTTGGGGCTACGGCGCGCAGACCAATTCCTATAACGACATCCGCAATTCGAAAACCATGATCATCATGGGCGGCAATCCGGCGGAAGCGCATCCGGTCAGCTTGCAACATGTGCTGTCTGGCAAGGAACAGAACCGCGCCAATCTGATTGTGATTGACCCGCGCTTCACCCGCACCGCGGCGCATGCCAATGAATATGTGCGCATCCGCCCGGGCACCGATATTCCAATCATTTGGGGCATGCTGCACCACATCTTCGCCAATGGCTGGGAAGACAAGGAATTCATCCGCCAGCGCGTCTATGGCATGGAAGAAATCCGCGCCGAATGCGCCAAGTGGAACCCCACCGAGGTTGAGCGTGTGACCGGCGTGCCCGGCGCGCAGTTGAAGAAGGTCGCGGAAATGTTCGCGACGCAAAAGCCCGCGACGCTGATCTGGTGCATGGGCGCCACGCAGAAAACGGTCGGCACCGCCAATGTGCGCGCCTTCTCCATTCTGCTGTTGGCCACCGGCAATGTCGGTTCCGATGGCACGGGCGCCAATATCTTCCGCGGCCATTGCAATGTGCAGGGGGCGACGGATTTCGGGCTCGATGTCACGACGCTGCCGGCTTATTACGGCTTGGACGAAAACGCCTGGCGGCATTGGTCGCGTGTGTGGAACGTGCCTTATGAATCCATGGTGGCACGGTTTGATAGCCCCGCGATCATGGGCACGCCTGGCATCCCGACCACGCGTTATTTCGATGCCGTGACGCTGCCCAGGGATCAGGTGCAGCAGCGCGATAACTTCAAGGCGATGGTCGTGTTCGGCCATGGCGGCAATACCGTCACGCGCATGCCGGAGGCTGTGAAGGGGCTGGAAGCGCTTGATCTGCTGGTGGTGGCCGATCCGCACCCGACAACCTTCGCGGTCCTCGCGAACCGTAAGGAAAACACCTATCTGCTGCCGATCTGCACGCAGTTTGAATGCGCGGGCAGCCGCACGGCTTCCAACCGTTCAGTCCAGTGGGGCGATCAGGTGGTGAAGCCGATTTTCGAGAGCAAGAATGATTATGAGGTGATGTATCGCCTCACCGGCGCCTTGGACCGGGCGGCTGAGAAGCGCAATATGCCGATCCGCTTCCAGGCAGATATGTTCAAGAACATCGAAGTGAAGGGTCAGGAACCCGTTGCCGAGAGTGTGCTGCGTGAAATCAATCGCGGTGCGATCAGCACGGGCTATACGGGCCAATCGCCGGAACGCTTGAAGGCGCATATGGCGCATCAGGACAAGTTCGATCTGGTGACCTTGCGCGCCAAAGCTGATGCGCCAGCCGAAATCAAGGGCGATTTCTACGGCCTGCCTTGGCCCTGCTGGGGCACGCCGGAAATGCGCCATCCGGGCACGCATATCCTCTACAACACCAACCTTCATGTGAAGGAAGGCGGCGGCACCTTCCGCGCCCGCTTCGGCGTGGAGCGCAATGGCGTGACGCTGCTGGCGGAAGGGTCTTATTCCAAGGGCTCGGAAATCACCGATGGCTATCCGGAATTCACCACGGCGGTGATGCAGCGCCTTGGTTGGGATGCGGAATATACGGAAGCCGAACGCGCATCACTCGCGCGCCAGGGTGGCACCGCTTCCTGGGCGACGGACCTTTCCATGGGCATCATTCGCATCACCATGGAACATGGCGTGATGGCTTATGGTAACGCCAAGGCGCGCGCTGTGGCCTGGAACCTGCCTGATCCCGTGCCGGTGCATCGTGAACCGATCTATACGCCGCGCACGGATTTGATCGCGCAATATCCAACGTTGCCGGATCGGCGCGGCTTCCGCCTGCCGCATCTGGGTCAGACGGTGCAGAACCGTTCGCATCAGGTGGCGCCGAATTTCCCGATCATCCTGTCTTCCGGGCGCCTGGTTGAATATGAAGGCGGCGGGGAAGAAACCCGTTCCAACAAGTGGCTTGCCGAATTGCAGCAGGACATGTTCGTGGAAATCAATCCCCGCGACGCGGCTGCGCGCAATATCCGCGATGGCGCCTGGGTGCTGGTCTCCGGCCCCGAAATGCCGCAGGGCAAGGCAACGCGCATGAAGGCTTTGGTGACGGAACGCGTCGGGCCAGGTGTCGCCTGGATGCCCTTCCACTTCGCCGGCTGGTTCATGCAGGAAGACCAGCGCGGCAAATATCCGCAAGGCACAGACCCGATCGTGCTTGGCGAAAGCGTCAATGCAATAACTACCTATGGCTATGACCCGGTTACCTTCATGCAGGAAACCAAGGTCACGCTTTGTCAGATTCGCGCGGCGTAAGGGAGGACCAGAAACATGGCCCGCATGAAATTCCTGTTGGACGCGGAACGCTGCATCGAATGCAATGCCTGCGTCACGGCTTGTAAGAACGAACATGAAGTGCCCTGGGGCATTAATCGTCGCCGCGTGGTGACGATCAATGACGGCAAGCCGGGGGAGCGTTCCATCTCCATGGCCTGCATGCATTGCACGGATGCGCCTTGCGCTGCCGTCTGCCCGGTTTCCTGCTTCTACACCACGGCCGATGCCGTGGTGCTGCATGACAAGGACCTTTGCATCGGCTGCGGTTATTGCTTCTACGCTTGCCCCTTCGGCGCGCCGCAATATCCGCGCCTTGGCAATTTTGGCTCTCGCGGGAAGATGGATAAGTGCACCTTCTGCGCCGGCGGCCCGCAGGCGGATAATACCCAGGCGGAATATATCCAATACGGGTCAAACCGTCTGGCCGAAGGCAAGCTGCCGCTTTGCGCCGAGATGTGCTCCACCAAGGCGCTGCTGGCCGGTGATGGGCAGATCATTGCGTCCATCTACCGTGAACGTGTGCAGCGCCGCGGCTATGGCACGGGCGCCTGGGGCTGGCGCACTGCCTATCGCGAAACGGTCGCGATCTGAGGGCGGACGCATCATGAAACTCCGCATCCTTGCCCTGCTTGCCGCGCTGCTGATCGGCGCGGCAGCACCCGCAATGGCGCAAACCGCGCCGCGTGCCCCTTCCATGGCGGAAGAAATGGAAGTGCAGGCGCTGCTGCGCGGCAATCAAATCCAGGGGCGGATCACCATCCCGGATGAAAAACTGGCCACGCTTATTCAGCCCGTGGGCCATGATTGGCGCGAATTCCACAATTACACCCTCGCCTGGGTGGGCGGCATTGCCGTGCTGGGCATGGTGGCGCTTTTGGTGGTGTTCCGTCTGACGAAGGGCCGCATCCCGATTGAAGGCGGGCCTTCCGGGCGCACCATTCTGCGCTTCAATACGCTGGAACGCGCCAATCACTGGATGGTGGCTTCCACCTTCATCATCCTGGGCCTGTCAGGTCTGAACCTGACCTTCGGGCGCCATATCCTGCTGCCGATTGTGGGGCCTGAGGCTTTCACCGCCATCAGCCAATGGGGCAAATATGCCCATAACTTCCTGGCCTTCCCCTTCACGCTTGGCATTGTGATCATGCTGCTGATCTGGGTGAAGGATAATATCCCGAATGCGCGCGACATCGCCTGGTTCAAGGCGGGTGGCGGCCTGATTGGGAATGAGCATCCGGAAGCCGGTCGCTTCAATGGCGGGCAGAAGATGGTCTTCTGGATCACGGTGCTGGGTGGCGCCGTGGTGGCGGTTTCCGGCTATCTGCTGATCTTCCCCTTCATGTTCACCGATGTCGCGGGGATGCAGCTCAGCCACGTGATTCACGGCCTGCTTTCCGTACTCATGATCGCGGCCTTGCTGGCGCATATCTATATCGGGTCCATCGGCATGGAAGGCGCCTTTGATGCCATGGGTTCGGGCCAGGTGGATCTGAACTGGGCCAAGCAGCATCACCCGCTTTGGGTGCAGGAAGAAATGGCCAAGGGCCGCGCGGCGGAAGCGCCGCCCGGTGCCAAGGCTTCCGGCGCAGACTGATCGCCCCATGCGCGTGATCGGCCTCGCCGGCTGGAGCGGGGCCGGCAAGACAACCTTGATGGTAAAGCTGATCCCCTGCCTGATCGGGCGGGGGATTGGTGTTTCTACACTGAAACACGCGCATCATCGTTTTGATGTGGATGTGCCTGGCAAGGATTCCTGGCAGCACCGGCAGGCCGGCGCGCAGCAGGTGATGGTGGCGTCCGGTGCGCGTTGGGCGCTGATGACGGAACTTCGCGGCGGCCCCGAACCGCGCCTGCCGGAATTGATCGCGCGGATGGACGTGGTTGATCTGGTGATTGTGGAAGGCTTCAAGCGCGACGCACACCCGAAGCTGGAAGTGCATCGCGCCGCCAATGGCAAGCCTTGGATGCACCCAGATATGCCGGGCATTGTCGCAGTGGCATGCGATACGCTGCCGCCCTATGATCTGCCGTGCGCCGGCTTGGATCAGGTGGAAGCCATCGCCGATCTGGTGCTGGCGCATGCGCGCCCGATCAAGGACATTGCCTGGACGGAGGGGTAATGGCGCAGCTTTCGGATGATTGCTTCGCCTTTGGCGGCGCGCTGATGGCGGTGGAAGAAGCCCAGGCGCTGATCCTGGAACGGATTCCCTCCCCGACCGGTGAGGAATGGGTGCCCCTTGCCGAAGCACGCGGGCGCGTGCTGGCCGCACCCTTGCTGGCGCCCTTGCCGCTGCCGCCCTTCTTCAACGCCGCCGTGGATGGCTGGGCCTTCCGCCATGCCGATTTGACGCCGGGGGGTGAAACCGCGCTGACCGAGGTTGGCCGCATAGCCGCTGGGCAAACCGCTTCAACCGGTTTGGCCGTCGGTGAGGCGATGCGCGTTTTCACCGGCGCCCCCATGCCGCCCGGCGCCGATACCGCCGTGATGCAGGAAGATGTGCGCCGTGATGGTGCGGTGATTTTCATCCCGCCCGGCCTTAAACTTGGCGCCAATGCGCGGCCTGCCGGTGAGGATATCGCCGCCGGTGCGCTGGCCCTGCCCGAGGGCAAAAGGCTCGGCCCCGCCGAAATCGGGCTGGCGGCGGCTTTGGGTCGGGCGCGGCTTGCGGTGCGGCCCAGGCTCCGCGTTGGCGTGTTTTCCACCGGCGATGAATTGGCGAGCCCCGGCAGTACGCTCGGCCCCGCGCAGAGCTATGACAGCAACCGCTTCACGCTGCTGGCGCTGCTGGCCGCGCTGCCCGTGGAGGCGCATGATCTTGGCATCCTGCCCGATAACCGCGCCGCGACTGAAGCCGCGCTGCGGAAGGCCGCCGCCGGCCATGATTTGCTGCTGACCAGCGGCGGGGTCTCAACAGGCGAGGAAGACCATGTGCGCGCCGCGATTGAAGCCGGTGGGCGACTGGTGTTCTGGCGGCTGGCGGTGAAGCCAGGCCGGCCAGCGGCGATGGGCCTGGTGGATGGGACGCCCGTTTTGGGCCTGCCGGGCAATCCTGTGGCGGCGGTGGTGACCTTCCTGCATCTGGCGCGGCCCCTGGTGCTGCGGCTTGCGGGCGCCTTGCCGGAAGCTTTGCCGCGCTTCGTGGCAGAAGCGGATTTCGGCTACCGCAAAAAACCCGGACGGCGCGAATATGTGCGCGTCAGCCTGCATGCCACGGGCAGCCTGCCGCGCGCGCGAAAGTTTGCACGCGAAGGGGCGGGCTTGCTGACATCGCTGACGCAATCCGATGCTTTTGTTGAATTGCCCGAAGACATCACGGCGGTGAGCCCTGGGGATCGCGTGACAGT
>JBIKXA010000019.1:0-29832 GCA_044356015.1 Roseomonas sp.
GTGTCATTCCCGTCTTCGCCATCGAGGAACTGATAGACGTTCCCGCCCTGCAGGCTATCGGCATCACTGCCGCCAAAGAGGGCCTGAAAATTAACCCCGCCCGCGACCAGCGTGTCATTCCCGTCATCGCCATAGAGGGTCTGACCAACGCCGTTCCCACCCAGCAGGCTGTCGGCATCGGCCCCACCCAAAAGTGAGTCCGTGCCACTACCCGCGATCAGCGTGTCATTGCCAGCACCGCCGCTGAGCGTGTCATCGCCAGCACCGCCATCCAGGTAGTCATTATTGGTGCCACCCAGCAGGCTGTCGGCATCGAAGCCGCCAACGAGCTTCTGATTGGCGCCCCCGCCCGCGACCAGCGTGTCATTACCGATATCGCCAAAAAGGGTCTGACCAACGCCGTTCCCGCCCTGCAGGCTATCGGCACCGTCCCAGCCAAAGAGCTGCTGAATGTCGCCCCCGCCCGCGACCAGCGTGTCATTCCCGATATTGCCATCGAGCCACTGACCAACGCCGTTCCCGCCCTGCAGGCTATCGGCTTCGTTGCCGCCAAAGAGAACCTGATCGTTGCCCCCGCCCGCGACCAGCGTGTCGTTCCCGTCCGCGCCAAGAAGGATCAGGTCAGCGCCGTTACCACCCAGCAGGCTATCGGCGTCATTGCCGCCATAAACTTGCTGTCCGTTGCCAGCGCCCGCAACCAGCGTGTCATTCCCGGCATCGCCAAAGAGTGAATTATTGCCGCCGCTACCGCCCAGCAGGCTATCATTGCCATTGCCGCCAGCAAGTGTGTCACGGCCATTGCCGCCATCAAGCGTGTCGTTGCCATTACTACCGAGCAGGCTGTCATCACCACCAAGCCCAAGTACAGAATCATCACCGCCAAGTGCGTCTATCGTATCCGCGCCTTCGGTTCCAATGAGCGTATCGTTCCCCTCCGTCGGACCAGATGAGAGTAGGCCCGACCCGATGATCGCAGTCGCACCCCCATTAGTGAATGTGGTGAAACCACCCGCGTCTGTTCCACGCACCCAGCCGGTATCATCAAAAACAACACGATCATTTCCGCTGCCGAACACGCGTAAAACATCATTATCCGAAAGTGCCAGCACCTGCGCTTGATTCAGGATCAGCAGATTGCTGCTGCCTGCCAAATCAATCGCTTCAATACCTGTCGCGTTGCCCAATTCCGCAATTGTCAGCGTATCCGCGCCACCAGACAGGGCCAGTGTGTCGTTGCCCCCGGTATCGTTCAGCGTCCACGACCCCGTATTGCCGATCAGGTAGACATCATCGTCAGTATTGCCAAATAGGCTGTCATTACCCGTGCTACCGACCAGCGTGTCATTGCCAGCGCCGCCATCCAGCGTGTCATTGCCAGCGCCGCCATCCAGGACATTCGCCAGGCCTTCGCCCAGAATGCTGTCATCGCTATTACCGCCGCGGATGTTTTCAATCCCCGTCAGCCTGTCATCGCCATCCGCACCGGAACTGCTGCCCGCAACAAGATCAACCGTAACCGCGCCGGCGGCGGAGGCATAACTGGCCATATCCGTGCCATCGCCGCCAACCAGCGTGTCACTGCCAGCGCCGCCCGCGAGGATATTCGCAAGGCTGTCGCCAACCAGGCTGTCATCGCCTATCCCACCCAGGATATTTTCGATCCCGGTCAGATAATCACTGAACGGAAAGCCGCCGTCCCGAGTGCCGCTGCTTGAGCTTGCATCAAGGCTTACCGTGACGGCACTTGTAGCCTCGGCGTAGCTCACCCAGTCACTGCTACCCGCACCGCCATCCAGATGGTCAGAGTTAAGCCTACTCGCCAGCGTGTCATTGCCGGCTTCGCCATAGAGCGCAGCCCCATAACTGCTACCAGCGCTGCTGCCGACCAGCCTGTCATCACCGTTGCCGCCGTATAGACCGTGAGCATCGACATTGTTTCCAGCAATCAGCGTGTCATTGCCGTCTTCGCCCCAGAGATACTGGTAAGCGCCACTGCCGCCGACCAGGCGGTCATCACCGCCGCCGCCATACAGCCGCGTGGCCTGGTCAACCGATGACGCCACATAATCACCAGCAACCAGCGTGTCATTGCCGGCTTCGCCATAGAGCCGCTGGTTACTGCCATTGCCGGCGACCAGGCTATCATCACCATAGCGACTAGGGGGGGCGCCGATGAAGAGGCCCAAGTCGCCATACAGAGTTTGATTATTGCCATCACCAGCACGCAGTGTGTCATTCCCGTCTACGC
This sequence comes from Roseomonas sp., assembly GCA_044356015.1. GTDB lineage: Bacteria > Pseudomonadota > Alphaproteobacteria > Acetobacterales > Acetobacteraceae > Neoroseomonas. The sequence continues at coordinate 2,249 of JBIKXA010000019.1, forward strand.
CCCAGAGGAGCTGACCAACGCCGTTCCCGCCCTGCAAGCTATCGGCATCTTCACCGCCAAAGAGGCCCTGAAAATCACCCTCGCCCGCGACCAACGTGTCATTCCCGGCATCGCCATTGAGGCCCTGATAATAGCCATTCCCGCCTTGCAGGCTATCGGCATCGTTGCCGCCATAGAGACCCTGAGAATTACCCCCGCCCGCGACAAGCGTGTCATCGCCGGCGCCGCCATAAAGTTCCCCAGTCTGGACGCCGCCCAGCAGGCTATCGTTACCGCCAACAACCAAGCCGAAGTAGTCGTCGCCATAGAGGCTCTGAAAGTCGCCCGCGCCCGCGACCAGCGTGTCATTCCCGGCTCCGCCATAGAGTCTTTGACTAGCGCCGTTCCCGCCGACCAGGCTATCGGCATCGTTGACGCCATAAAGTTCCTGGCCTGCAGCCTCGCCCGCGACCAGCGTGTCATTCCCGGCATCGCCATAGAGTCTTTGACTAGCGCCGTTCCCGCCGACCAGGCTATCGGCACCGTCTTCGCCATAATGGATCTGATCGTTGCCCCCGCCCGCGACCAGCGTGTCATTCCCGGCATCGCCATAAAGGCGCTGGAATTCGCCGTTCCCGCCCAGCAGGCTATCGGCATCGTTGCCGCCAAAGAGGTACTGATCGTTGCCCCCACTCGCGACCAGCGTGTCATTCCCGGCTTGGCCATCGAGGCGCTGCTGAGCGCCGTTCCCACCCTGCAGGCTATCGTCACCGCCAAATACACTGACGAACTCGTCGCCACGGAGAAACTGACCGTCGCCCTCGCCCGCTACCAGCGTGTCATTCCCGCCATCGCCAGTGAGCCACTGATCAGCGCCGTTCCCGCCGTGCAGGCTATCGGCATCGTCGCCGCCAAAGAGGCGCTGTTCGTTGCCCCCGCCCGCGACCAGCGTGTCATTCCCGGCATAGGCATAGAGGAACTGACCATTGTCGTTACCGGCGCTCAGAAAATCATCGCCATCTGTGCCATTCATGAGGAGGATTTCTTTCAAAATGAGCTGGGTGCGGCGAAGGCAAGGCTATTGTGCTGGGCGCGCAAGGTAAAAAACCAACTTCAGGCGCCGGCCCGGACTTCAACGCCGTTTCCTGAGCTGCCCCATTGCGGCGTCATTTGAGGTTCTTGCTTATCCTTATCTAAGTCTAATGATAGCTATTGATCTGCCAGCCTTGATCTCGTTTATCAAGAAAATTTTAATCACTATTTTTTTAACGGATCTAGGGTCATGCGGTCTTGGCAAAACCCCGAGGTATAGAAACAACTCATGGTTGTGCTGTTCGGGCCTACCGCAGAATTCCTGGCGATTTGTCGAGGGGCATCGTCTCCTGCCTAAGCGCCTGCGCCTCAAAGCTGGGCAGGGCATGGTTTTCCATCAGCTGCTCAGCTTGCACCGGGAAAGCCTGGCCCAGGTGTCGCGGGAGCGGCAATTCATGGGGGATTTGTCGGAACGCCATCAAACCCGCTTCCACGCGGTCCGCGCCCGGTTCAGTCGGCGGCCTCTGGCAGGTGATCACCGCGTCAGGACAAACTGGCCAATCTGTGGTTAAGGTTAAGCTGCGTTTTGGTGATGCATCAAGCGGCGCTGCTGTCCAACCGCATCCCTCACACCCTCTCCACCAGCCTGAACGCCCTTGAGGCCAGCGCAAGGCTGTCCCGGCTGATGGGGACGTCCTCGCCGGGGGGAATGCGGCTCCTCACCCCACCCGCCTTTTCGCCACCTGCACATGCAGCGGCGCAGCAGGTAGATCCACGGTGGACAGACTCACATTCCGCGCCGTCACACGCACCTTGTCATTCGACCAGACATGACAATCCAGCACAAACGCAATGCTGCTGGTATCGAGCGATGCATCCGCGAAATCCCCCCGGCGCGCGCCGGGCACCGTCACGTCTGCATTGCTCGTCGCCCCGGGCGGCATGCTCGGCAGATCCCAACTGGCGGAGAACATCAGCGTTCTGCTGCCAGCAGGCAGTGCGGGGCAGCCGGAAAGCACCGCCGGCGCGTCCTCCGGCAGACCGTAAAGGCGCAGCGCTTCCACCTCAATCTGCCCGTCAAAGCCAATGATCCCGATCTGCGCAAAGGCCACCTCTGGCCCAAAGCGCACGGTCTGGCGGCGATTGAGGTCACTTTCCTGCATCACCGCCCCCGCCTGCCAGGATTTGGAGGTCGGCGCCCATTGCAGCGTCGTGCCGGATGCCAGCGCATCGCCGGCGATGTTCTCGCGCACAATGCCTCCGCCATCAAAGCAGCGCAGACAAAGCCTCCCGCCATCCGCACCGCCCACCAGCCAATGCGCCAGCGCGAATTCCTTGGCGTGGGTGGTCTGCACCACAAAGCCGACGCCTCGATTGGGGTTCAGCAGCAGGCCCCGCGCGGTTGCAGTGATGCCGTTCAGCCCATTCCAGGAAAGCGCTGCCATTGTGGTCTCGGCGGTGGTGGAGGTGGCCATGATGCAGGCGCCCTCCACGCCAATCTCAGTGCTGCTCTGCCAGAAAGCGGCGGCGCGGATATTCGGGATATGCGCCAGCAGCCGCGTCAGCCGCGATGTCGGCGCGCGGTGGCGGTTGAATACGGCATTGCCGGCGCGGGTCGCACTCGGCGTGTAGTCAACGCCAATCGAATAGCTCTGCGCCCAGGCCACATCATATTCGCAATCGGTGGCGGCGGCGGTGTGGCGCGCGGCAAAGGGGGAGCAGCCCTCCATCCGCATATTGCGCGCGATGATTGCCGTACCGTTGGTCTCATTCAAAAAGGGAATGGCGACATTGGGGTCAAGCTGGCGCAGCTCGAAATTCGGCGCGTCAAAGACATGGCGGTTGTGGTTGTTATAGGCATTTGCGGCACCGCGCGAAAACCGTACGCCGAAACGGTCCAGCGCCGGGTTGATGCCCGTACCGCAGGCGAAGTGCCCGCCGTAGTATCGGATGGAAGTATTCCACGCCGTCGCCGTCGCGGCATGCGCATCAATGCCATAGCGGTTGTTCAGAATGCGCCCGAGGTTCAGCGTGCTATCCTCAAAGCCTCGCCCATCGCCTAGGGTGCGCAGCCCGATGGTGAACCCGGACACCAGGCGCAGATCAAGCAGCGAGGAATCAAGATTGCGCGCCAGGATGCCGATATCATCCTCACTCAGCCAGTTGGACTGGAACTGCCGCGTCACTTGCAGCCCGAGATAGAGTTTCTCGCCATTGCGCGTGGCGCCACCATCGCCCAGCGTCAGCACGGTGGCCGGCGCATTGGTGGCACCGGTGTACTGGATCATCCCCTGCATGATCAGCCCGCGCGCGCCGCCGCCGAGCACGACGCCAGCATCCACGCGCCAGGTACCGGGTGGGATGACGGCGAATTTCTTGTCTGCCGCCGCGCGATCAAAACACGCCTGGATGGCCGCGCGATCATTCGCCGCGCCATCGCCGAGCCCGCCGAAATCAAAGGGCAGCACCGCCTCGCGGTCGCGCAGATATTTCGCCAGATCAGTCTTCGAGATATTCTGCCCCAGCACCAGCAGATCATCGATGCGAGCGGCCACGCAATCCATGGGGCGGCTCAATACCGCGCTCGGTTCGGTGGAACGCGCCGGGGAAATCTATGACAGGCTCTATCAGGATAGCCTGCAAACCGGCGTCGCGGTGCGGGAGAGCGTGGATGCCTTCGCGCGGTTTTCCATCGCGGCGCGGGAAATTGGTGCCACTTCGGATCAGGTCGCAACGCTCGTCGGCGGCTTTCTACACCGTCATCGTGCTGGCGGCGCATCGCGTGCACTCCATCGGCGACGTTTGGCTCGGCGATACGCTGGCGACTGATGCGAAATTCAATGGGCTGGTGCGGATTGATCGCCATTTGGGCGCGACAGACCAGGCCGCCAATGCCAATCTGATTGCCGAGACCGGCGGCAAATGGACCGCCAATCATCGCGGCCGCGGGCGCGCCTATGTCGCGGTGCGGCTCAAAATCACCGCCCAGGCCTTTCCCTCTGGCCCGCCCAATATTTCCGCGCTGGTGCAGGGGGCGAACACCATTCTAGACCCGCGCAGCAATACAACGGGCTGGTCGGACAACCCGGCGCTTTGCCTTGCCTGGTATCTCACGGCCCCCTTTGGCTGGAAGGCATCCTGGGATGATATCGACATCCCCGCCTTGATCGCCGCAGCCAATATCTGTGACGAGCTGATCGGCACGCGCGCCGGCGTTTATGAGAAGCGCTACACCGTCAATGGCCGTGTTTCGCTTGGTGAGGGAAAGATCGCCATCACCCGCAAGCTCGTTGCCGCCATGGCGGGCGCGCTGGTGGTCTCGGGCGGGCGGTTTTTTATCCATGCCGGCGGACCCGCGCTGCCTGTCACCACACTCAATGCCAATGCGTTGCGCGGCGATGTGACCATCCAGGGCAGCAGGCCGCGCCGGGATCTTTTTAACGGCGTCCGCGCGGTTTATGTGGACCCCGCCAAGAACTGGCAACCGACCGATGCACCGCCCTTGCTCGCCGCAAATTACGTCGCCGAGGATGGGGGTGAGGCGATTTATCGCAGCATGGAATTTCCGCTGACGACTTCGGTCGCGACCGTGCAGCGCATCATGAAGGCGGAGCTGGAACGCAATCGGCGCCAGCGCGAAGTAGCCTTTCCGGCCAATCTCTCCGCGTTGCGGCTGCGGCCCTGGGATAGTGTGACGCTAGCGCTGGATAGGCTTGGGCCCTTTCCGGCTCGGGTGACGGGTTGGCGGCTGGCGCCCGATGGTGGCGTGGATCTGACGTTGGCGGAGGAGGATCCTGCGATCTGGGATTGGGACCCGGCCGTGGATGAACGCGCGACCGGCGATAGCCCATCGGTCGTGCTGCCCAATCCTGGCGTGATTGCCGCGCCGGCGACGATCAACGTGGAAACGCCAACGGGCAGTGCTTTCACTGCGCTCAGCCTTTCCTGGGCGGCGGTCGGCAGTGCGTATCTGTCCGGCTATGAATTGGAATTCAGACCGGCCTCTGTTGCGGCCTGGCAGGGCTATGGCGGGGCGCTGAGCGCCACTGCAGCCTCCATCGCCACTAGCGAGCCGACGGCGTTCAGGCTCCGCGCCGTGGCCCGCAGTGGCGCGGTATCCGGCTGGCAGGAGGCTGCCATTCCAGGTGGCGTCACCGCGCCGGCGGCGCTGGGTATCGCGGGTGGTGTGCGGCTTTCGGGGATCCTGCCGCCAGAGGTCACGCGGTTGCAGGTTTTTGAGGCGAGCAGCGCCAATCTTTCCCTGGCGGTGAAACTGGCCACCGAACCCACTGCGCTACCCTGGGACCGCACCGGCCTCAGCGTTGGTGCTGCCCGTTGGTATTGGCTGCGGTCCGTATCGGGCGAGGGGAATGTCTCCGCGTTGATCGGGCCGGTCACCGCTATCGCAATCTAGGGTCACTGCCATGCGATTCGCCGAACTGTTCGGCCACATCCGCACCATGCACCGTAAGCAGAAAATGAGTGAGACGCTAATCGCGGAGTTCCGCAAGCACGTTCCAACTGCCAAGCAGCCGGCGCTGTTCGTGGATCAGGAACTCATTCCCTTCGGTGAGGCCTTTCACGCGATCAGCGACGCAAACTTCGAGACGTACCAGCATGCGGACGCGATCAACGTCGCGCTTCGACACTTGGCACGAATCGACAATTTTGATTGGCAGCCGCTCGCTATCCAAGTCTTCGCACGACACGGTGCCGACCCGGTCCATCTGCTGCGCTTCGTAAACGCGCTGGAGCGCTTCGCCTATGGGCTGTTCCTGACGCGCGCAGACACCAATGCGCGGCTGCGGCGGTATGGCGCGGCGCTGGAGGCGTTCCAGCAGGGAGCGGACCTGCACGCAACGGGTTCACCCCTTCAACTGACTTCGGACGACAAGGCGGCGGTGCGCCATGTGCTCGCAGGCGACATCTACACCGAGACCCGCATCCGCCTCCCGCTACTGCTGCGCCTAGATTCGATGCTCGCCGCAGGGGGCGCCATCTACGAGCACCCGACAATTAGCGTGGAGCATGTACTGCCACAGACAGTCGAGGCGGGCGGGCAGTGGGCGAAGGACTTCCCGAATGTGGGTGAGCGCGAGGCCTGGGTTCACAAACTGGCCAACCTGCTTCTGCTGACCCGGAAAAAGAATGCCCAGGCGAATAACGCTGATTTCCTAGTGAAGAAGGAGAGGTATTTTAGCCAGAAAGGCGGGACGAGCAATTTCGCCCTGACCAATCAGGTGCTCGCGGAGCGCGTATGGACGCTCGACGTCTTACAAAGACGCCAGGATACATTGATTGCGAAGATAGCCCAGGTTTGGAATTTGTGAGGCGGAGCGAGTGGGACACGAAACCTCGGCCTTCAGCCCCAATCTTCCGCCCCCAGTTCCATTCCCCCCGGCATCTGTTTCGCCAACCCATGCTGCGCCGCAGCATAACAAAACCCATGCAGATCAATGCGTTAAACCTTGTTGGAAAAATCGGCCAACCCTCAAGCTTTGGAGAGAATCCCCAGATTCAGAGAGAAAAAGCCCGACCATTCCGCGCCCGCACCATCAAGGTTTCTGGCGAAAAGCCCGCAAATGCTCGGGAATTTCGAGGTCCAAGCAGGGCTGAGAGCATGTTCGCGTAAGGGGAAGTGGCGTGGGAAAGGGTACCGTGAAAGCGAAACTCTCTGGGCGCTTCTTTTCAATATTCTCAATACTTTATAATCACTCGATCCCTCACAGGAAGATGCGGATTTTGTTCTGAGCGGAATGGTGCTTGCACATGACACGGAAAGTATAGCGGACCAGCTTTTCGGCTGCTGTCGGCATTGGTGGGGCAGAGGATTTCTGGCTCATCTTAACTCTCTTTGGATTTTCGGTTAGCCAGAAATCCCCAGCCACTCAAATCGCCAGTTTGGTCCCATAGGTGCTGAGGCAGGACAGGTGCCGGAATTTGCCCATGCGCCGGAAGGCACCGCGGCGGCGGGGCCGCGCTGAAGCGGCACCCGCACACTGTTTTCAATCCGCCTGCCGCAAGCCGCTATCCCTGATCAGCCCGGCATATTTCTCGGCCTCGGCCTTCGCATAGGCGCTGAAAACCTGATGGTTCAAATAGCGGATCGGGTGACCGGCGCGCGTCATGCCCTCAATCACCGATGGGGTGCGCAAGGTGCGCGCGCAGGCCTCATCCATGCGGGCCACCACGGCTTCCGGCGTGCCGGGCGCGGTGAAAATACCGGTCCAAAGCGGATAGACCAGATCAAGCCCCTGTTCGCGCATGGTCGGAGTATCGGGGAAATCGGGTGAGCGTTGTTCGGCGAATACCGCCACCGCATGCAGTCCATATTGCTTCACCAGGTTCGCCTCCGCGGTCAGCATCGGCACCGTGCCGGAAAGCATTGCTTGCACGCTATCGCCCGAACCGCGAAACGGGATGTGGTTCATTTGAATGCCGAAGGCGCGCGAAAGCCCTGTCATGGCCAAATGCCCAAGCCCGCCAACACCGCCGGAGGCATAAGGCAATTGCCCTGGATTGGCCCTGGCGCGGGCGACGATATCGGCGACCGTCCTGATGCCCGTTGTGGTTGGCGTCATCAGCGTGGCCGGCGCTTCCGCGACCAGGCAGACAGCGGTGAGCTGATCTGCGCGATAAGGCGCGCGTGCCATGAAGCTTGGCTGAATGGCGATCGGCGCCATGGAGGTCAGCAGGATCGTCTGCCCATCCGGCTTGGCGCGCACAACCTCGGCCGTGCCGATGGTGCCTGTCGCACCGCCGACATTGCGGATAACAACTTGCGTGCCCACGGCTTCGGTGAAGACGGGCTGGATCAATCGCCCAATAATGTCGGTGCCGCCCCCGGCGGGCCAGGGGATGATCATTTGCACCTGGGCGGTAGCCGGGGCGATGGACGCCAATAGGCCAGAAAGGGCCAGCGCGGCCCGCGACAGGAATTTCATTGCCGTGTTTCCTTCCCAATGCGGCACTTGACGTGCCTTGGCGGGAAGCTTGGCCCAAGCGGTCTTGCCGGGGCAAGCGGAATTTGCAGGCGGCCGCGGCGCGGTTTAGCCTTTGGCCTACAAGAACAAGGAGGAAACCCATGTTGCGTTACGCTTTGGCGATATGCGCCCTGCTTTTCGCCGGATATGTGCAGGCCGCCGATCTGCCAGACCGGCCCATTCGCATTATCGTCCCCTTCACGCCGGCCGGCACCAGCGACATCCTGGCGCGCGTTTTGGCGGAAGCCGCCGCGCCCCACCTGCCGCGCGGTGCCGTGATCGAAAATCGTGGCGGTGCGGGCGGCAATATCGGCATGGCCGAAGCGGCGCGCGGTGCGGCGGATGGCTCCACCCTGATCCAATGCGCCTTCGGGCCTTGCGGTGCCAATCCCGCGCTTTATGCCAATCCCGGCTATAGCCTGAGCGATTTCGCGCCGGTGATCCTGACGGGGGCGGTGCGCAATGTGATGACGGTGCGCAAGGATTTGCCCGCACGCAACATCCAGGAATTCATCGCGCTCGCAAAGACAACACCTTTGAGTTTCGCGTCCTCCGGCGTTGGCGCTTCCAATCATCTTGGCCCGGAATTACTGCGCAGCATTACCGGCATTGAAATGACCCATGTGCCTTATCGCGGTAGCGGGCCGGCGGCAACAGACCTGATTGCAGGGCGCGTTGATGTGTTTTTCGACAATCTCCCCTCAATCCTGCCGCATATCCGCGCCGGCACAGTGCGTGCCCTTGCGGCCTTGAGCGCGGAACGCATTCCCGAATTGCCCGATCTGCCGACCTTTGCCGAACAGGGCGTGCAGGGGATGGTGATTGATAGCTGGTTCGGCTTCATGACGCCTGCCAGAACGCCGCCCGCCGCTATTGCCGCGCTGAATGCCGCCTTCAACAAGGCGATGGAAACCCCCGCCGTGCGCCAACGCATGCAGGAATTGGCGCTGACACCCATTGGTGGCACGCCGGAACAGATGGGCGCGCATATCCGAAGCGAAGTGGCGCGCTGGTCTGAAGTGGTGCGCCGCCAGGGCATCCGCGCGGAGTGACGTCTCTATGAGCAAGATCCGCGCGCTGCGCAGCATTCGTATCGCTGAACGCCCCAACCTGCTTTGGCTTGAAATCGAAACCGATGATGGCCTCACGGGTTTGGGCGAGGCGTTCCGCGGTGCCGCCGCGGTGGAAGCCGTGATCCATGAAAGCGTGGCGCCCTTTCTGCTGGGGCGTGATGCGCGCCAGATTGAAGGCACTTCGCGCCATTTGCTGACACCTTATGTTGGCTTTGGTTCATCAAGTGCCGAAATCCGCGCCGCTTCGGCGGTGGATATCGCGCTTTGGGATCTGGCCGGAAAGCGGCTTGGCGTGCCGGTGCATGAAGCGCTTGGCGGCCTCTCACGCGATAGGGTGCGCAGTTACAACACCTGCGCGGGCTATGATTACAACACGAGAACTGCCGCGCGGCGCGATATCGGCGCGGCGGATCAGGCGCGCGGGCCTTATGATGATCAGGTGGCCTTCATGCGCGATGCCGGGGCGCTGGCGGAAAGCCTGCTCGCTGAAGGCTTCACCGCCATGAAAATCTGGCCCTTCGACATTTACGCACCGGCGACACAGGGCCAATCCATTACCCTTGCTGATCTCAAGCGCGGGCTAGAACCCTTTGAGAAAATCCGTCGCGCCGTTGGCGATAGAATTGAGATCATGGCTGAATTGCACAGCCTTTGGTCCTATCCGGCGGCGCTGCGCATCTGTCAGGCGCTTGAGCCCTTGGCGATCACCTGGGCGGAAGACCCGATCGGCAAAATGGATGATGTGGCGTCATTGGCAGAACTCCGCCGTGCCACCCGTGTGCCCATTTGCGCGAGTGAAACGCTGGGCGGCAAAGTCGCCTTTCGGGATTTACTGGTAGCGGGTGCGACTGATGTGGTGATGCTGGATCTCACCTGGTGCGGTGGCTTGACTGAAGCGCGCAAGATTGCCGCCATGGCCGAAGCCTGGGCGCGCCCCGTGGCGCCGCATGATTGTACCGGGCCGGTGACGCTGGTAGCATCGCTCCATCTGGCGCTGCATGCGCCGACAGCGATTTTTCAGGAAGTGGTGCGCGCCGCACTGGCCACCTGGTATCGTGATTTGGTCACGGTATTGCCACGGTTGGAACTAGGGTGGGTGCTGCCCATGGAGGGGCCGGGACTTGGCACTGCGCTGTTGCCGGAAGTGACGAAGCGGGACGATGCGGTGGTGCGCGAAAGTAAGTCTTAAGATCGAATTCCAGTAAATGAGCTACGCCTCGGCCATTTCCCGCGCCACGCGATAGGCTTGGCCCTGTCCGGCGTCAGCACCTATGGGACCAAAGTGGCGATTTGAGTAACGGAAGATTTCTGGCTCATCGTAACCCCAAGGAGAGTGGATATGAGCCTATCTGAGCAGTCTTGGTAAAGCGGCAACGACCAGTTAGCGCCCCAGCTCACACCCTCTCCACCATTCTGACCGCCCGCGCCGTGAATGGAAAATTATCCCTACTGACGTTGGCTTCTTCCCCCGGCGCATTCACCGCCCCCCAAATGGCCCGGCGATTGCGCTCCGTCATGCTGTCGCCGTTCTCCGCAATCCACAGCGCATCCCCCGCTGCGCCCAGCCGGCGCAGTAGGTCGCGATGCTGATTGCGCGCCTCGGCAACCGACAGTGCTGACAAGGTGAAAGCTGCAAAGCGCTGGTTGATGATGGCCGGCACTGGAAATTCCGCCCCGGTGAATGGGTTCCGATCCCGCCTATCCAGCATCACCCGCCCTTCGCGAATGCCGTAAGCCTTGCCGCGCAGCAGCCGCCATAGCTGCCCAGCGACAAGCAGCCTGATATCCATGAACGCCGCCGCGCCATCGGCCAGATCAACGCAGAGAAGCCGCGCCGCCAACAGCATCGCGGAACGCAGTGAGCAGGTTGATGGCGGCAACGTCGCGCAATTAATACACCGTACTCGCGCGAAACATGCCGAACACGGCCTTGTCGTACGCGAACGGGGCATCAGCGCCAAATAAGGTATGTCGGTGACCTGATAAGCTAGGGGTCAAGAGGCTGCAGGATTATTTTGCTGCCGCTGGCGCTCAGTATTTGACGCCACAGCCATCCTTGGCACAGGCAGTAGTTGCACGTCCGCCATTGACCACGCCCATGTCTCTACCGCACAATCAAGACAAATAAACCGGGATGTTGGCAGTCTTTTGCCGGGTCTCCTATTCAGAACTTTGCCAGGGAGAAGACATATGGCGGAACGCCGCATTGGCATCATCATGAACGGCGTCACAGGACGCATGGGCATGAACCAGCACCTTATTCGATCCATCGCGGCGATCCGCGCGGAGGGCGGGCTACCGCTGGCCGATGGTGATAGATTGATGCCGGACCCGGTTATTGTTGGGCGCAACCGCGGCAAGCTGGATGCGCTTGCCAAGGCGCATCGCATTGAACGGGTCAGCACTGATCTTGATGCCTGCCTGGCCGATGGCAAGGACGAAATCTTCTTCGACGCTGCTACCACGCAGCTACGCGCCGGACTGATCCGCAAGGCGATTGACGCTGGCAAGCATATATATTGTGAAAAACCGACAGCCGATAACCTGGCCGATGCTTTGGATATTGCGCGGCTTGCGCGACAGGCAGGCATCAAGCATGGCGTGGTACAGGACAAGCTATTCCTGCCTGGTTTGCGCAAGCTGAAAATGGTGATCGAAAGCGGGCAATTGGGGCGCCTTCTCAGTATTCGTGGTGAATTCGGCTATTGGGTTTTTGAAGGTGATTTGCAGCCCACGCAGCGCCCTTCCTGGAATTACAAGAAGGCGGAAGGTGGTGGCATCATCCTCGATATGCTCTGCCATTGGCGCTATGTTCTGGACAATACCTTCGCGCCGGTCCAGGCAGTATCGTGCCATGGGGCCACACATATTCCGCGCCGCAAGGATGAAGCTGGACAATGGTATGATGCGGATGTGGATGATGCGGCCTATGCCACCTTTCAGCTTGAAGGCGGCATCGTTGCGCATATCAATTCATCCTGGACTACGCGGGTGCGGCGCGATGATCTTGTGACCTTTCATGTGGATGGCACGCATGGCTCTGCCGTATGCGGCCTGACGGATTGCTGGGTGCAGCCACGTGTCGCGACGCCAAAGCCTGTTTGGAACCCGGACCTGCCGCAAACCATCAATTTTTTTGAGGGCTGGCAGAACATCCCCGAAAGCCAAGCCTATCCCAATGGTTTCCGCGCGCAATGGGAACTCTTTCTGCGTCATGTTGTGGGCGAAACACAGGATTACCCCTGGGATTTGCTGGCGGGCGCCAAAGGTGTTCAGCTTGCCATGGCGGGCCTGCAATCCTGGAAGGAAAGGCGCTGGATTGATCTGCCGCCATTGAAGATCACCTAAACTTTCGCGAAACGGTAATGGTTTCAGGAGAAGTTTCACATGGCGCATCTTAATCTCCCCAATTCTGATGGTTCGATCACTAGCTTCACCACCAGCCCCCCGCGTGATTTTGCGCAAGCCTTGCCGCCCTATCCGCGCATCGCCTTCGCCGCGGCGCATGTTGTCGCTGATCCCTTGGCCGAGCAGGATCCTTGGCTTGACGCAAAGCTGGATTGGGATCGCACCATCGCCTTCCGAAAGCACCTTTGGTCTCTTGGCCTTGGTGTGGCTGAAGCCATGGATACGGCACAGCGCGGCATGGGGCTTGATTGGGCGGCGGCACAGCAGCTTATTCGGTTGAGCCTTGATGCCGCGAAGGATCACCCGGGTGCTGTCATCGCAAGCGGTGCGGGGACCGATCATCTTGCACCAAGCCCGGAAGTGACAGTGGATGATGTGATCCACGCCTATGAGGAGCAATGCGAAGCTGTCGAGAAAATGGGCGGGCGTATCATCCTGATGGCATCCCGCGCGCTCGCCAAGGCTGCGAAAAGTCCCGCTGATTATGAGCGTGTTTATGCACGTATCCTGGGCAATGTGCGAGAGCCCGTGATTATTCATTGGCTTGGTGAAATGTTCGATCCCGCGCTGGAAGGCTATTGGGGCCATTATGATCATATGGCGGCGATGGAAACAGCGCTTTCGGTCATCCACGCGCATGCGCATAAGGTGGATGGCGTGAAGATATCACTTTTGGATGACAGGAAGGAAATCACCATGCGTCGCCGCCTTCCGCGCGGCGTGCGGATGTATACGGGTGATGATTTCAACTATGCCGAACTGATCGCGGGCGATGCACAAGGCCATTCGGATGCGCTTTTGGGTATTTTCGACCCCATCGCACCGGCGGTAGGGGGCGCGCTTGCCTCCCTCGCCAAGAATGATCTTGCGACATTTCACGATATTCTCGCGCCCACCGTTCCCCTTTCGCGCCATATCTTCAAGGCGCCAACACGATTCTATAAGACAGGCGTTGTCTTCATGGCCTGGCTGAACGGTCACCAGGATCATTTCGTGATGGTGGGTGGCCAGCAGGGCACGCGCAGCATTCAACATTTCGCGGAATTGTTCCGGCTTGCCGATGCGGCGGGTCTGCTGAGCGATCCGGAACGCGCGGCAAGCCGCATGCGCCAACTTTTGGCACTGCATGGTGTGGCATGAAGCCGCTCAGCCTCAATACCGTCACAGTGCGGGAGAAATGGAGCCTCGCGGAATGTATTGAAGGCTGCGCACGCCATGGCATTCCGGGCATCTCTCCCTGGCGGGATGTGCTGGGCGCGATGGGTGTCCATGCCGCTGCGCGACAGATAAGGGACGCCGGTCTCACCGTGACGGGACTTTGTCGCGGCGGCATGTTTCCTGCTGCCGATGCCGCAGGGCGAAACGCCGCGATTGAGGATAATCGTCGCGCCATTGAAGAAGCGCACAAGCTGCAAGCGCGCAGCCTTGTCATGGTATGCGGCGGTTTACCGGCGGGCTCCAAAGATCTCGAAGGGGCGCGCCAGATGGTGCGCGATGGACTTGAGACGGTCCTGCCAGAGGCGCGCGCTGCCGGCGTGACTCTGGGGCTGGAGCCGCTGCACCCGATGACCTGCGCCGATCGTTCGGTGTTATCCACACTTGGCCAGGCGCTCAATCTCTGCACTGCATTGGGTGATGGGGTCGGGGTTGTTTTGGATGTCTATCATGTCTGGTGGGATCCGGAGCTCAGCCGCCAAATGGAGCGGGCTGCAGGCAAGATCGTCGGCTTTCATATCTGCGATTGGCTTGTCCCCACGACCGATCTTGTCTTTGATCGAGGCATGCCTGGTGATGGCGTGATTGACATCTCGGGCATCAGCCAAATGGTGGACGCAACTGGCTATGCCGGCTTTGTGGAAGTTGAGCTTCTCTCACGCCGCTGGTGGGCGGAAGAGCCGGATGAGGTTTTACGCATCGTGAAGGAACGCCACGCGCGCGTGGTGTAAGGCATCGAAACAAGGCCGCAGACATCAGCGGCACAAATGGGGAGAAAAACAAAATGACAAATATCACCCGCCGGGCCGCGCTTGCCGCACCTGCGCTGTTATTGCCCTTCAAGGCATTCGCGCAATGGACACCGGGCCGTCCTATACGCTTCGTTGTACCCTTCGCGGCGGGGGGCGCGACTGATATCGTCGCTCGGGTGTTGAGCGAACCCATGGCCGAACGCTTGGGGCAGCCCATGGCGGTTGAGAATCGTACTGGGGCGGGCGGCAATGTTGGCGTGGAGAATGTGGTGCGAAGTGCACCGGATGGTCTGACCTTATTGATGGGAACGACGGGAACGCTGACCATCAATCCGCATCTTTATAGCAATATGGGATTCAATCCGCTCACGGATTTGGCGCCGATCGGGCTTGCCTTCGCAACGGATCATGTGCTGATCGTAAATCCTCTAGTTCCTGCGCAAACGGCGCAGGAATTTCTTGCGTTGGTCCGCGCGCAGCCTGGCCGGCTTTCCTATGGTTCCGGTGGCAATGGCACCTCCACCCATACGGTCGCCGAGTTGTTCAAGCTGGTGGCGCAGGTGGATATCCAGCATGTGCCTTATCGTGGTTCCGCGCCGGCACTGACCGATACCGTGGCGGGCACGGTGCAGGTCATGCTGGATCAGATTGCTTCTGCCTTGCCGCAAATTCAAGCGGGGCGGGTGCGCGCCTTGGCGGTGACGGGCGCACGACGCCACGCAGCCCTGCCCAATGTTCCGACTGTGGGCGAGATTGGCCTTGCCGCTGCGGAAGCAACATCCTGGGGCGCCGTGATGGCACCCGCTGGCACGCCAAATGCGGCGATTGATCGGCTGAATGCGGTGCTGCGCGAAGCGCTCGCGTTGCAGGCTGTAAAAGACCGGCTTACGCAAGTTGGTGCCGATGCCATGACTTCGAGCCCGGCAGAGCTTGCGGCCTATATGCGAAGCGAAACAGAAAAATGGGGCCGTGTGGTGCGCGAGGCACGCATTACGGTGAATTGATGCGGGTGGGCTGACCAATGCACGTCTTCGCGGTTTTCATTTCGGCCAAGCAGCAATTTCCATAGGCTGCATGGCCGCAGTATCAGGCCAAATTGCGCTGCCCATGCCGGGCGTGGCAAGACTGCCAATGTCGAGCAGACCTTCATTGATGCGAAGGCGCGGACCGAAGGGCGTATCCACATAAAGATCGGGATGCGCTGCCCGGTAGGCCCGCGCCTCAGCTGCGGGGCGGCCTGCGAAACCATCAATGAAGTGATGACCATTGCGCTCCACATGCGCAAGGCCGAGCGCACTGACCAAGGCGAGGTCTTGCTGCACGCAAAGCCCAGCCAGTGTCGTCAGATCCTCGGCCGACATGAAATAACCCTGGCCCCATTGCCGGCACCGCGCGAGGTTGATCAGGGAACGCCAAATGCCCTTGCATGCCTTGCTGGAGACGCCGGTATAACCAAGCGACTTTGCTATAAGGAATGCATCAAGCGTGCCATCACTTTCATCAATGATCACTGGCCGCGCAGCAGCCAGATGCGCGATACTCTCCTGCAGCGCATGAGAGCGCTTGATGGGCTGTTCGATGAACAGAATTGAAGCGCGTAGCCGCGCCAGTCTTGGCTCGGCTTCCATCGCGCGCCACAGTTCCAATACGCCGCCGGCATCCTCATATTGTTCATTGCCATCAAGTGTTACGTGATAACCATGCAGCCGGTCCAAGACACTGGCAATGCGGCAAAGCCGCGCAATATCATCCCTTACGTTTCCACTGACCTTGAGCTTCCAATAAAGATGGCGATAGGTCGCCAGAACCTGTTCCAGTGTTTCGGGGAGACCGTCATTTACCGTGTCTGTCTGATCCGCGCTGGTGATGGGGTCAACCAGGCCAACCGTATGGCGCGCGTGTAGACGTGACGGCTTTGGCACATGCGACAGCATGGCAGCGAAATCGAAATCCGCAAGATCTGGAGTCACCGCATGCGGTGCCATGCCACAAAGATTGGCGCGCAAACCAGCATCAAAGGAAAGACCCGCAAGGCGGAGCAGGGCATCGAAGGCAGCGCGATCCCAAAGGGCGCGACCGAAGCTCGCCACAAGGGGATTGAGCCCTTCTGTCGCGCAGGCAGCAGTGTATTCATGATAGCCATCCGCATAATGGCCAAAGGCCGTATTGAAGCCGGCGGCGAGTGACTGTGCTTCAGCGATTTCAAGCGCACGGCGTAACTGATGCTGATTATCGGCATCGGTCAAAGCCGTATCCTTGTCGAACCATTTCGCGGCGAGCGTCTCGCCGGCCATGCCGAACCCTTCCTGTCCTGCCGCATCGCGGATGCGAAGCCGCACCACGGCCTGAATGCCGTCCCTCACGGTAATGACCCCAAAGCGAAAAGGCATGCGCAAGGTAAAACGCCATTCAAATCTTTCTGCTGCGACAAACCGAAATTTCACGCTGCGAGCCCTTCCTCGATACCGCGCAAATAGCCAATGGCGCGTGCGGCGCAGGCCACCGGATCGGGATGATAAGCAAATGGTTCAACACCGCAAATGCCCTGATACCCCGTTTCGGAGAGTGCGCGAAGGATAGGCGCGAATTGATCCTGTCCCTGTCCCGGCGCGCGACGATTGCGGTCATTCAAGTGCACATGCGCGATCAAGCCGCTGGCCATGTAGCGTCGCAAAAGCGCATCAGGCGCCTCGGCCTCGCCATTGCCGGCGGCGCTTACATCCAACATGCTGCGCAAGGCGGGGCTGCCGATCCGCGCGACGATCTCCAACGCCTCGGCCAGGGAACTTGCCCAATTTGTCTGACCTGGGTCGAGTGGTTCCAGCAGGTACATCACGCCGGCGGATTGCGCGTGCAGGGCGGCCTTTCTTAATGCTGCTTCGGCGCGTTCGGTATCACCCAACACACTCACCTTGCGCTGTGCGGGCGACCCATGGACAAGATAAGTCGCCCCTAAATCATGCGCGAGGTCAATCAGCGCGCGCATGACATCACAGGTCTTATCATGGACTGCAGCTTCCGTGATGGAAAGTCCAGATGGAGTGAGGAGAAGCCAATGCAGGCCCGTAATGGGCTGACCGACATCTTCAGCCTTCCGACGGAATTCACTGCGCTGTGCCTTGCTTAAGTGATGTGGCGCATCAGCATGAAGCGTGAATGGCGCGACCTCTAAACCATCATAGCCCAAGGCCGCGGAAAGCCGTGCCTGTTCATAGAGGGGCAAATGACGCAATACCTCATTGCAAAGGACAAAGCGCATTTCATTTATTCCTGAATGTCCAGCCTTTATTCGCTGCCATTATGACGAAATTTCTCGAGCAAATGACTGGTTGCTTCATATTTGTCACCCAAGCGCGCGTATCACCTCATCCGTCGTGGTCACCATGGCAACATTGCGCATTGCGTAGTCGATGGAAGCGCGATGCCAATCTGCATTCATGGTGGAACAGCCATCCTCCGGGATCACCATGACATAGCCCTTATCAGCGCCAGTTCTGGCCGTATGTTCAATGCTCATATTCGTCCAGGCGCCTGTCTCGATAATAAAATCGCGGCCCTCGGCTTTCAGGATTCGTTCAAGTGACGTTCCTTCCCATGCACTCATGCGCGCCTTGCGGATGATGTGATCGCCGGGCTGGGCTTCAAGCCCTTGCACGGGTTCCGCACCCCATGTGCCTTCGATCATGGCATTGGCATCCACGCAGCCTTCAAATAGCGGTGCGTTCAGAGTCATGTCACGGGCATCGGCGCGTCTGACAAACCAGACATGGATCACCGGAATGCCGCGACTGCGACAATGTGCCGCAAGCCGGGCGATATTGGGAATGGTATTCTGCTGCCTGCAATGATCAGGACTGCCAGATGAGGCGAAGGCACCACCATCCATGACCACATCATTCTGCATATCCTGAATGATCAAGGCGCAGCGCGAAGCATCCAGATGCAAGCCCTCATCCTGCCGATGCGGGTTTTCGCGTGTTGCCGTTCTTGCCGCCATGAAAGGTTCATGCCGCGGGCCAATCTTGACCGGTACGGCGTAGACGGAGGTTGTTGCGCAGACATAAAGTGTACGCCAATCCGGACCACCCCAGTGCAGATTGGCCGCCATTTCCGGAATAGAAATCTTGCCGATCAAATTGCCAGAAGGTGCGTAAACCCATATCCCACCAGGACCGGTACACCAGACATTGCCATCCGTGTCGCATTTCATGCCATCGGGCAAGCCAGGGGAAAGGCTGTCACGCAAACCTGAGGCGAAGATGCGGCCGTTGCGCAAGGTTCCATCCGAGGCGACTTCGAATATACGGATATTCGCCTGTTCCGTATCATTCACATAAAGCCACCTCTCGCAGGGCGAAAAGCAGATGCCATTTGGCTGACTGAAAATATAGCGATCCACGACAAGCTGCGGTTCTTCACCCGGTTGCGCGCCTGGCCTGATGCGAAATACGCCCTGCCAACCCAGCTGCCGCGGCCGTTCCACCCCATAGACAGGCATGCGGCCATACCAGGGATCGGTGAAATAGATTGCGCCATCGGATTTCACGCAAATATCATTGGGCGAATTCAGCTCCCGCCCTTGATAATGACTGGCCAATACCTCTCGCGCACCATTGGCACGCACGCGCACAATGGAGGAGGTTGCATGCTCACAAATCAATAAATTGAGATCGGCATCATAGGTGAGGCCGTTTGATTTATTGGATGGCCGATCCACTTCTCGTACACCGGCGCGATCCAGGCGGCGGCGCACATCCGCCGGCATATCCGAGAAAAGCAGATAATGTTCCGTTGGATGCCAGATCGGCCCTTCGGTAAAAGTGAAGCCGCTGCCCGCCTGAAGCACGGGGGCGTGTTCATCTATCAGTTGGCGGAAACCCGGATCAAGCGCGACATGAGCCATGGCAGCCTCCCTTAGACCGGAAACCAATCCCGGCGTGCAACGGTTTGTGAAATCGGGCCTGGTACCTGAAGATCTAGCCGCCCAACCACTTGGCCATGCTCAATCTTGGCAGGCTTGTCATGCACCGGTAGCAGGAATTTCGACGAATTGAGCAGCTTCTTGATGGCCGCCTTTTCGCCCCGCTTCGATCCCGCGTGATTACCGGTGACCTGCGGTTCGTGGAAGCTTACCTGAAAAACGGGCTCCACAATCTGGTCATTGAAATCATAGATCACATCGCCGCAGATCGTCGCGAGTCCTTCAGCCGTTTCGACATGGACATTCATGGAGCCCTCGGTATGCGCATTGGCGGCTTCCAGCACCACGCCTGGCATGATCTCTACAGGTCCCGAAAGCTCCAGATCCTCAAGGCGCATCGCATGGCGTGTATGCAGCCTTTCGACCAAATGTTGGATATCGGGTTTGGGATATTGCGGATGCATCAGGCCCGATACCGAGCATTCCAATTCGCGGCGATTGACCACCACGGTGGTGTTCATCGGGAAATGATCATCCTTGCCGGCATGGTCAATATGCAAATGCGTATGCAGCACATAGCGCACATCGCCGGGCTTCACGCCAAATCGTGCAAGCTGACGTTCGATCATATTCTCATGGAATTGCAGGCCGCGCATGCCAAGCGTTTCCATGATGGCGTTGTCGCGATAGCCGGTATCCACCACAATCGGGTAACGCCCGCCCAGGATCAAAAAGCCATAAACCGGTACGCGACGGATCCTTCCGCAATCCCGGGCGAGAACCAGAAAGCTCGATTCCAGCTCGATATCACCGTAATCCAGCAGCTTGATTTCAAGAGCCATGATCATTCCTCCCTAAAGCCGGTAGACCCGGCTTGCATTGTCGAATAACAGGGCGCGCATTGCGGCCTCATCCAGATCGCGCATGGCGTTGCGATGGGCCGCGAGCAGCGGTGCATAATCGGTCCAAAGTTTTTCGATTGGGAAATTTGAACCCCAAAGGCAACGTGCATGACCGAAAAGCGCCAGGGTTTCAGCGTAGATCCAGGCGATATGCGCCGGATCCACGCGATGCAAAAATGTGCCAAGCCCGGAAAGCTTCACCACGATATTGGGACAAGCCGCCAAGGCCGCCATGCCCTTTTGCCATTCCTCCCGGCCTCTGCTTGAGAGATCTTCCAGCATGCCGGCGTGCTGCAAAACAAAAGTTACACGCGGGCAGGCTTGCGCCAATTCAGCGGCGCCGGCCATTTGCCCAGAAAAAACCTGCAAGTCGAAGGTCAGCGCGTAATCGCCAAGCCGCGCCATATTGCGGTGAACCTGCAAATCACGACAGAGATCCGGGTGCTGGGCAAAGCGATATTGCGCATTTGTGTGCCAGTGAAATTGCTGGCGAATACCGCGCACCCGCGGATGGCGCACCAGACGATCCAAAAAGGGCCGAATATCTTCAACTGTCATATCCGCGTATGCGATGCTGGCATGTGGCCAGCCTGTTTCAAGCGCTAGGCGCTCAATCCAGGCGACTTCCTCGACCGCCTTTTCGTTGGGCCAATTGGCCTGGACATAAATCGCCTTCTCAATACCCGCGGCGGCGATATCGGCGAGATATTCGCGGATGGGATAATCGCGCCGGATCGCTTCATAGGCGCCGAAAATCCTCGGCTGCATGGGGCCCATGAGCCAGGGAAGATCCGCCTGACGCCAGACATGAAAATGGCTGTCAATGATCCTCATGCGGTGCTTCCAGTGCGCGCCAGAGGCGCCGCCCCAACCAAGGAGCGCGCAATGGCAATCGCGCTGCTACCATCGGCCAAATCATCGATATAGGGCAGGATGGCGCGCATGGCGCTTGTTTCTGGCTGATAGCCTGGCGTATGCGCCAAGGGGCTCAGCCATAGAATATGCCAGGCGAGACCACGCATCCGCTGCATGGCCTGCACCAAAGCATCAGGACCGCCGCGTTCCAACCCGTCAGAAAGAATGATCACCACCGAACCACGCGCGAAGCTTGCGAAACGTGGCACGGAAAGGAAGATACCCAAGGCGTCTCCCAACCGCGTTCCACCATCCCAATCGGCGACAAGCCCAGCGGCGAGTGTCAGCGCCTGTTCCCGGTTCCTGTAGCGCAAGGCGCGCGTCACGCGTGTGAGCCGTGTGCCGATGGTAAAGACCTCTGCCCTGTCCAGCGCTTGCACCATGGCATGCGCAAGCCGGAGTGCACCATCCGTGCCCGCCTTCATGCTGCCCGAAACATCAATAAGCAGCAGCACACGCCTTTGCCTGGGCAGCCGATGGCGCCGCGGCAATCGGCTAAGTTCCCCATCACGACGCAGCAACTCACGAAAGGCGCGACGCGGGTCGGCCAATGCGCCGCTGCCGGCGCGAAGCCGACGCGAACGACGCCGCGGCACAGCGCCCGGCAAGGCGCGCGCAAAGGCGCGAAGCACTGCCTCCGAATCCGCGCCATTAATCGGGCGCGTTGACAATCGTTCGAGCGCCGTTGCGTCCTCGCCAGAGGGGGATTCATCCTCGGGCTGCGGCAAAAGGTCAATCTCACCCGCGTCAAAGGCGCGCCGTGCTTCCTCTCCTTCTGCCTCGGCAGGCGCAAGGAACGTTCTGCCAAGAAAGACCATATCGAAAACGGCGTTGAATTCTTCAAGCCTCTCCTGTGCCGGACCATAAATGGCATGCGCGGCACGGCGCAGATCATGGATGGACCTTGGCCCCAGCAAGCCGGTGGCAGCGATGAAGCCTTCCGTCTGTTCGGGCGCTGCCGCAAAGCCTTGCGCACGAAGCGCTTGGGGGAAAGCCAGGAAAGGGGCGAGCGCAGGTGGGATCACGCCGCCCCCTTCAGAACAGCATCAAGCCGAGGCGTGATATAGGCCAGATCATCCTGATCCTTCAGCACCACGCCAATCGCCCGCGCAAAGGCTGCAGGCCAGCTTGCACCCTGTGCATTCAATAAGGTTGCCGCTTCCGCCCATTCAACCGTTTCAGCAACGCCTGGCGGCTTTGCCAAAGGTTCCCTGCGCAGCCGGCCAACCGCAGTAACCACGCGATGCGCTGTGTCCCGCACGACGGAGGATGCGCGCATCATCACAATCTGTGCTTCCAATTGCGGATCGGGATAGCCAATCCAGTGATAGACACAGCGCCGCCGCAGCGCTTCATGCAATTCCCGCGTGCGGTTGGATGTCATCACCACAACAGGAGGTTCGCTTGCGCGTATCGTGCCGCGTTCCGGGATGGACAGGCTGAAATCAGACAGGAATTCAAGCAGGAAAGCCTCAAATTCATGGTCTGAACGGTCAATCTCATCAATCAGCAATAGCCTTTCGCGGGGCCGTTGCAGCGCCAGCAGCAAGGGGCGCGCGATCAGGAAATCATCACCATACAGATTGATGTAGGAGTCGCCTGCCTGCCGAATGGCCAGCATTTGTCTTGGAAAATTCCATTCATACATCGCAGCAGCGGCATCTATGCCTTCATAAGCCTGCAGCCGCACAAGCTCTCGCGCCAGGATGGCCGAAAGTGCTTTTGCCGCCTCAGTTTTCCCGACACCTGGCGCACCTTCCAGCAGCAATGGCTTTCCCAAGGCGAGCGCGAGATAGGCCGCGGTGGCAAGCCCCTCATCGGCAATATACTGCGCATCACGCAAGGCGCGCGCCAGCGCTTCAGGGCTGTCAATGCCACCGATGCTGCGCCGGATCGCCATGTCACAATCGCCGACGCGGCTTGGCGCCGCCCTGCGCGCGAAGACCACGAAGCACTTTTTCTGGCGTCACGGGAAGTTCATCTATTCGGATACCGATCGCATCATAAACCGCATTCACAACGGCGGGTAGCACTGGATTGGCGCACATCTCGCCAGGGCCCTTGCCACCATATGGACCATCCTCGGCAGGGCGTTCCAGCACGCTGATGTGATGGGGTGCCAAATCGCCGGGGCCAGGCATCAGGTAGGTATTGAAATCCACGGGCCCATGATCGCGCGCCGGGTAATAGGGCTCGGTCGTTTCCCAAGCAGCGTGGCTCATGCCCATCCAGGCGCCGCCGCGCAATTGTTGCTCGACCAGGCGAGGATTCAAGGCGCGGCCAACCTCATAGGCAGATTTCATGTCGGTGACAGTGACCTCGCCTGTTTCGTCATCAACTTCCACTTCCACCAGCATCGCTGCATGGGCGAATGTGGAAACAGGGGTCATTTCGCCTGTATCAGGATCCACTTCACTGAGCGGAATAAGGAAGATGCCGCGGCCCGCAATAGTGCGGCCTTGCTTGAATTGTGCGGCCTGCGCGGCGGCCATGGTGGTGATGGAACGCCCCGGCGCACCGCGCACATGGATATTGCCGCGCCCATCCGTCACCAAATCCGTTGCATCCACCTCAAGTTCCTCAGCTGCGGCCTCAAGCATGACGGCGCGCGCTTCCTTGGCCGCCATGATCACCGCATTGCCCATGCGATGCGTACCCCGGCTTGCGAAACTGCCCATATCATGTGGGCCTGTATCACTATCGGCGGTGTCCACATAAACATCCGTGACCGGAACGCCCAAGGTTTCTGCCGCGATCTGGCGTGTGACGGATTTCATGCCCTGACCGAGATCAATGGCCGAAAGGGCGACGGTGAATTTGCCATCAGGATTGGAATGAATGAGCGCCTGGCTGGGATCACCGCCAAGATTCATGCCGATAGGGTAATTGATGGCGGCAAAGCCGCGGCCACGATGAAGCGCCATGGTTCAACGCCTCCTGAAACCGGAGATGGAGGAAAACCGCATGCTGCCAACGCGTGGAGGCGGCTGTTGTGCTGCGGCGGCAGGCGGCGGCGTTTCCGAAGCGGTAAGCGAGGCCGATGGCATTGTCTGGGAAATCCCTGAAAGCGGCGCTGGCTTCGCGCCCTTGCGGCCATAGCTGCCGCCTTGAAAGCCGCGGACCAATCCATGCTCGTCCGTGGCTGTACTGATGGGCAATCTCGCCCTTTCACCTCCGCCATCCTTCCGGGAAGAAGCAGCAAGCATTGCAGGGCTCAGCTTCACGCCGGCTTTTTCGGCTACAACCTGGCAGCATTCAATCAAGGCACAATTCTTCGCAAGCCGCCGATGCGCCTTCATGTCACCATCGCGATAGGCATTCAGGATACGGAGTTCAATCGGATTAAGGCCGACGGTATCGGCAACCTTGTCCATATGCGCTTCAATGGCGAAATCAACGCCTGTAATGCCGAAGCCGCGCATGGCGGTTGCCGGCGTGCGATTGGTGTAAACGCAATAGACATTCGCCGATACATTCGGGATCGTGTAAGGCCCAGGCAGATGCCCAACACCTTTGATGATGGCGTAGGAGGAAAGACGCGTATAGGCACCAGAATCGAAATAGCCCGTGAAGCTGCGTGCAATGATGCGCCCGTCCCGCATTACGCCATCCTTGATGTACCAGCGTTCCGCGCCGCGTGGTGCACCGACCTGCATTTCCTCCTCACGATCCCACATGCATTTGCAGGGGCGTCCGGTCAGCATGGCGCCAAGAATGGCAAGCGGTTCGTGAATACTATCCACCTTGCCACCGAAACCACCACCGACCGTGCCCCCGATGAAATGGAGGCGGCTTGACGGCATTTCCAATACTTTTGAGGAAACCGCGAGTGAAAAGAAAAGCGCTTGAGTGGCGCTATAGCAGGCGTAGCGCCCATTCTGTTCAGGTGTTGCGATGGCACCACAGGTCTCAATTGGCGCCTGTTCAATCGGTGACATCTGATAACGGCCTTCGATGACATGATCCGCTTGCCGAAAGGCGGCCTCCACATCGCCGTAGCGCAGCTTTTGATGATCGTATTTGCCGTGATAGATGAATTTATTGCTGGGGTAGATGTCAAGCACAACCGGCGCGCCTGGCTTGATGGCTTCTTCCACATCCAAGACATGCGGTAGCGGCTCCCAATCAACCACCACCTTGGCGACTGCATCGCGCGCGCGCGCTTCCGAAGTCGCAATAATAGCTGCAACCGGTTCTCCACGATACCGCACGCGATCAGTTGAGATCACCGGTTCATCATCAATGCCGAAATCCAGCAATGACAGCAGGGTATTGAGGTTACGCGGCACATCCTTTCCGGTTAGGATACGCACAACACCCGGCATGCGTTCAGCGGCGCTCAAATCAATTCGCCGAACCCGCGCAGCGTGATGCGGCGAACGGACGCAGCGGATATGCAGCAGGCCCTCAAAAAGATGGTCATCGTAAAAGGGCGAGCGTCCCGTCACATGACCGGTGATATCCTGGCGCCGGGTCGGTTTGCCCACTTCGTTCAGATCATCGTCGCGTTCATCCGCAAAAAATTCCTTGCGGAAATCAATCATCGGCTGGTCAGTCAGCGTTCCACTCATGGTGCCCGTCTTCCTTCCGCGACATCGAGAATGGCGGCAATGATCGGTTCATACCCCGTGCAACGACAGAGATTACCCGAGATTGCTTCGATCACCTGATCACGCGTTGGGCGCGGATTGGCATTGAGCAAAGCCTTCGCCGACATCAGCATTCCCGGCGTGCAATAACCGCATTGCGCGGCAAAGCGCTGCATGAAAGCTTCCTGCAGCGGGTGAAGTGTGGCATGCCCAAGACCAGCGGCGGTTTCAAGATTCTGGCCTTCGACTGCCTCTGCCAGAACAAGGCACGCCAATTGGGGGTCGCCATTGATCAGCACGGTGCAGGCACCACAACTGCCCTGGGCGCAGCCATATTTGGGCGAGAGATCGCCGACGCCACGGCGGAGCATATCCAGAAGATTCTGGCCATCTTCCGTGAAGGCTGCCTTGGGTTCTCCATTCAGGATGAAGGTGACAGGCTTCAGCGCCATATCAAATCATCCTTTCAAGCAAACGCTTAAGGTGCACGCCCGCGACTTCGCGCCGATACCAGGAAGATGCGAGCGCATCCGTGGGTGGGTCCATACCATCTGTGACAAGCTGCGCGGCGCGGCTGATGCTCGCCTGGTCCAACACCTGACCTTCAAGCGCGCGTTCTGCTGAGACGGCGCGTAAGGGGCCAGGGCCGAGGCCGATGCAGCCGATGCGCACCCCGCGCAATCGCCCAGCGTCACGGGGCAAAAACGCAGAAAACGACATGACGGAAACGCCCTTTGGTTTGACGCGGCTGACCTTGTGGAAGGAGAAGCTTCTATCATCGCGCGGGCGGGGCAGCTGAATGGCTGTGATCAAACCTGCCCGCTTCCGATCACGGAAAAACTCCTCAATCGGCCGCGCTTGCCCGCCCGCCATCACAAGGCGTGCCCCAAGAGCAAGCAATGCGGCCGCCAGATCGCCATAGGGTGGTTCAGCAAAAAGATTGCCGCCAATGGTTGCCATATTGCGTATCTGCGGGCCACCTATGGCGCGCACCACCGGATGAAGAAAGGCAAGTTCCGCATGCTTCGCAATGGCGGTCATGGTCACACCGGCACCGATCTCAAAACCGTCACCGACAGGTCTAACCTGCGTCAGGGCCGGGTCTGTACTGCGAATGACCCTGCCTTGAACAACCCCGGCATTGATATCGCGCATGAGGATAGTGCCGCCACCAAGATAGACAGAATCGCTCCCCAATGCGCGTTGCGCTTCACTGATGGTCGCATGTTTCTCGATGATCACAGCCATCAGCGCGCCCTTTCTGCAAGATGGGAACGAATGGCACTGAAGCCGTCGCTGTAGATCTGATCCCCCACAAGGCGCGTGAGCTCCGCCTCACGCCCTTTCGGCGTATCGAAGCGGCTCTCCCAATGCCAGAACGTCTCATCACTATCCGTGACCGGCGCCAAACGCACATGCGCGACATAATTGAGCAAGGGAATGGGCGTATCCAAAAGGCAATAGCTGAAGGCCATATCCGCATCTGATAGCGTCAGCAAACGTTCTCGTAATTCGGAACCATCCGCCAGACGAAACCGCCGCACACAGCCAACTCGGTCTGCCGGCAGACCGCGTTCAATGACGCTCTCCGCAACGGCAGGATGCCATTGATCATGGCCGTTGAAGTCACGCAATATCGCCCAGAGGGTTTCAACCGGCGCGGCAATCACGGTGCTTCGCACAACCCGCGGCATGTCAAGCCACCATCTGCCGCTTCAGCGCGGTGAAGCCAGCTTGAAACACATTCTGGCCGATATTGCTCACAAGCTCCTCGGCAAGCTCTGCGGCGCAGTCGAATTCGGCGGTCCATTCCGC
>JBIKXA010000276.1:0-2632 GCA_044356015.1 Roseomonas sp.
CTGGATTGGGGCTCCAAGCCATCGCTGCCGACCTGGGACCTTTCCGGGCGCAAGGTGCTGATCATCGGCTTTGGGCGCATCGGTGGCCGCGTTGCGCGGCTCTGCAATGCTTTCGGGATGGAGGTGCTGGTCCACGACCCCTATATCCCGCAAAACACCATCAAGGGCGCCGGCTTCCGCCCGGTGAAGGTGCTGCATGAAGGTTTGGCGGAAGCCGATATCGTCACCACCCATTGCCCAAGCAATGAAGAAACACGCGGCATGGTGAATGCCACCTTCCTCGCGGCGATGAAGCCAGGCGGCACCTATATCAACACGGCGCGCGGCACGCTGGTGGATGAAGCGGCGCTGACCGCGGCGCTGAAGACCGGGCATTTGGCGACCGCGGGGCTTGACGTGTTCTGGGAAGAGCCCGTCACCACGCGCTTGCCCTTGCTTGATCTGCCGAATGTTGTTGTTTCCCCCCATTCCGCCGCCGCGACGGAACAGGGCATGCGCCGCATGGGGCTTTCCTGTGCGGAGAGCATCATCAGCCATTTCAAGGGTCAGCTCGACCCCGATGTCGTCATCAATAAGGAGGTGCTGCGCGGCAACGCGTAGCAGTGCTCATCATGGAAAACCCTTTGCTTGTTCTGGCAGATCACGCCGCTTCATGGCGGAGCCGCCCGGTGGATGCGGAAGTCGCGCATCACGCGCGGCGCGCCTTGGTGGATTGGTTCGCTGCCTTGCTGCCGGGCGCATCACGCGCGCCGGCTACGCTGATGTCAGCCGCGCTGGAAGATGAAACGCGCGGCGGCGGCGGTGCGGTGTGTTACGTCAGCGGTCGTCAGGTGCCGCTCCGTCATGCCGCGCTGCTGAATGGCACGGCATCCCATACGGTGGAATTTGACGATATCTATCGTTACGCCGTCTATCATCCAGGCTGCCCAACCATTGCGGCGGCGCTGGCAGCGGCGCAGACGCGTGGCGCGGATATGGATTTGCTGCTGCGTGCCATGATTGCAGGGTATGAGGTTTCCTGCCGCATTGGGTTGGCGGTGCAGCCCTCTCACTACGATTTCTGGCATACCACCGGCACGGTCGGCACTTTCGGCGCAGCGGCGGCAGTGGCCGTCGCGCTGAATTGCGATGCGGAGCGCATTGCCCACGCCATCGCCACCAGCGCCACCATGGCAAGCGGGTTGCAGCAAGCTTTCCGCGGTGAAGGCATGTCCAAGCCCTTGCATCCCGGCCATGCGGCGGAAGCCGGCGCCATGGCGGCCATGGCGGCAGCGCGTGGCATGACAGGTGCTTTGGATGTGCTGCATGGCCCGGCGGGTTTTGCCGCCGCCACCAGCGAAGATACCGGCAAATGGGAAAAATCGCTGGCCAATATCGGCAAGCCCTATGCCATCACCGATATGACTTTCAAGAATCACGGCTGCTGCGGGCATATTTTCGCAGCCCTTGATGCGGTGCGCGACTTGCAGCGCGAGACAGGCTTCACGGCCAGTGATGTGATCGGCGTGCATGTGGGTGGCTATAAGGCGACCAAGGATGTCTGTGATCGCCCGACAGCCTCCACTGAACAGGATTGCCGATTCTCCACACAATTCACGGTCGCGACCATGTTGCTGCATGGCGGTGTGCGGCTGGCCGCGTTCGAGCCAGAGCGCCTGACCGATCCCACGATCCGCGCGCTGATGCCGAAGGTGACGGTGGCGTTGGACCCAGAATGCGCTGCGGCCTTTCCGTCCAAGCGTTCAGCGAAGGTTGAGATCAAGCTACGCGATGGCCGCGTGCTGAACCGCCATCAGCATACGCGCAAGGGTGATCCGGATGCGCCGCTTTCGGATGCCGACTTGTCAGATAAATTCCTGGAGCTGACAGCGGATTCCATCGGCACGCATGAAGCCAAGGCGTTGCTGGACGCGCTGTGGAAGGGCTCTGCGCTGCCCGGTATTGTGAAGCTGCGCAGCCAAAGCGCGCTGCGCGCGGCTGAATAATACTTTGCGGCGCGGGTTCAGCCCCGCGCCCATCATCACCGCATGGCTTCAACCAATAGCGGATAGGCTGCCCGTTTTCGCCGGGGGCCTGCCATAAAGATGCAGCGCGCGCCGTTCAAAGGCGCGCACCATCAGGCGCACTGCTTCATTGAAGACAACACCAATCGCCACTTGCAGGATGCGGCTGCGGAATTCAAAATCCACGAAGAAATCCACCTCTGTTCCGCCAGCGACCGGCGTGAAGCGCCAGTGATTGTTCAAATAGCGGAAGGGGCCGTTTTCATAAGTCACATGGATATGGCCAGGCTTATCCAGACCCACACGTGATCTGAAGGTTTCACGAAACATGCGAAATCCGATGGTAAGGTCCGCGACCAGCACCTGTTCATCGCGGCTTAATACGCGCGCGGCAGCGCACCAGGGTAGGAATTCCGGATAGCGCGCCACATCGGCCACCATGTCGAAAAGCTGCTCCTCCGAATAACGGAGCACCTTCTTTTCCGCATGGGTTGGCATATCAGCCTTGCGCGGCCAGTTGTGCGTTGCGTGCGGCACTCAGCGCCGCGAAATCCCGATCCGCGTGATAGGAAGAACGGGTCAAAGGTGTGGCCGACACTAACAGAAAACCCTTGCCGCGCGCAGCCTTG
>JBIKXA010000020.1:0-29754 GCA_044356015.1 Roseomonas sp.
CCCTTTATGTCTCCCGCCCATGGAGTATATCTCAACACGCGGGCAGGCGCCGGCCCGGGATTTTGAAGGCGTATTGCTGGCGGGGCTGGCTGAGGATGGCGGGCTTTTCGTGCCGCGCCATTGGCCAGAGCTTTCGCCCGCCGAATGGCGCGCCATGCGCGGGCTTTCCTATCCGGAACTGGCCGCGCGCATCATCGGGCTATTCGCGGGGCGGGGCCTGCCGCTCGATCAGCTATGCAAGCAGGCCTATGCCGGCTTTGGCCATCCGGCGATTGTGCCGCTGGTGCAATTGGATCAGCGTTGCTTTGCGCTTGAGCTATTCCATGGCCCAACGCTCGCCTTCAAGGATATGGCGCTGCAATTGCTTGGGCCGCTGTTCGATCACGTGCTGACCAAGCGCGGCGAGCGTGTGACGATTGTCGGCGCGACATCCGGCGATACGGGTTCCGCCGCCATTGAAGCCTGCCGGGATCGCGCGGCGGTTGATATCGTCATCCTGCACCCGGAAGGCCGCACCAGCGAAGTGCAGCGCCGGCAAATGACCAGCGTGCTGGCGGCCAATGTGCGCAATATCGCGATCAAGGGTGATTTTGATGCCTGCCAGGATCTGGTGAAGGCCATGTTCAATGACGCGCCCTTCCGTCAGGAAATGCGGCTTTCGGCGGTGAATTCGATCAATTGGGCGCGGATCGCGGCGCAAATCCCCTATTATGTCGCCGCTGCCTTGGCGCTGGGCGCGCCGGATCGGCCCGTGGCTTTCAGCGTGCCCACCGGCAATTTCGGCAATGTGCTGGCCGCCTGGGCCGCAATGCGCATGGGCCTGCCGGTCGCGAAGCTGATTGTGGGATCGAACCGCAATGACATTCTGGCGCGCTTCCTAGCGGCCAATGACATGACGGCGCGCCCGGTCGAGCCATCCCTTTCGCCTTCGATGGACATCCAGGTTTCCTCCAATTTCGAACGCCTATTGTTCGAAATGCTGGGCCGCGATGGCGCGGTAACGGCGGAGGCCATGCGCCGCTTCCGCGCCGAAGGGCGCATGCCCATCCCCGATGCCGCCTGGCGGGAAGCGACCAAGCTATTCGCCGGCTTTACCCTGGATGATGCCGGCACGCTCGCCGAAATCCGCCATTTGCATCAGGCGGCGGGGTATTTGGCCGATCCGCACACGGCGGTTGGCACAGCCGCCGCGCGCGCCTTGGCGCCGGAAGACCCGGCCATTCCGGTGGTGGTGGCCGCGACCGCGCATCCGGCGAAATTCCCCGATGCGGTGGAACGCGCCACGGGGCTCCGCCCCCCTCTGCCCGCGCGGCTGGCCGACCTATATGATCGGGAAGAACGCTTTTCCGTCCTGCCCGATGATCTGGGCGCGGTGGAAAACGCGGTTCGTGCCCATGCCCGTCGTAATGCAGCTTGAAAAGATCAACCCACCCATGACCGAAGCCGTCCGCGTGACCCGCCTGAATAATGGCCTGACCATTGTTTCCGAAAACATGCCGCGCGTGGAAACCGTATCCTTTGGCGCTTATGTCGCTGTCGGCACGCGGCATGAAACGCCGGAAGACAATGGTGTTTCCCACTTTCTGGAACATATGGCCTTCAAGGGCACCACGCGGCGCGATGCGGCGGCGATTGCGCGGGAGATCGAGAATGTCGGCGGGCATTTGAATGCCTATACTGCGCGCGAACAAACCGCCTATTACGCCAAGGTCTTGAAGGAAGACACCGCACTCGCCGTTGATATCATCGGCGATATCCTGACGCATTCGACCTTCGAGCCTGAGGAAGTTGAACGCGAACGCGGCGTGATCTTGCAGGAAATCGGCCAGGCGAATGATACGCCGGATGATATCGTGTTCGACCATTTCCAATCCACGGCTTTTCCCGATCAACCCATGGGGCGGCCCGTGCTGGGCACCGAAGATTCAATCAAGGCCATGACGCGCGATGCGCTGAAAGGCTATATGCGCCGCAATTACGGGCCATCTTCCATGGTGATTGCCGGTGCCGGTGCCTTGGAACATGAAGCGCTGCTTGATCTGGTCGGCAAGCATTTCGCTGATTTGCCGGAGGTGAGCATCCCCGCACCGGAAGCAACGCGCTATGCCGGCGGTGAATTCCGCGAAACCCGTGATTTGGACCAGGTGCATATCGTGCTTGGCTTTCCATCCGCGCCCTATCGGGACCCGATGCATTGGCCAACGCAGGTGCTTGGCACGCTTTTGGGCGGCGGCATGTCATCGCGGCTGTTTCAGGAAATCCGTGAAAAGCGCGGGCTGGTTTATTCCATCTATGCCTTTGCCTCGCCCTTCAAGGATGGCGGCTTGTTCCAGATTTACGCCGGCACTGGCGAGAAGGAAGCGGCGGAATTGATGCCCGTGACGCTTGAGGAATTGCTCAAGGTCCAGCGCGATGTGACCGAGGATGAATTGGCCCGCGCCAAGGCGCAGCTCCGCGCTTCCTTGCTGATGTCGTTGGAATCCACTGGCAGCCGCTGCGAACAGCTTGCGCGGCAATTGCAGGTGCATGGCCGCGTGATCCCGATTGAGGAAACCAAGCAGCGCATCGCCTCGGTCACGGTGGAACAGGTGCAGCAGGCGGCTGCTCAGGCATTCCGGCAGCGCCCGACGCTTGCGGTGATGGGGCCATCAGCGCAGGTGCCATCGCTTGGCACCATTATGGAGAAGCTTGCGGCATGAACCGGCTGGATGTGCTGGCTGATCTGATCAAGGCCGCCCGCGCGGCGGGGGCGGATGCGGCTGATGCGCTGCTGATCGGTTCCACCTCACTTTCCGTGGAACGGCGCCTGGGCACGATTGAAAAGCTGGAACGCTCGGAAAGCCAGGACCTTGGCTTGCGGGTTTTTGTCGGCAAGCGCCAGGCGATTGTGGCTTCCACCGAACCGGACCCGAAGGGCTTTGCCGCACTAGCGGAACGTGCCGTCGCCATGGCCCGCGTGGTGCCGGAAGACCCCTTCGCCGGCCTGCCGGACGCGGTGGCGATCCCGGCCCGCGCGCTTGATTTGGAAGACCCGAGCGAACCGAGTGCCGAGGCCTTGCTGGCCCGCGCCGCGGCGGCGGAAGAAGCGGCGCTTGCCGTGAAGGGCATTACCAATAGCGAAGGCGCCGGCGCCGGCTGGGGCCGGACGGAGATCGCCCTGGTCGCTTCCAATGGCTTTGCCGGGCACTATGCGCGCACATCGCAAGGCATTTCCGCCACCGCCGTCGCTGGTGAGGGCACCGGGATGGAACGCGATTATGATTACTGGCAGGCGGTTTTCCTGGCCGATCTGCCGGACCCGGCCATGGTTGGGCGCGTGGCTGCGGAAAAGGCGGTGCGCCGGCTGAACCCGGTGCGCGCCAAGACCGCGCGCATTCCGGTGGTGCTCGACCCGCGCGTTTCTGGTTCCATCCTTGGTCATCTGATGGGCGCCATCAATGGTGCGGCGGTGGCGCGGGGCACGTCCTTTCTGAAGGGTTCAATGGGCGAACAGATCCTGCCTAAGGGTCTGACCGTGCATGACGATCCAACGCGAGCTCGTGGCCTGCGTTCCCGCCCCTTTGATGGGGAAGGCATGCCGGGAGAAGCCCGCGCCTTGGTGCGCGATGGTGTGCTGACAAGCTGGGTGATGGATTGGCGGAGCGCGCGGCAATTGGGCCTGGCTTCCACCGGCCATGCCAGCCGGGGGACCGGTGGCCCACCTGGCCCGGCGCCGAGTAATCTTTGGCTTTCCCCTGGCACACTCAGCCCGGCGGAACTCATGGCCGATATCAAGGAAGGGCTTTACGTCACGGAATTGATCGGCATGGGTGTCAATGGCGTCACGGGCGATTACAGCCGGGGGGCGGCGGGCTTCATGATCCGTGACGGGGTGCTGGCAGAGGCGGTGAGTGAGATCACGGTGGCCGGTAACCTCAAGCAGATGTTCCTGAATATGACCGCCGCCAATGATCTGGTCTTCCGGCGTGGGACGGATTGCCCGACGCTCAGGATTGAGGGGCTGACCCTGGCGGGGGCGTGAGACGCGAGTGAAAGCTTGCGTCCCGGCTGGCGCCTGGGTTACGCAATTATTGCAAAGGGGCGCCCGTATGGATCGGCCATTGGTTGAAACTCCCATCGCTGAATTGATGGCCGCGGCGCGGCAGCTTCGCCGTGCTTCGGTGCTGGTGGTGGGCGATGCCATGCTGGACCGCTATGTTTATGGCCGGGCGCAGCGCATCAGCCCGGAAGCGCCGGTGCCGGTGCTGACCGTGGAACGCGAAATCGCCATGCCGGGCGGCGCCGGCAATGTGGTGCGCAACCTGACGGCGCTTGGTGCTGCCGTGGCCTTTGTTTCCGTGGTTGGCGATGATCAGGCGGGCAGTGACCTGACCGGGTTGATCGGCGGCCAGCCAGGCGTGGAGCCCTGGTTGCTGGTGCAAGGCGGGCGCGCCACCACGACAAAAACGCGCTTCCTTGCCAATGGTCAGCACATGCTGCGCGCGGATCATGAGGAAGTGGCGTCGATCCAGCCGCGGCTTGCGGATCGGCTGGTGCGCATTGCGGGCGATGCCGCCGCCGCGACCACGGTGATGGTGCTATCCGATTACGGGAAGGGCGTGCTGGTCGGCGATACGGCGGCGCGGCTTATTCAGGCGGCGCGGTCGGCCGGGCGGCCTGTGGTGGTGGACCCCAAGGGGCGCGATTATGGCCGCTATGCCGGGGCTGATCTGGTCACGCCAAACCGCGCCGAATTGGCGGAAGCGACCGGCATGGCCGTGGATACGGAAGACAATATCATTGCTGCCTTGCGCGCACTGCGCGATGCGCATGGCTTTGGCGCCGTGCTGGTGACGCGGAGCGAAGACGGCATGACGCTGTTGGATGGCGATAGGCTGCATCATTTCCCCGCTGAAGCGGCTGAAGTGCAGGATGTCTCCGGCGCGGGGGATACGGTGGTGGCGACCATCGCCGCCGGGCTGGGCGCGAAACTGCCGCTGCCGGTGGCCGTGCGGCTGGCGAATATTGCCGCCGGCATTGCGGTGGGTAAGGTTGGCACAGCAGTCACGCGGGAAGAGGAAATCCTGGAAGCACTCGGCCCCGAACGCGGCGCGCTGCGCAAGGTGATGTCGCGCTCTGCCGCGCTTGAGCAGGTGGAACGCTGGCGTCGGCGCGGCTGGCGCATCGGTTTCACCAATGGCTGCTTTGATCTGCTGCATCCCGGCCATGTGCATCTGTTGGAACAGGCGCGGTCCTGGTGCGACCGGCTGGTGGTGGGGCTGAACAGTGATGATAGCGTCAAGCGCCTGAAAGGCCCGGCACGGCCCATTCAGAATGAAGCGGCGCGGGCCGCGGTGCTGGCATCGCTCGCCACCGTGGATTGCGTCACGGTATTTGATGAGGAAACGCCGCTGGAATTGATCCGGCTGTTTCAGCCCGAAATGCTGGTGAAGGGCGCCGATTACACGGTGGAAACCGTGGTGGGCGCCGATATCGTGCAAGCCTATGGCGGGCAGGTACGGCTGGCCCAATTGCTGCCGGGCAATAGCACCACGGCCACCGTGGCGCGGATGAAGGGCTGATCCCTTCTATTCCAGCTTAAGCGCGGCATTCACCTCCCGCGCTGAATCCGGGTCTTGCAGGGCGGCGAGCCGCCCGGCGGCCAGCACGGCGAAGCGATGCAGCAGCGCGCGGCGGCGCGGGGGCGAAAGGCGCATCAAAGGTGCATCGCGGATAACGGCCACTTCCAGCCGATCCGTCACCAATAGCCCGACATCCTCTGGCAGGATTTCGCGCGGGAAATCCATATCCACGGCGAAGTAGAGCTGGTCGCACCAATCCCGGTAATCCTGCCATTTTTCGTCGGAGAGGAAATCCTCGGCGGTGGATTTGACCTCAATGGCGATGAAGCTGCCGGTATCGGTCAGCGCGATGATATCCGGGCGGCGGCTATCGGGCAGCGGCATCTGCGCCACCGGCGCCCAACCCGCCAGGGCGCAATGGCGCATGGCAGCGCGCACAATGCGATTCGCCCGAAGGGCGGCGGTGATCTTGTCCATGGGGCAAGCTTTCCGTCCCGGCGCGGGCGGCGTCAAGCAAAAGATGGCGCAGCCGAGACCCTGGGAACCCCTGAAAACCATGCTGGCGCAAAGCGCCACTCTCTATTAAAGACCGGGTTTCGCCCCGGTTTTGGGGGCCGGCCCAGGGGTATTGACCCCGGCAAAGCATTGAAGAGCGAGAGATATGGGACTGCCGGAAGCGCAAGGCCTTTACGATCCCCGGAACGAGCATGACGCCTGCGGCGTTGGCTTCATTGCGGATATCAAGGGCCGAAAGTCGAATGATATCATCCGCCAAGGCCTGCAAATCCTGGTCAATCTGGACCATCGCGGCGCGGTGGGCGCTGACCCGCTGATGGGTGATGGCGCGGGCTGCCTGATCCAGATGCCCGACAAGCTGCTGCGCCATTGGGCCGAAAGCCAGGGCAAGACCCTGCCGGCGCCTGGCCGCTATGCGGTGGCCATGTGCTTCCTGCCGCAGGATGAGGCTTCCCGCGCGGTCGCGATCCAAAGCATTGAAGGCTATGTCGCTGCCGAACGGCAGACCCTGCTCGGCTGGCGCGAAGTCCCGACCACTTTGGATGGGCTGGGCAAGGCCGTGATCGCCAGCATGCCGGTGATCCGCCAGGCGATCATCGCGGCCAGCGACAGCATCAAGGATCAGGACGCGTTTGAACGCAAGATTCTCACCATCCGCAAGCAGGCGCTGAACAAGTTCCGCGAATTGGCAACTGCCAAGGGGCTGCCGGCGAGTGCTGATCTTTACATGCCGTCCTTCTCCACGCGCACGGTGGTCTATAAGGGGCTGTTGCTGGCGGGGCAGGTTGGCAGCTTCTATGATGATCTGCGCAACCCGCTGACGGAAAGCGCGCTCGCTTTGGTGCATCAGCGCTTTTCGACCAATACGTTTCCGTCCTGGAAGCTCGCGCATCCCTATCGCTTTCTGGCGCATAATGGTGAAATCAACACCGTGCGCGGCAATGTGAATTGGATGTATGCGCGGCGCGGTTCCATGTCCTCACCCTTGCTGGGGCCGGATTTGGACAAGATGTGGCCGCTGATCCCGCATGGCCAATCGGATACCGCCTGCATTGACAATGCCTTGGAAATCCTGGTGGCCGGCGGTTATTCGCTTTCGCATGCGATGATGATGCTGATCCCGGAAGCCTGGGCGGGCAATCCGCTGATGGACCCGGAACGGCGCGCCTTTTATGAGTATCACGCGGCGCTGATGGAACCCTGGGATGGGCCGGCAGCCATTGCCTTCACCGATGGCCGCCAGATTGGCGCGACGTTGGATCGCAATGGTCTGCGCCCGGCGCGCTACATCATCACCCATGATGACAAGGTGGTATTGGCATCCGAAGTGGGTGTGCTGCCCATTCCGGAGGAAAGCATTCGCCACAAATGGCGCCTGCAACCAGGCCGCATGCTGCTGATTGACCTCGACGCCGGGCGCATCATTGATGATGCCGAAATCAAGCAGAAGCTGGCCAGCGAACATCCTTATGCCGAATGGCTGAAGAATACGCAGTTCAAGCTGGAAGAATTGCCCGGCGTGCCGGCGGAAATGCCCGTTGAGCGCACGCAGGATTCCAAGGGCTTGCTGCGCGATCAGCAGGCCTTCGGCTATACGCAGGAAGACCTCAATTTCTTCCTGGAACCCATGGGGCGCGAAGGCGATGACCCGGTGGGGTCCATGGGGACAGACACACCTCTTGCGGTGCTGTCCAATAAATCCAAGCTGCTGTTCCATTACTTCAAGCAGAATTTCGCGCAGGTCACCAATCCGCCGATTGACCCGATCCGTGAGGAATTGGTGATGTCGCTGGTGTCCATGATCGGGCCTCGGCCCAATCTGCTCGGGCGGCAGGCCGGGCATCATTACCGGTTGGAAGTGGCGCAGCCGATCCTGACCAATGAGGATTTGGCGAAGATCAGGGGCATCAAGGCGCTGGCCGGCGATGCCTTCCGTACCCAGACTTTGGATGCCACCTGGCCCGCCAAGGATGGTGCCGATGGGCTGGCGCCGGCTTTGGACAAGCTCTGTTCCGCCGCGACCGAAGCGGTGCTGGCTGGGCACAACATCCTTGTGCTGTCAGACCGCGCGGTATCCGCTGAACGCATCGCCATTCCTTCCTTGTTGGCAACAGCGGCGGTGCATCATCATTTGATCCGCCAGGGCTTGCGCACTTCCACCGGCCTTGTCGTGGAAACAGGTGAGGCGCGGCAGGTGCATCATTTCTGCGTACTCGCCGGCTATGGCGCGGAAGCGGTCAACCCGTATCTTGCCTTTGAGACCCTGGAACAAATCCGCCAGCGCGTGGATATGAAGCTGAAGCCTTATGAGGTGCAGAAGAACTTCATCAAGGCGATTGGCAAGGGCGTGATGAAGGTGATGTCCAAGATGGGCATCAGCACCTATCAATCCTATTGCGGTGCGCAAATCTTCGATGCGGTTGGGCTTTCCACCAGCTTCGTCGAAAAATACTTCACCGGCACGGCCACCACCATTGAGGGTGCCGGCATTGCCGAAATTGCGGCGGAAGCCGTGCAACGCCATCAGGCCGCCTTTGGCGATAACCCGATCTATCGCGATTTGCTGGATGTGGGCGGTGATTACGCGCTGCGTTTGCGTGGCGAAGATCACGCCTGGACGCCGGAGAGCGTTTCCAACCTGCAACACGCCGTGCGCGGCAATTCCGCTGATCGCTACAAGGAATTCGCCAAGACCATCAATGACCAAAGCCGCCGTCTGCTGACGATCCGCGGCCTGATGGAATTCAAATTCGCCGATCAAGCCATCCCGCTTGAGGAAGTCGAGCCGGCGCATGAGATCGTCAAGCGCTTCGCCACGGGTGCGATGAGCTTCGGTTCGATCAGCCGTGAAGCGCATACCACGCTGGCGATTGCCATGAACCGCATTGGCGGGCGTTCCAATACCGGTGAGGGTGGGGAGGAAGCGGATCGCTTCAAACCGCTGCCCAATGGCGATTCCATGCGTTCCGCGATCAAGCAGGTGGCCTCTGGCCGCTTTGGCGTGACGGCGGAATATCTGGTCAATGCCGATGATATCCAGATCAAGATGGCGCAGGGTGCGAAGCCTGGTGAAGGCGGGCAGTTGCCGGGCCATAAGGTGGATAAGAACATCGCCCGCGTGCGCCATTCAACGCCGGGGGTGGGGCTGATTTCTCCGCCACCACATCACGATATTTATTCGATCGAGGATCTGGCGCAGCTGATCCATGATCTGAAGAACGTGAACAAGCGTGCGCGGATTTCCGTGAAGCTGGTTTCGGAAGTCGGCGTCGGCACTGTCGCCGCCGGCGTTTCCAAGGCGCGCGCCGATCATGTGACGATTTCGGGCTATGAGGGTGGCACTGGCGCATCGCCACTGACATCCCTGACCCATGCGGGTTCGCCTTGGGAAATTGGCCTCGCGGAGACGCAGCAGACGCTTGTGTTGAACGGGCTGCGTGGGCGCATTGCCGTGCAGGTGGATGGCGGTTTGCGCACCGGGCGCGATGTGGTGATTGGCGCGCTGCTCGGCGCTGATGAATTCGGCTTCGCCACCGCGCCGCTGATTGCCGCCGGCTGTGTCATGATGCGCAAATGCCATTTGAATACCTGCCCGGTTGGCATCGCTACCCAAGACCCGGTGCTGCGCGCGCGCTTCACCGGCATGCCGGAACACGTGATCAATTACTTCTTCTTCGTCGCCGAAGAAATGCGGGAGCTGATGGCTCAGCTCGGCTTCCGCACGGTGGATGAAATGGTGGGCCGCGTGGATCGGCTGAATATGCGCCCCGCGATTGACCATTGGAAGGCGAAGGGCGTTGATCTTTCCCGCATTCTCTATCAGCCGAAGCTGGTGGAAGGTGCTGCGATCCATCATTGCGAAAGCCAGGATCACGGGTTGGATCACATCCTGGATGTGGATCTGATCGCGGCCAGCAAGGATGCGCTGGAAAAGCAGCAGCCGGTGCGCATTGAACGGCCCATCAGCAACCTGAACCGCACCACGGGCGCGATGCTTTCCGGTGAGGTGGCGAAGCTTTACGGCCATGCCGGCTTGCCGGAAGATACCATCAGCATCGCCTTCAAGGGCACGGCGGGCGGCAGCTTCGGCGCCTTCCTCGCGCGTGGTGTCTCCTTGGAATTGACCGGCGATGCGAATGACTATGTGGGCAAGGGGCTTTCCGGCGGGCGCATTGCGGTAAAGCCGCCTGCCGGCGTGGCGCGTGATCCTTCGGCGAATATCATTGTCGGCAATACCGTTCTGTATGGGGCGATTGCCGGTGAGGCCTATTTCGAAGGTGTCGCCGGTGAACGCTTCGCCGTGCGCAATTCCGGCGCGGTGACCGTGGTGGAAGGCTGCGGTGATCATGGCTGCGAATACATGACCGGCGGCGTGGTGGTGGTGCTGGGCGCGACGGGGCGGAATTTCGCTGCCGGCATGTCGGGTGGCATTGCCTATGTTTACGATGTCAACGGCGATTTCCGCGACATGTGCAATACCAGCATCGTGGACATCGAAGCGATCGGCCCCGCCGATGACAGTGAAGATGGCCGGCCCAGGCAGCGCGCGCCATCCGCCTTTGATAATGGCATGGGCGATATGCTGCGCTTCGATGCTGAGCGTCTGCGCATTCTGGTGGAGCGGCATTTGCTGATGACCGGCAGCGCGCGTGCCCGTGCTTTGCTGGAAGATTGGGACAATGCGCTGCCGCGCTTCGTGAAGGTGATGCCGCGGGATTACCGCCGCGCCTTGCTTGACCTGAAGGCCGAGCAAGCGGGCGGTCACGCGGTTGCGGCCGAATAAGCCGCAAGGAGGAATAGCGTTATGGGTAAGGCAACAGGTTTTCTTGAATTTGAACGCGCCGATCGCGGCTACATCAAGCCCGAAGAACGGCTCAAGAATTACAAGGAATATGTCACCCCGCTGCCGGGGGCGGAGCTGACGAAGCAGGCGGCGCGCTGCATGAATTGCGGCATTCCGTATTGCCATAATGGCTGCCCCGTCAATAATATGATCCCAGATTGGAATGATCTGGTCTATCGGGATCAGTGGCAGGCGGCGCTGGAAACGCTACATTCCACCAACAACTTCCCGGAATTCACCGGCCGCATCTGCCCCGCCCCGTGCGAGGCAAGCTGCACGCTGAACCTGACGGAAGCGCCGGTCACCATCAAATCCATCGAATGCGCCATTGTGGATCGTGGCTGGGAAGAAGGCTGGATCGTGCCGCAAATTGCCGCGCGCAAGACCGGCAAGCGCGTGGCGGTGGTGGGCAGCGGCCCGGCGGGGATGGCGGCGGCGCAGCAATTGGCGCGCGCCGGCCATGCGGTGACGCTGTTTGAAAAGCAGGATCGCATCGGCGGTTTGCTGCGCTACGGCATTCCTGATTTCAAGATGGAAAAGCATTTGATTGACCGTCGTGTGGATCAGATGGCGGCGGAAGGTGTGGAATTCCGTACCGGTACGGAAGTGGGCTCCACACTGCCCTTCGATGTGCTGCTGGCAGGTTATGATGCGGTGGTGCTTTCGGGCGGCGCAGAATGGCCGCGTGAATTGGAAGTGGATGGCCGCAATCTTTCCGGCATTCATCCCGCGATGGATTACCTGACGCAGCAGAACAAGCGCGTGGCGGGCGATAGCGAAGACCGCGCCGCGCCGCGCGGCACCATCTCGGCCAAGGGCAAGCATGTGGTGGTGATTGGCGGCGGCGATACGGGCGCGGATTGCATCGGCACCGCCGCGCGTCAGGGTGCCGCTTCCATCACGCAGATTGAAATCATGCCAAAGCCGCCGGAGCAGGAAAACAAGGGCCTCACCTGGCCGAATTGGCCGCATAAGCTCCGCACCGCGCCGGCGCATTATGAAGGCTGCGCGCGTGATTGGGCCGTGCTGACGAAGCAGGCAGTGGGTGAGAATGGCCGCGTGACGGCCCTTGATTGCGTGCGCGTGGAATGGGTGCATGAAGCGGGGCGCATGCAGATGCGCGAAGTGGCGGGCAGCGGCTTTCAGATGAAGGCGGATCTGGTGCTGCTGGCCATGGGCTTTCTTGGGCCGCGCAAGGCGGGGCTTTTGGAAACCTCCGGCGTTGCCTTGGATGCGCGCGGCAATGTGCGGGCGGATACGGATGCCTATCAAACATCCGTGCCCAAGGTTTTCGCCGCGGGTGATATGCGGCGCGGGCAATCGCTGGTGGTTTGGGCCATTCGCGAAGGCCGCCAATGCGCGCGCGCGGTGGATGAATTCCTGATGGGCAGCACGACGCTGCCACGCTGACTTGAATGGGCGTTGGTCGTGGGTGGTGATCGCCCGCGATCAGCTTCACAGCCCGTTGCTTCGATATCAAAGCCTTAGCTTAATCCTTTATTGGCAATGCGGAGAAGTCCCTTTGCCATTAAGGAGCATGAGATGCGGAAGATCGCCGTTATGGCTTTCGCTTTGATTTGCGCGATTGCGCTGCCCGTCTTTGCGCAGCAGAAGGCCCCGGCGCGTCAGGCGCGCCCAGATGTTGCCGCGCAGCCGCGCTACGCCACGGTTAATCTGCGCGCGGATTTCGCGCCTGATCCGCATGAAACGCGCGTAGAAGCCGGTGGCGATCGAGAGGTACAGGGCCTTGGCACTGATTGCAGCGGCTGGATTGACTATGCCCGCCCCGATGTGGATTTGAATTATCAGGCGGGCAGCCTGCCACTGTATATTTCTGTC
Organism: Roseomonas sp.; assembly: GCA_044356015.1. Classification (GTDB taxonomy): domain Bacteria; phylum Pseudomonadota; class Alphaproteobacteria; order Acetobacterales; family Acetobacteraceae; genus Neoroseomonas. The sequence continues at coordinate 12,760 of JBIKXA010000020.1, forward strand.
GTTGCGCAGGCGGATACGACGCTGATCATCAATGATCCTTCCGGCCGCTGGCTGTGCAATGATGATATGGAAGGGCTGAATCCAGGCATTGTGATCCAGCGCCCAGCCAGCGGTAATTACAATATCTGGATCGGCACCGTGGAACGCGGGCCAGCGCAGCCCGCGACCTTGCGCATTTCTGAAATGCCGCCCAGCCGGCGGAAGTGATCAATCGCGCCGGTTGCGCCTATTGCTTTTCCACATTCGCTTCCGCGGCGATGCGGGCCCAAAGCGCCAATTCGCGGCGGTTGAATTCGCCGAGTGCTTCAGGCGTGCTGGGGTTGGAAACGATGCCAAGTGCCCCAATGTGGCGCTTGGCTTCATCACTTTGGCCTATCTTGATCATTTCTTGGCTTAACCGCGCGATGATGGCAGGCGGCGTGCGCGCTGGCATCCAGGCACCGTTCCAGGAAGCGAAATCAAAGCCAGGCAGGCCGGATTCCGCCACCGTTGGCACATCCGGCAAGGTCTCCACGCGCCGCGCAGTGGTAACGGCCAGCGCGCGGATGGTGCCGGCGCGCAAATGTTCCACGGCCGGGCCAAGATCGGTCACGAGAAAATGCAGCCGCCCGCCAAGCAAATCTGCCATGGCCTGTGGTGTCCCGCGATAGGCAATCTGCTCCGCCTTGAAGCCGGCAGCCTGGCTGAGAAGATGCGTACCAGCAAGCCCGCCCGCATTGCCTATGCCGTAATTCAGCGCGCCGGGATTGGCGCGCGCATGGGCAATGAAGGCCTGAAGATCACGCGCAGGATTATCCGCACGCACCAGCACGCCAAGCGGATTGATGCTGATCATGGAAAGCGGCGCGAAATCACGCAGCGGATCATAGCCAGTTTCGCGCATCAGATGCGGATTGGCGGCATGGGTTGAAACCGATCCGAAAAAGATGGTGTAGCCGTCGGGTGCCGCACGTGCGGCAGCGCGGGCACCAATCGCGCCATTGGCGCCGCCAATATTCTCTATGACAAAGTTCTGGCCGAAGATTCGGCCCAGACGTTCACCATAAAAGCGCGCCAGGCTATCCGTGCCGCTGCCCGCCGGGAAGGCCGCGATGATGCGAACAGGGCGGCTGGGCCAATTGGCTTCCTGGCCGCGCGCGATGGCGGGCGATAATAAAGCAGCGCCAGCACCAAGCGCGAGCAAGGAACGGCGGGTGGCGGTGGTTTTGTGTTGCATTTGTGATCCTCCCTTCACTTTTGGTATGTCACGCAAAATCGAATTCACGGTAGCCGCCGGCCGCGACCGCATCGGCGATGCGGCGATATTCCACCGCGCCGCCATAATAGCCAAGGGTGCGTCTGACATCGCGGCCTTCAACATTGCGATTGACGCCAGTTTGCCAGGAATTCACCTCAGCGAATAGAAGGCCGGCCACGGCTTCTTCCACCTTGTCAGCCCACCATTGCACGGCATCCGGCTTTGGTTCCACACGCGTGAGGCCGTGATTGCGCATATGAATGACAAGGCCAGTGACCCAATCGACGATTTCTTCGATATTGCGTGGGATATTGCCGCGTGCGGTATGGGGGCCAAGCACCATGAGCATATTGGGGAAGCCTTCGGCCATCACCCCAAGGAAGGTTTTGGGTGTTGCCGCCCAATCCTGCCTTAGGCTGCGCCCGCCTGGGCCGCGAATATCAATCCGATCATAAGGTCCGGTCACGCCATCAAAACCTGTCGAGAATATCAATATGTCAAAGCCAAATTCTTCCCTGGTGGTCTTGATTCCTTCCGTTGTGATGCGTTCAATCGGCGTCTCATTGATATCCACCAAGCGCACATTGGGTTGGTTATAGACCTCGTAATAGCCGCTTTCCAAAGGCAGGCGCCTGGTGCCAAAGCCGTGATTTTTCGGGATGAGTTTTTCGGCAACCGCCTGGTCCTTCACCCTTTCCCTGATCTTGCGCGCCATGAAATCACTCGCGAGCGCATTGGCTTCCTTATTCGTCAGCACATCGGCAAAATTGCCGACCCATATGCCAAAGCCGGGTTCGGCATAAAGCTTTTCCCAAAAGGCTTCGCGTTCTTCGGCAGAGACTTCCAGGGCCTTGCGCGGATCAGTCTGATGGATGAAGCAGGTGGCGGTTTCGCGGCAGCGGGCGAAGATTTCCGGATAGCTTGCCTTGATCTTCGCCTGTTCTTCCGCGGTGATCTTGCGGTTATGCAAAGGCGCGGCCCAATTCGGCGTGCGCTGAAACACGGTCAAGTGGCCGACATCCTTGGCAATGGTTTGAATGATTTGAATGGCGGTGGCGCCGGTGCCGATGATGCCAACACGCTTGCCCTTGAAAGCCACCGGATCATGCGGCCAACGGGCGGTATGGAAGGCCTGACCCTGGAAGGAATCCCGGCCTGGAATATTGGGCAAGGTGGGCGCCGAAAGCGGGCCAAGTCCCGTGATCATGAGTGGCGCGCGGCATTCCTCGCCGTTTTCCAGCGTCACGGTCCAGATATTTCGCGCATCATCAAAATGCGCTGCCTTGACGCGGCTATTGAAGGTGATGTGCTTGCGCAGATCGAATTTATCAGCAACGAAATTCAGATAGCGGAGCGTATCCGGCTGGGCCGCGAAATGCTCCGGCCACTCCCATTCCTGAAGCAGTTCTTCAGAGAAGGAATAACCATAGGACCAGCTTTCGGAATCAAACCGCGCACCAGGATAGCGATTCCAATACCAGGTGCCGCCCACATCCGAACCCGTTTCGAAAACACGAAGCCTCATGCCGAGTTCGCGCAGCCGGATCAGCTGATACATGCCGGAAATGCCGGCGCCGATGATGATGGCGTCCGTATCGGTGATAGGGCAGGGTTTCTCAGCCATAATACACGCTTTCGTGATTTGACGATGGATAATATTGGGCTTGTTCGTTGTTTGCTTTCGTACTCAGGCTGTATAACAGGGCAAATTTGCCTGAACTGCAATGCGGGTGCCATGCTGGCTTTGGATAGCGGAGAGATCATCATGGCGCGTTTCAATGGCGAGGTTATTTTGATTTCAGGCGGCGCACGCGGGCAGGGTGCCGCCGAAGCCCGGCTTCTGGTCGCGGAAGGTGCGCGCGTTATTCTTGGCGATGTGCTGGAAGCCGAAGGCGAAGCCCTGGCGCGGGAACTTGGCACCGCCGCGCAATTCCTCAAGCTTGATGTGACCGAAGAAGCCGATTGGGCGCGCGCCGTGGCAGCGGCGGAAGCGCGCGGGAAGCTGACAGGCTTGGTCAACAATGCCGGCATCTATGTGCCGAAGCTGATGATGGAAACCGATGCGGCCTTATTCGAACGCCACATACGCATCAATCAACTCGGCTGTTTTCTTGGCATGAAAGCCGTGGTGCCGGCGATGGAGAGGGCGGGGGGCGGTTCGATTGTGAATATCTCCTCCTCCGCCGGGCTGCGCGGTTCGGCGCGCGCCTTCGCTTATGGCGCCACGAAATGGGCTTTGCGTGGCATGACCAAATCCGCCGCCCTTGAACTGGCGCCGCGTGGCATTCGCGTCAATTCCGTCCATCCGGGCCCGATCACCACACCGATGCTGGACATACGCTCGCCCGAGGAAAACGCTGCGCGGTTGAAATCCGTGCCCATGGGACGGCAGGGCACGGCGGATGAGGTTGCGCGGCTTGTCTCGTTTCTGCTGTCTGATGACAGCGGCTATATGACCGGGTCGGAACTCGCCATTGATGGTGGTGCCACGCTTTGAAGAATCCTAGTATCCCAGGCTGAAATCCACGAGATTGATCAACGGCCGGGCGGCGCGCATATTGTGGATATTCTCCACCACTTGTGGCGCCACGCTGGATGGGATGGTGATGCTGGCGGCATGCGGTGTCAGGAACACCTTGGGGTGCGTCCAGAAGCGGCTTTCCGGCAGCAGCGGTTCCGGTTCAAACACATCCAGCGCAGCGCCGGCGATATGGCCGGAATCAAGCGCGGCCAGCATATCTTCCGCCACCATATGGCCGCCACGCGCGCCATTGATCACATAAGCCCCGCGCGGCAGGGTGGCGAGCAGCTTCGCGTTCAAAACGCCGCGCGTTTCAGGTGTGAGTGGCAGTAGGCAGATCAGAATATCGCTTTGCGCCGCCATGGCCAGCAGCCCATCCGCGCCATGGAAGGTCTGCACCCCAGGCAGCGTCTTTGCGCTGCGCGACCAGCCCATAACCGGAAAGCCAAGTGCGGTCAGCACGCGCGCGGAAGCGCTGCCCAATTCACCAATACCGAGGATGCCGATGCGCCTTTCCGCCGTACTGGGCGCGGATAATTCCAGCCATTCCTTGCGCTGTTGCAAAGCACGGTATTCCGGGTCCTGCCGGTGAAAGCGCAGCACATTCAGCAGCACCCATTCCGCCATGGCGCTGGTCAGCAGCACATCCTTCAAGCGCGCCACTGGAATACCGGGCGGCGGTCCAGGCGCGCGCAGCAAATGATCAACGCCCGCCCCCATGGAGACAATCAGCTTCAGGTTTGGATAGCGGCGCAATTCCATCATGTCATGCGCGGTCCAAACCACGGCGGCTTCAATTTCCGCTGGGTTGCCCGCATCAGGATACATGCGAATTTCCAAGCTGGGATCAACGGCAAGCAGCGCCGCCTTCCAATCCTGCATGGTATGCGCCTTGGTTGAAAGCAGAATGGCCATTACGCGTTTTCCTTTGACAATGCTTCATCCAGCCGGCGCACAAAGCCGCGCCAATCATCCCGCCTGGTCGCGGCCCATTCCGTGCCATCGGGCAGCTTGGCATAAAGGCTCAGGATGCTTTTGGACCAGAGGAAATCAAATTCCTGCGGCGATGAAAGCGCCAGCGCAGCGGTGCGTTCAAACACGCCATCCTTGATTTTCGGCATGATTTTCGTAAGCCACCACCAGCACCCAATGCCAAGCACCACCATGCCTGCCCAGGTGCCGCCCTGCTGCACGCCAAGCGCTTCCAGGGGTGCGCCGCCCCATTTCAGCGCAATGAAGCTGGTGGTCAGGATGGTGGCCGTTGGCCAAACATTCTCCCAGGTACGATAGACCGGGGAGCCCGGCGAATTCATCCGGCGCAGGCTGACGCCAAGCTTTACCTGCTCGGCATCCAGCATTTCCTTCAGGCGTTCCAATTCACTCACTGTCAGTTCATCGCCTTTTCATTGCTGGAAAGTTCAAACGCCGCGGCCATCAATTGCCGCGTATAGGGCTGCTTTGGTGCCTGCACCAGCGCCGCGGCTTCGCCTTCTTCCACCACAAGCCCATCCTTCAGCACCGCAATGCGATGCGCCATGGCGCGCACTACGCGGAGATCATGGGAGATGAACACGTAAGCCAGCCCATGACGCGCCTGCAAATCGCGCAGCAAATCCACCACCTGCGCCTGCACGCTGACATCAAGCGCGCTTGTCGGTTCATCCAGCACCACCAAGCTTGGCTTCAGCACCATGGCGCGCGCAATGGCGATGCGTTGGCGCTGCCCGCCGGAAAATTCATGCGGGTAGCGTTCGGCCATGGTCGGGTCCAGGCCCACTTCGCGCAAAGCCTCTGCCACGCGCGCCAGGCGCTCAGTGCGCGGCAGGCCGGCTTCATGCACTTCCAGGCCCTCACCAATAATCTCCGCAACGCTTAGGCGTGGTGAGAGTGCGCCGAAAGGATCCTGGAAGACAATCTGCATACGCCGCCGCCAAGGCCGCAGCGCGCGGGTGGACAGCGCCTGCAAATCCTGCCCGGCAAAGACAATGCTGCCCTGGCTATCAGCCATGCGGAGCAGCGCCAGGCCAAGCGTTGTCTTGCCGGAGCCACTTTCACCCACCAGCCCAAGCGTCTCCCCAGCGCGCAGCGACAGCGACACGCCATTCACGGCCTTCACTTCGGCAACAACGCGGCGCAACAGCCCGCGACGGATCGGGAAATGCACGCGGATATCGCGCGCTTCCAGCGTGGTTGTCGCATCGGTTGGAATCGGCGCCGGCGCGCCGCGTGGTTCGGTCGCCAGCAGCATGCGTGTGTATGCATGGCGTGGCGCGGCAAAAACCTCGGCGACCTTGCCCTGTTCCACCGCATTGCCATCCTTCATCACCACCACACGATCGGCATGGCGGCGCACGATGGAAAGATCATGCGTGATCAACAGCATCGCCATGCCAAGCCGTTGCTTGAGCGCGGCGAGCAATTCTAAAATCTGCGCCTGGATGGTCACATCCAGCGCCGTGGTGGGTTCATCGGCAATCAGCAGCTTCGGGTCATTCGCTAAGGCTGCCGCAATCATCACGCGCTGGCGTTGCCCGCCGGAAAGCTGATGCGGATAGGCGCCCAAACGGTCCTCGGCCTGCGGAAAGCCAGCCAGGCGCAGCAATTCAATCACGCGTGCGCGGAGCGCATCGGCGGCTAAGGGGCGATGTAGCGTGATGGCTTCGGCGATCTGACGCTCGATCGTGTGCAGGGGATTGAGTGAGGTCATGGGTTCCTGAAAGACCATCCCCGCCACACCGCCGCGCAATGCGCGGAGTTGCCTGTCATCCGCCTCCAGCACCGAAACACCATCCAGTGTGATGGACCCCGCAGGGTTGCTGCCGGCGCTGGACAGCAAGCGCAGGCAGGAAAGCGCGGTCACGGATTTGCCGCTGCCGCTTTCACCCACCAGCGCCAGGGTTTCGCCAGGCTCTACGTCAAAGGAAACGCCGCGCACCACGTCGCGTCCACGAAAGGCAACCGAAAGATCGCGCACTGAAAGCAGCGCCATCAGCCTTGCCCCCCCGGCAGTTTGCGCGGGTCAAAGGCATCACGCACCGCTTCGCCAATGAAAATCAGCAGCGTCAGCATCCCACCCAGCACAAAGAAGCTGGTCAGCGCCAACCAGGGCGCGGTGAGGTTATTCTTGCCTTGATTGACCAATTCCCCGAGCGAGGGCGAACCCGGCGGCAGACCGAACCCCAGAAAATCGAGCGAGGCCAGCACTGTCACGCTGCCAGACAAAATGAAGGGCAGGAAGGTCAGGGTCGCGACCATCGCATTCGGCAGGATATGGCGCTGCATGATGCGCGCATCGGAAACACCAAGCGCCTTGGCGGCGCGTACATAATCGAAATTCCGCCCGCGCAGAAATTCGGCGCGCACCACGCCGGTCAGGTTCATCCAGGAAAACAGCAGCAGGAAAATCAGCAGCACCCAGAAGCTCGGTTCAATCACACTCGCCAGGATGATCAGCAGAAAAAGCTGCGGCATGCCGGACCAGATTTCAATGAAGCGCTGAAACAGCAAATCGGTCGTGCCGCCATAAAATCCCTGCACTGCGCCCGCCGCAATGCCGATGACGGAGCTGATGATGGTCAATGCAAAACCAAACAGCACGGAAATGCGAAAGCCATAAATCACCCGCGCCAGCACATCGCGCGCCTGATCATCCGTTCCAAGCCAATTGCGCGCCGAAGGTGGGGCGGGTGCGGGGCGGCCCAAATCGCGCACCACGCTGCGATAGGAATAGGGGATCAGCGGCCAGATCAGCGTGGCACCTTTCGCTTCAATCTCCTCGCGAAAGCCGCGATCATGCCAATCGGCCAGCGTCGGCAAGCCATCTTCGATAATGTCGCTTTCGGCGTAATCCACCAGCACCGGCGCATACCAGCGCCCGTCAATGCGCGCCACGATAGGGCGGTCATTGGCGAGAAACTCGGCAAAAAGTGTGATGAAGAACAGCACGCCGAAAATGATCAGCGACCAATAGCCGCGCTTATTGGCACGGAAATTCGCCAGCCGGCGTTGCGTCAGCGGCGAAAGCGTCATCGCCGCGCCTCAAAATCAATGCGCGGGTCCACCAGCGTATAGGTGAAATCGCCGATGATCTGCATCACCAGCCCCATCAGGGTGAAGATGTAAAGCGTGGCGAACATCACCGGATAATCGCGGCGAATGGCGCTTTCAAAGCCAAGCAGCCCAAGCCCATCGAGCGAAAACACAATCTCCACCAGCAGCGCGCCGGTGAACAGAATGCCGATAAAAGCCGCCGGGAAGCCCGCGATGATCAGCATCATGGCATTGCGAAAGATATGGCCATAAAGCACGCGGCTTTCAGACCCACCCTTGGCGCGGGCGGTCAGTACATATTGCTTGCCGATCTCATCCAGAAAGGCGTTCTTTGTCAGCATGGTCAGCGTGGCAAAGCCGCCAATCACCAGCGCGATGGTGGGCAGCACCATATGCCAGGCGTAATCCAGGATGCGCGCGCCGAGAGACCAGGTTTCCGAACCTGGGCTGTTCAACCCGCGCAAGGGGAACCATTGGAAGAAGGAACCACCGGCGAAGAACACCACCAGCACAATCGCAAACAGGAAGCCCGGTATGGCATAGCCAATCAGCACTACCGCCGATGTTGCGACATCAAAGCGCGACCCATCACGCACGGCCTTGCGGATGCCAAGCGGGATGGAGATCAGGTAAATCAGCAGTGTGGACCAAAGCCCAAGCGAAATGGATACCGGCATTTTTTCGATAATCAGGTCAATCACTGGCCGATCCCGAAACAGTGATCTTCCGAAATCGAAGGTCAGATAGCCCAGGATCATTTCCTTGAAGCGCGTGGTGGCGGGCTTGTCAAAGCCAAAGGCGCGTTCGATTTCGGCAACAATGGCGGGATCAAGGCCGCGCGCGCCGCGATAATTGCCAACCGGCCCATCGCCGCCACCACCACCCATGCTGCGCTGTTCCAGCGCATTGGGTGTGCGGATTTCACCGCCGCCTTCACCGGTAATGCGCCCCATGGTCTGGCCTTCACCACGGAGTTCCGCGAGCATCTGTTCCACCGGCCCGCCGGGCGCGAATTGCACCACGGCGAAATTGATCAGGATGATTCCAAACAAGGTCGGAATCACCAACAGCAAGCGGCGAAGAAGATAAGCGGCCATCGCTACAGGTTGCGCCGGGCTTCTGCCAAGGCGGCATCGCGCGCGGAATCTATCCACCAGGCGGCGGGGAAGCCCAGGCCAAAGCGTGGCATGCGCGGCGGCTGGCCGAAGCGCTCCCAAAAGGCGATGCGGAAGCTACGGCTATGCCAATGCGGGATCATGTAGTTATTGTGCAGCAGCACGCGATCCAGGGCGCGGGTGCGTGCAATAAGCTCAGCCTGGTTTGGCGCGGCGATGACCAATTCCACCAGCTCATCAATCACCGGGTCGCAAATGCCCGCAACATTCTGGCTGCCATTCTCCCGCGCCTTGGCGCAAGTCCAGTAATCGCGCTGTTCATTGCCGGGGTGAAAGCCCTGGCCGATGCTGTCAATGGTCATGTCGTAGTCAAAGGCATCAATCCGCACCTGGTATTGCGCGGGGTCCACGGTGCGCACCCGCGCGGATATGCCAAGCCGTTCCAGCCATTGCACATAGGGCAGCGCCACACGTTCAAATGTCGCACCCTGCAACAGGATTTCAAATTCAAAGCGCCGGCCTTCCGCATTCATCAGGCGGCGGTCCCGCACAATCCAGCCTGCCTCGCGCAACAACGCCAGCGCACGGCGCAGCCCTTCACGGTTATTGCCGGAACCATCGGTGCGCGGCAGGCGGTATTCCTCGGTGAATACAGCCCCCGGCACGCGACCGCGATATTGGCTCAGGATTTCCAATTCGCGCCCTTCCGGCAGGCCACGAGACGCGAAATCGGAATTGGAAAAATAACTCTCGGTCCGCGTATAGGCGCCATAGAACAGGTTGATGTTCATCCATTCATAGTCAAACACTTCAATCAGCGCGCGGCGTACCCGCGCATCCTGGAACAAGGGCCGACGCAGATTGACGGCAAAGGCCTGCATGCCGGTTGGGATTTCATGGGGAATCTCCCGCTTCGTTGCCAGGCCACGCCGCGCAGCGGGGAAATCATAACCTGTCGCCCAATCACGCGCGACATTTTCCTGCCGGAAATCAATCTGCCCGGCCTTGAAGGCTTCAAACGCCACGGTGGTATCGCGGAAATATTCATAGCGAATGGCATCAACATTCGACATGCCGCGCGTGGTCGGCAAATCCCGCCCCCAATAATCGGCGAAGCGGCGCAGCAGCACGGTGCGGTTCGGTTCGAATCTTTCAATGCGATAGGGGCCGGACCCAAGCGGCAGATCAAGGCTTGGGCGCGTGAAGTCGCGCCCTTCCCAATAATGCCTGGGCAGCACCGCCATTTCGCCCAGGATCAGCGGCAATTCGCGGTTTTCATTGGTGCGGAAACGATAGGTCACGCGCCGCGCATCTTCCGCCACCACTTCCGTCACATCCGCCCAATAGGAACGGAAAAAGGGCCGACCATTGGCGCGGAGGGTGTTGAAGGTGAAGACAACATCTTCCGCAGTGATGGGCCGACCATCATGCCAGCGGGCGCCTTCGCGCAATTCAAAGGTCACGCCCTTGCGGTCCGCCGGCAATTCAATGATGCGCGCCAGATGGGCATATTGCGACAGCGGTTCATCCAGATTGCGCATCAGCAGCGAATCATAAATCAACGTGCTGCCCACGGCGGGCGTGCCGCGCAGGATGAAGGGGTTGAAACTGTCAAAGGACCCGATGGCCGTCAGCGTGATCTCTCCGCCCTTCGGCGCATTGGGGTTCACCCAGGGCCAATTGGTGAAATCCGCCGGCAAGGCGGGTTCGCCAAGAAGGGCCATGGCATGGGTGCGCACCACCTCACCGGGCCTATCGCCCCCGGCGGGATTGGCGGCGCGGGCGCTGATCGGCAGGCTGGCAAAAGCGGCGCCGAGCGCCAGAAGGTCACGTCGTTGCATGGGCTTCAGGATGGGGGTTCAGGGCGCCCGGGGCAATGGCGCAGCGTTTCAGCTTTGTAAAAGGTGAACCGCTTCGGCAAGCAGGCGGGGATCACCCAGCGCAATCACGCGCCCATCGCTGCCGGGATGGAGCGGCGCGCCGGCCCAATCCGTCACGCGCCCGCCGGCACCTTCAATCACCGGCACCAGCGCGGCCCAGTCCCAGATTTTGAGGTCGCTTTCCGCCACCACATCAATCAGCCCAAGCGCCACCAGCCCATAGGCGTAGCAATCCCCGCCCCAGGTGACGCGGCGCGCGGCTTGGCGCAGCCGATCAAAGCCAGGGCGATTGGCGGGGCTGAACATATCGGGGCTGGTGCAGGAAAGCTCGGCCTCGGCCAGGGTAGCGCAGGGGCGGCAGCGCGGCGTGCCGGCGAAGGGGCCGGTGAAGCGGGTGGGGTGGCCGGAAACGCCCAACCAACGTTCGCCGGTGATGGGCTGGTCAATCAGGCCAAGCACCGGCTTGCCGCGATGCAAAAGGCCCAGAAGGCTGCCAAAAATCGGCCTGCCCGTCACAAAAGCGCGGGTGCCGTCAATCGGGTCCAGCACCCAAACCCATTCGGCATCGGGCCGTTCCGAGCCATGTTCTTCGCCGATCACGCCATGATCCGGCAAGGCTTCTGCGAGCAGGGCGCGAATCGCTTCCTCGGCTTCGCGGTCGGCGCGGGTGACGGGGCTGGCATCGCCCTTGGCTTCCACCAGCAGGGCAGAGCGAAACAACGGCCGGATCACGGCCGCCGCCCGATCAGCGGCGGCTTCCGCCACCGCGATGAAATCCGCCGGGATCAGGGCGCGGGCGCGTTGGGCGAGATGGACCGCAGATAGGCGATCAAATCCGCGCGGTTCTGCACGCTGGCCATGCCGGCATAGGTCATCTTGTTGCCGGGGGCATAGGCGCGCGGATTGGCGATCCAGGCGTTCATATCCTCATAAGTCCAGGGCTTATCGGCCATGGCGCGAATGGCGGCGGAGTAATTGAAGCCGTCAATATGCGCATGCTTGGCGCCGATAATGCCCCAGAGGTTCGGCCCAACCCCCGAACGCCCGCCTTCATTGAAGCTATGGCAGGAAGCGCATTGGCGCTGCGCCAATTGCTGGCCGGCCTGCACATTGGCGGCGGCGAGCAGCGGCGTGATGGGTTCCAAGGCCGGCGCTGCCGGGGCGGCGGCCACAGGGGCCGCGGCGGGCTCACCGATTTGAATGGCGGCCTGCTTCGGCGTTGTGGGATGCACAACCACGCGACCAACCAGGCCCGCCAAGCCAAAGGTGACGCCCGCTGTCAGGACGGCAGCGAAAATCTTGTTCATTTCAAGACTGTTACTCATGGCCAAGCTCTTCCTCACACCGGGCGCTGCCAGCCGGTTTGCACCCGGGGACACGCTTCTTTAGAACGCCGGGAACATATAGATCACCCTTCCCGCCGACAAGGCGGCAGGAGCCCTTTTCCTTGCGTCCTATCCTCGTTATCCCCGCCCGTATGGCCGCGACCCGCCTGCCGGGCAAGCCTTTGGCCGATATTCATGGCCGCCCCATGATTGCCCACGTGCTGGACCGCGCGCGGGAAGCCGGAATCGGCCCCCTGGCCGTTGCCTGTGCCGAGGAAGAAATCGCCGAAGCCGCCCGCGCCGCTGGTGCGCGCGCGGTGCTGGTGGCCGATGATGTGCCTTCCGGCACGGATCGCGTGCAGCGCGCCATGAAGGCGCTGGACCCCGCCGGCGAGTTTGACGTGGTGGTCAATCTGCAAGGCGATTTCCCGACCATCCAGCCTGAGACGCTCCGCGCTGTTTTGGCGCCCTTGGAAGACCCGAGCGTGGATATCGGCACGCTGGTTTGCCCCATCGCCGATGAAGTGGAAGCGCGCACCGATTCCTTCGTGAAATGCGCCTGTGCCTTTACGGGCGATGCGGTGGTGGCGCCGGCGCTGTATTTTTCCCGCCTGCCGATCCCCTGGGGGGATGGGCCGCGCTGGCATCATATTGGCGTCTATGCCTATCGCCGCGCCGCCTTGGACCGCTTTGTGACCCTGCCGGCCAGCCCGCTTGAGTTGCGCGAAAAGCTGGAACAGCTTCGTGCGCTGGAAGCCGGTATGAAAATCAGCGCCGCGCGGGTGGAACACGGCCCCTTCGGCGTGGATACGCCCGAAGATTTGGAACGCGCCCGCGCCTTGCTTGCCCCTTGAAGGAACCCCTCATGTCCAAACATCGCATCGCCTTCCAGGGCGTTCTTGGCGCCTATTCCGATCTTGCCTGCCGCGCTGCCTATCCGGGGTCTGAGACGCTGCCCTGCCCATCCTTTGAAGCGGCCATGGCGGCGCTGCGCGATGGGCAATGTGATTTGGCGATGCTGCCTTGCGAAAATTCCTTGGCGGGCCGCGTGCCGGATATTCACCGCATGCTGCCCGATTCCGGGCTTTTCGTGGTGGGCGAGCATTTTCAGCGCGTGGAGCACTGCCTGCTGGCCCCTAAAGGCGCGAGCCTCGCCACGCTGAAGCGCGCCCATAGCCACCCGGTGGCACTTGGGCAGGTGCTGCGGCTGTTGAAGGACATGAAGCTGACCCCGGTGATCGAGGCCGATACGGCGGGGGCGGCGGCACTGATTGCCGAACGCGGCGGCGTGGAAGATGCCGCCATTGCCAGCGAATTGGCCGCCGAAATCTATGGGCTGGAAGTGCTGAAGCGGAATGTGGAGGATGAGGCGCATAACACCACGCGCTTTTACGTGATGTCCCGCGATCGGGCCGATGCCCCGGTGGATGCGCCCAATGTGGTGACCACCTTCGTGTTTCAGGTGCGGTCCATCCCCGCGGCGCTTTACAAGGCGTTGGGCGGCTTCGCCACCAATGGGATCAATATGACCAAGCTGGAAAGCTATATGGTGGGCGGGCGCTTCGCCGCGACGCAATTCCTGTGCGACGTGGATGGCCATCCTGATCAGCCGGGGCTCCGCCGCGCTTTTGAGGAGCTGGCGTTTTTCTCCTCCTCCATGAAAATCCTGGGGGCGTATCGGGCGCATCCCTATCGGCTGGAACAATCCACGCCGGCGGAATAGGGGGGCGCTTGGTGAAAGGCCTTTCCCTCAGGGGATGGTCAGGCTAAGAGTGTGTTTGGGGACCCGTAGCTCAGCTGGATAGAGCGTTGCCCTCCGAAGGCAAAGGTCGTACGTTCGAATCGTATCGGGTCCGCCACGATTTCTGCTGTATTTCTTAAGTCCTCATGACAAGCCTGCCGCTTTCGGCAGAGCAAGACGTCATGGCTGCCCCTGATTGAAGCGGGGCATGATTGTTGGCTAGAGCAGATCGCGTTCAGATGGAATCATCTGAACGCGTGAAGATGCTCGAAAAACAATGATGTAGAGCAGGTTGCGTGAACCCATGTGAACGCAACATGCTCTAGCCTGCGGCGCTTCCATAAAAGGCCATTCCGATGATGCATGCCCCTTCTCCGTCAGACCGGCTGGTGCTGCTGGGCATCAAGGGTGGCCCTGCCATTCGCAAGGGCGGGCCTTCGCCCACGGCGAATTTGCTCGTGGTTGGGGGCCATCCTTATGTGATTGATTGCGGGCTTGGCGTGACGCGCGGGCTGGTGGAAGCCGGGTTGGCGCTGCCCGAATTGCGCAACATCATCATCACGCATTTGCATTCCGACCATGTGTTGGAAATGGGGCCGCTGATCCATACCGCCTGGACAGCGGGCTTGAAGGAAAAAGTTGTGGTGCATGGTCCTGCGGGAACGCGCGCCGTTTGGGATGGGTTTCTTGCCTCACTTTCCTATGACATTGCCATACGCATTGCCGATGAAGGCCGGCCAGATCTGGCCAGCATGGTTGAGGTGCAGGAGTATGCTGATGGTCCTGTCTTCGCTGATGATCGGGTGAAGGTCGCCGCGCTGCGCGTTTTGCATCCGCCAGTGACAGATTGCTTCGCGCTTCGTTTTGACCATGGTGCGGGCGGCGTGGTTTTTTCGGCTGACACAACCTATTTCCCACCACTCGCGCAATTTGCGCGCGGTGCGAGTATTCTGGTGCATGAAGCGATTTATGAACCCGGGGTGGATCGGCTGGTGGCACGCGTTGGAAATGGCGCAAGGCTGAAGCAGCATCTGCTGGACAGCCATACGCTCGCCGAAGATGTCGGGCGGATTGCAACGGAAGCGCGGGTGGGATTGCTGGCATTGCATCATCTGGTGCCGGCGGATGATCCGCTGGTGACGGAAGATCATTGGATTGCAGCCTTGCGCGGCCAATACCAAGGGCCGCTGGTCGTGGGGCGGGATGGTTTGGTGCTGCCGCTTACGGCGCGCGCAGTCACCAACAGAAGCGGGTAAGCATCGCTGAACCAGTCGCGCGGCTTGCGTATTGCCGTCGCCCAGAAGCCACTTGTCACGCCATTGCTGCTTTCCACCACACGCAAGGTTTGCAGGCCAGCATCGGGCATCTGGGCGCTCAGCTTTCGCTTTTTCGTAGCAGGATGAAGGTTTCGGCTTTACCTTTCCCACGGTTCGGGCCAGCTTTCGGGCATGTCACTCGCCGCCGCCATCATCCCCGTCACACCCTTCCAGCAAAACTGCGCCCTGATCTGGGATCAGGAAACCAAGCGCGGCGTGGTGATAGACCCGGGCGGCGATGTCGCGCGCATTGAAGGCGCCATTGCCGAAGCGGGCATCAGCATTGACCGCATTCTGCTGACGCATGGCCATATGGATCACGCCGGCGGTGCGGCGGAATTGGCCGAAGCGCTCGGCCATATCCCCATCGAAGGCCCGCATCAGGCCGATGCCTTTCTGTTGGAAGGGTTGGTGGAACAGGGTGCCAAATACGGGCTGCAATGCCGCAGCGTCACCCCCAGCCGTTGGCTTGAGGAAGGCGAACAGGTGGACATCGCCGGCATCGCCTTTGATGTGCTGCACTGCCCGGGCCACACGCCGGGGCATGTGGTTTTCGTGAACCCGGATATGGGCATTGCGATTGTTGGTGATGTGCTGTTTCAGGGCTCCATCGGGCGCACTGATTTTCCCTATGGCGATACCGCGGCCTTGCTGCATGCCATTCGCACAAAGCTGTTTCCGCTTGGTGATCACATCCAATTCCTCTGCGGCCATGGCCCGGCTTCCAGCTTTGGCGCAGAACGCCGGAGCAATCCCTTTGTCGGAGAAAACGCACCATGAGCCCGGTGATTGAAAGCGCAACGCCGCCGCTGCCGGTGACGCGGCCGGAACTGGTCGGCATGTCCGCCGCAAGGCTTGCGCGCATTCGCCCGGCGATGGAACGCGAAATGGCGGCGGGCAGGCTGCCTGGCTGCGTTGTCGCCATCGCACGTGATGGCAAGCTTGTGCATCTGGAAGCAATTGGCTGGCGCGATCCCGAAAGCCGCGCGCCGATGCAGGCGGATGCGATTTTTTCCATCGCTTCCATGACCAAGCCAGTGACAGGCGTGGTGGCGCTTTCGCTGATTGAGGAAGGCCGGCTATTGGTGACAGACCCGGTCGGTGCCTGGCTGCCGCCGCTGATGCAGATGCAGGTGGCCAAACCAACACCGGCGATGCTTTCCGGCGCAGGCCCGATTGAAACCGAAGCCGCCAAGCGCCCCATGACGGTGCAGGATGCCATGCGCCACACCACGGGCCTGGTTTATGGCGGGCGCGATGGATCGGCGGTGCATGCCATCGCACCCCCTGGTTCCTTCTGGGTTGCCGAGAATATGGATACGGAAGGTTTTGCTGAGACGCTTGGTGGCCTGCCGCTCCGCCACCATCCCGGCACGGTTTGGGAATACGGGCTTTCTACCGATGTGTTAGGCGCGGTTGCGGAACGTGCCGGCGGTGCCTCTCTTGGCGCGCTGATGCGGGAACGTATTTTTGCGCCGCTCGGCATGGAAGAAACCGGCTATGTGCTGCCGCGTGAGAAACTGGCGCGCTTTGCCCGGCCTTTCGCCAAGGACCCCATCACGGGCGCGCCGCAATCTGTCGAAGCGCCGCTCCGCGCACCAAAAATGGAAACTGGCGGCGCGGGTTTGGTTTCGACCGCCGCTGATTATTTGCGCTTTGCCGAAATGCTGCGCACTGGTGGCGTGTTGAACGGTGTGCGCGTGCTGGCGCCGCAAACGGTGGCCTGGATGGCGTCCGATCATTTGCAGGGTATCGAAAACCGCGTGGCCAGCATGGACCCGGCATTGGATGGCTATGGCTTTGGCCTGAC
>JBIKXA010000021.1:0-29640 GCA_044356015.1 Roseomonas sp.
CCGCAGCATCGCCGAAGGCGCGGGGCTTAGATTGGAGCGGCCGTGATCCTATTGGATTGACGAACTTGGCCCAAAAGTGGGGCGGAGTGGATGCTGGCACTGTCAACCATCCGGCATCCATCCGAAGTCAGATCAGCCTTACTGGGTTGCCCAAAGGGTCAATGATGGGCGGCTGTAGGTCCAACCGCTGTAATTATCTGATTTTATTTTGAAAGGACGACCGCCAGAGCGGATTTGTACTGCAAGTTTGGGAAAACCCATTACGGCCTTGGGCTGGTCTATCTATACAAATGCATGAGTTGTTGATAGGTGGTTTAGCAGTGTAACGTGGAAATGGCTTCCATGCGTTGGCAAGATAAGCGCGTCGGGTTGGTCAATTTTGGCGTCTGGCGTTTCGAAATTTTCGATGGCCTCGATGGTGGATGGAAGCTGGTGCTTCATCCGCCGCTCGGTTGCAATCTCAAGCCTGAGGCCATGAGCACAAACCAGGTGAATGGCCTTGCCCAACTCCTGGAACAGGCAAGGAAGCAGGTCTCAACGCTTGAAGTGGCCAACTGATTCCGGGCGAGAGGCCGGGCCTTGGCTCACCTGCAGCCAAGGCCCTATAAGTTAGCTTCAGACCACGCGGAAATTGGCGAATTGCCAGGGGTCAGCCGTGTCAAGCGCCTCAGGGAACAGCGTGGCGCGCCCCTGTAGTGGCGTCCAATCCGAATAGACGCCCGCCATTTCGCCCAGATAGGGCAGGCAGATATCCAGGATGCGGGCATGCTCAAGCTCATCCGCCTCAACCACACCCAGCGCCGGATTTTCGATGGCGAAAACGAGCCCCGCCAGCACGGCGGCGCAAACCTGAAGTGACGTCGCGTTATTATAGGGCGCCAAGGCGCGCGCTTCCTCAATCGTCAGGCGAGAGCCATACCAATAGGCGCCCTTCTTGTGGCCCATCAGCAAAACGCCAAGTTCATCCATGCCAGTGCTAATTTCTTCCATCATCAGGCGCTTTTCCTGCTGAAGTTCCCAGTTTCGGCCGGCAAATTCATGCAAGGACAGCACGGCATCATCGCAGGGATGATAGGCGTAATGCGCCGTCGGACGATAGGAAAGGGCTCCGGTCGCATCGCGCAAGGTGTAGTAATCAGAGATCGAGATACTCTCATTATGCGTGATCAGGAAGGCCTGCATCGGGCCTTCCAGCGGTGTCCAGGGTGGCGGCGGCAAGCGCGGTAACTTCCGCCATATCATAGGCTGGCGCAACTTCCGCGATATCGGCGCCCCGAAAATCCACGCCCGCCATGCCGCGCAAGATCATTTGCGCTTGCCAGCCCACCGATTTCGGGTGTGCCGGTCCTCTGCCAGGTTATGACAAGGTTCTTCCAGACCAATAACTCAACCCAATCCACGCCTTGTCTGTAGCTTCAACCGCGTTCTTCGTCGTCTCCCATGAGACCGGCATCACGCCCCAACGAAATTCATCACGCCAATGCGTAGCGCAAGCGCTGGTGAATAAGCAGCGAAGAAGATCGGATCGGTCGCACTGCACAATGCGCCTCCCGCCTCAAAATCCGCCAGCGCGCCCTTGAAGGGGGCGCCCGTCGCAACCTTCCGCATCAAGACCAAGGTGCCGAAGGATGGTTGGGGCAAGATCAATCGGGCTGCTCGGCGCCACCTGGTTGGCGCCAGCGATAAACTCGCCTCCATTGATCATCAGAAAGGGCATTTGCTCAGCAGCGCCAAGGCCGCCATGCTGCCCACACCCCAGTCGGTCCGGCTTTCCCGCCGATGGCTTCGCCGCATAGGCTAGCCCCGATACGCCATAAACATTGGGCGCAGGATCAGACGCCATAGAAATAGCACAGAAAAGGCTGTCGCGTGCGGCTTGCCCAATATCACCCAAAGCGGGACCCACATGAACCGAACCAGCCCAAGGTTGAGCCACAAGAAATTCAATCAAAGCATCCGCTTGGGACCTACGTTCCGGATGCACATAAACCAGTGCCGAGGTTCCATTGGAAACGGAAACAATGCCCGTATCTGCCAAATCACGCTTCAGCCCCGCAGTAACCAATTCACTTTCAATATCCACCACCGCCTGGACTGTCTGATGGCCATGATCAGAGCAGGCGATCAACAATATATCTTCGCCGGCCTGCCTGCGAGCCTCAACGGCAGCAAGAACCTCGGCAAAGCGTGCATCTGCAGCGGCAATGGCCTCCATTGCCTCTGGCGCACCCAAAGGCACAGTGTGCTGGGTGGCATCGGGTTCACCAAGCCATAAAACCGCTAAAGCCGCCTCTCGTCCGGATAATGCGCGCTCAAGAAACGCCTCGGTCAAAATAGTGTCGCCGGCGATGTCATTAGTCACATGCTCCATGGCTTCCGCACCAGTCAATCGGCGGAGGCCCGGGCCATGTGACCAGGCGCGATGCAAGACCCAACCATGACCATCGGGGTCATGGGCACGGGCAGCCCCAGGGGAAACATTCGAAAACAGCATCGCTTCTTCGCCAGCGCGTGCCAGTCTCTCTGAAAGCGTCGGTACCGCTAGGCAGTAACCACGGGTGCTGCGCAAATGATCCATGAAATCTGGGCGCCCCACATCATGCGGTGTGAGGACATCATTTTCCATCAGGGCAATACTATTGCCGGCAAGGCCGTGCTTGGCAGGCCAACAGCCGGTTGCGAAGCATGCCGAAACCACGCGCGTTGCGGACGGAAACGCCGAGCGATGATTGGCGATAACCGCTGATTTTTCCGCAAATCTCACAAGGTTCGGCGTTGTCGTGGACAGCACCATATCCCTACGCAGGCCATCAAGTACCACGACAACAACACGACTTCTCATAGTTTATTCAACTCCATACCGCGTTCTGAAAAGATTACGACCATTCAGCGTATAAACAATCCTGGATGGTGTGCCTTGGCATCTTCCACAGGCAAATTCACATACCAAATCCTTCAGGCGCATCGAGGTAATCATGCGTATGCACCACAACCTCTTCATCCGAGATTCGCACGAACGCATAGGCGGGTGGTTCGTGATTTCCGAGAACCTTTGTATTCTCGGCGAAATCCAGAGTCACTTGATGGTTTGTACCGCGCAGTGAGGAAAAAGGAATGCCATGCCAGGAACCGGCAAGGGGGCGGTGCAGATGTCCGTGGAAGATATGGCGAATACGCTGCCGATGCGGCTTGAGCGTTTGCCAGAGCTCATCCGCATCCAAAAGCGGGATCCGATCCATCCCAACAATGCCGCTTGCCGCCGGCGGGTGGTGCAGAAACAAGAAGACGGGATCCGAGGTATCGGCAAGCAACGCTTTCAGCCAGGCAAGGCGGGCTTCGCCAAGCCGTCCCGCATGGGTGCCGGCCTCATTCGTATCCAACATGACAAAGAGCCCCGCTGCCGTGCTGAGCACCTGCTGAACATGGCCTTCTGCGGTCGTGGGCACACCGCCAAAGACCGAAAGAAAAGCCTCCCTCTCATCATGATTGCCAAGCAGCAAATGGCAGGGAAAGGGCAGACCCTTGATGATATCGGCGAGCAATTCGTAAGCGGCCACCTCGCCCAAATGGGCCAGATCCCCAGTGACAACAGCGAACTCCGCCGGGGCCGCACCATCCGGGCCATGGCGCCTGCAAATACTGTCTATGGCAGCGCGCAACCGTTCCGCCGGATCAAGCCCGTAGAGGGATTGTCCCGGTGCCACGAGATGAAGATCGGTCAGATGGATGAAGGAGAGGTTGCTCATGTTGCTGCTATTGCCCTCAGAAAGGTGGTGCCCAGCGCTCGGAAAGAGCGCCGGGCCTGGGATTTACGAACGCCGCGGCAGTAAGGCCTGAACATCGGCCGCCATACGCTGCAGGGTGGCATCCGCTTCTGCGCGCTTGCCAACGACATTCTGCAAATGATCATTGATCACATCCGTTATTCGAAGCGCATTCTGTCCTGGGAAGGCATACCATCCAGTAATGGAATCCGCCTGGCGGAAGGTTGTCATATGATTGGGGTTCTCACGATAGAATTTACCCAACATTTCCTCGCGCTCCGCTGGAATGGTCGTGGCGGGCATATAACCTGTGTGATTGACCATCATGGTGCCGCCAACCGGGCCCGTCGCGAATTTGATGAATTCCCATGCAGCGCGCTGCTTCTGCGCATCGCGGGTGAACATCATGGCCACATTGCCCCCCGCCGGAATACGCGCATTTGGCGCAGAAAGCGGATAGCGTCCCGTCAGCAACGGAAAGCGCCCGCCAATTTCGCGATTATACCGGCCGAGCTGGGCAGTGGATTGCATTGAAATCCCAAGGCGACCCGCAAAGAAATCCGTGAACATGGTAGCGGGGCGAATATCGGGCATGCGGCCTTCGTCCACGAAGCGGCGCAAGGTGCGGATCGCACGCTGACCAGGTTCCTGATTGAAGGCTACCTGCGTTTCCTCGGCATTCAGCATGCTGCCTCCATGGCTGAACACAAGCCCCTGCCAGGACCAGTTCCCGGTGATGGTCCAGTCAAAGAACATGCCATTGATATTATCACCGAGCCCGGCAATGGCGCGGGAGAGATTGATCACTTCGTCCCAGCTTGCGGGGGGGCGCGCCGGATCGCCGCCAGCGCGGCGCATCAAGTCCACATTGTAGTAGAGAATAGGGGTGGAGAGCGCAAAGCCGATACCGGTCTGCTTGCCCCCTACCTGGCCGAGCGAGAGCAGGGTTTCGGAATAGCCCTGTTGGGCGATCGCCGCATCAGCAGTCATGAAAGGGCGCAGATCCACCGGGATGTCGCGCTCCAGCAAAGTGCGCTGACGATTGAGGCCATGGAAGGCAACATCCGGCAGGGAGCGGGTGATGGAATCCCGCAAATTGCGCTGCATGATTTCCTCATAACCCTGTTCGGGGGCGCGCCAATTCACGCGGATATTGGGGTGGCGCTTAGAAAATTCGGTCGCGATGTCTTCCATCAAGCCGCGGAAGAGTTCCGGGATGGAATATTGCGCCGAAAGTTCAATGGTATTGGATTGGGCGCGCGCATAAAGCGGGGCGGCAAGCACCCCCGCTGCGCCCAGAATAACCTGCCGACGAATGATCATGATGTTTCTCCTTGAGGGGGGTCACTTGATGCCGCTCATGGTCACGCCCTGGATGAAGGCGCGTTGAGCGAAGAGAAAGGCCAAGACCAGGGGTGCGGTCACGGCCGTGGCCGCAGCCATCAGCGGGCCAAAAGCGGTCCCTGCCTCAGCATTCGAAAAGAAAGCGATGCCAAGTGGCGGGGTCATCAAAGCCTCATCCTGCACAACAAGGAAGGGCCAGAAGAATTCATTCCAGTTCCAGATGAAGGAAAGGCAGGCAAAGGCGGCAAGTGCGGGCAAAGCGGTGGGCAGCATGATGCGCCAGACAATGGCAAATTCGCCCAGACCATCCATGCGGGCGGCGGCAATCAAATCATTCGGTACGGTGCGAAAGAATTGCCGCATCATGAAGATGCCGAAAACGCTGATGGTGGACGGCAGGATGATCCCCGCATAGGTATTGAGAAGATCAAGCTGCCATAGCGCGATATAGAGTGGGATGGCCGGCACTTGCGGCGGTATCAGCAAGGCAAGCACCACCAGTGCGAAACAGGTTTCCCGACCGCGAAAGCGCAGCTTCGCCAGGGCATAGGCCATTGGCAAAGCCGTCAACGCTTGCATTAGAAAGATACAGAAGGTGACGAGGAAGCCGTTCAAAATAAAGCGTGCCAGCGGAACGCGCGTGAAGGCGGCGGTGTAGTTTTCGGCCACATACCATTGCTGCGGCAAAAGGCTGAATTGCGGGGCAAAAACTTCCCCGGGCGGTTTCAGCGAAATGGATACCATCAAAATGAAGGGCGCCAACATCACGGACGCACCGGCGATCAGTACGGCATGGCGCAGGAGAAGGCTGAGCCCGCTAACCATAATGCGTCCTGCGTTCAAGCGCGATGGTTTGCAGAAGCGTCACGCCAAGGGTGAAGATCAGAAAGATGACTGTTATCGCAGCACCATAGCTTGAACGAAGGAAGGTGAAGCCCTGCTGCACCATGGTGTAAAGCAATACCTCAGTGGATTTCGATGGTCCGCCTTCTGTCAAAACTGCCACGGTTTCAAAAACCTGGAAGCTTCGTATGGCGGTGATGGCCACCACAAAAACAAGCGAAGGACCAAGCATGGGCCAAGTCACGCGACGAAAACGTTCCCAGGCGCCATCGGCACCATCCATGGCCAAAGCCTCATAGAGATCCTTGGGAATGGCGGTGAGCCCTGCCATGAAGAGGATCATCGCAAGACCTAGATTCTGCCATACGCCAATCGCGATCAGGGCGAAAAGTGCGGTTCCGGGATTTTGCAGCCAATCAGCGGTTGGCAAGCCGATGAAAGCGAAAAGCTGATTGATGAAACCAACAGTCGGATGAAACATAAATTCCCAAACCAGCGCCATGGCCAGTAGGGTTGAGGCAACGGGTACGAAAAAGGCCGCCCGGTAAAACGCCTTCCCATGCGCCACGCTTTCAATCAGCAGCGCGGCCAAGAGCCCCAGAATGACTGTCGCGGGGACGGAAATGCCCACATAAATGATCGTATTTTTCAGGGAAATCCAAAAGACACGATCCGACCAAAGCTCCACATAATTCTCAAGTCCGGCCCAGCGCAGGCTGGCTTCACCAAAATTCCAATCCGTAAGCGATAGCAAAACGACCGAAACCGCAGGGCCGAGCAGCATGGCCCACATCAGGATGAAGGCCGGTAAGCTCAACATATAGCCAGCAAGGGCTTCAGCACGCCGTAGACCAGAAGATGGCGCCACCTTACGCATCTATGCGTGCGCTTTCGATGATGGGTAACCTATTGCCCTGAAGGTCAAAAAGAATGGCTTTCTTCGGGAGAAGCCTGATGCTCTCAAAACCAGAAAGCTGTTCGGCAGCACTTGGTGCAAGACGCAGGATCGTTGTTCCGGCAAGGCCGTTGATGTGGCAATGCACCAGCGTTTCCATGCCAAGCCGTTCCAGCCGGACGATCTGCGCGGGAATGCCATCCCGATGGATGTCGAGATTTTCAGGCCGCAAGCCCAATTGGGCGGAGCCTTGCGATGACCTGGCGCGGAATGGAAGCCGATGGCCACAGCAGGTCATGTCGCCTCTATCAGTAACTTCCACGGGCCAGATATTGATCGGTGGCGAGCCGACAAAACGCGCAACGGCTAGGTTTTGCGGATCATCATACAGCGCCTGGGGCGGTGCCAATTGCAAAAGAATGCCACCTTCCATCACCGCAACCCGATCGGCCATGGCCATGGCCTCGGATTGGTCATGCGTCACATAAAGCGTGGTGACTCCAAGCCGCCGCGTGAGAGAGATAATCTCAGCACGCGCATCGGCGCGAAGGCGCGCATCAAGATTGGAGAGCGGTTCATCCATCAGGAAGGCTGCCGGATGGCGCACCATGGCGCGGGCCAGCGCGACCCGTTGCCGCTGGCCGCCTGATAATTGTGCGGGCTTGCGGCCCAGCAATCCTTCAAGCCCCAAAGGGGTGGCCACTGCGTTCACATCGCGCGCAACTTGTTGCCTTAGTGAACGCGTGCCAGGAAGTAATGCGCCAATAAATGGCAGCCGCTGCAGGGACGAAAGCCTGCGCATCTGCAATGGCAGTGCGATATTTTCGGCCACC
This sequence comes from Roseomonas sp., assembly GCA_044356015.1. Lineage (GTDB taxonomy): Bacteria > Pseudomonadota > Alphaproteobacteria > Acetobacterales > Acetobacteraceae > Neoroseomonas. The sequence continues at coordinate 7,680 of JBIKXA010000021.1, forward strand.
GTCATGTATGGATATAAAGCATAGGACTGGAAAACCATCGCCAAATCCCGGGCCTTGGCAGGCAGGTGATCTACCTGACGGTCGCCGATGAAAACTTCACCTCCATCAGCGGTTTCAAGCCCGGCAATGATCCGAAGCAGGGTGGATTTGCCACAGCCGGATGGGCCAAGAATGGCAAGAAATTCACCTTCCTCAACGGCAAGAGAGACGCCACGCAATACAGGCGTAGTCCCAAATTGCTTCGCGATATTTCGAAGCGTGACGCCAAGCATTGTGACTGCTCCAAGAGACCCTTCGGAGGGTTACGGGTCGAATGTTTCAACCGCGCGGCATTCCGGTGAAAGATTATGGACATGGCTGCCTGATCGGGCAGTTGCCTTACTCGATGATGCGTGATGACGCGCTGTTCCAACGGAGCTGCACAAGCGCAGCCGAGTGTGGACCCTCACGTCTGAATATAGGGTGGTGGCTCGGTGCCAAAGAGGCTGCGCCATTGCTGCTTCAATTCGAGGATATCGGTGTATGGCAGCGCAGCAAGCCGGGCTGGATCGTGCCGGGCACCGATGGGCGCCATGTCTCCCTCGGTCGCAGCGAGCCGAGCAAGGCGGAAATCGGCTCCGCCAGCGACGCCCTTGTCGCACAGGGGATTTCGGCATGGCCGGCATACATGCAGGGGGATTACTACAGCCGGGAGAAGGTTTTGAATTTTTTCTCGGCAAGAGTTGCTTGTAAAATCCTGAAACAAAATCTTCATAGCATCACCACGCGTTTGCGAATCGGATAGTGCTAATCTCTAAAGGCCAAATGCTCATCCATATCGCGCAGCGTCACGCGCCTTATTCTGGAGGCAATAGCCCATGCAGCTTTCTTATTCTCCCGACACCGCCCTGCCCGATGATCACGTCCTTCACGTCAAGCCGCTGGATGGTGCCCTGCGCGAGCTTGGCGAAAGGGCGCAAATATTGGCCGACCAGGCCCAATTGCTCATGCGCGCGGCCACACGCAATAATGATCGGATGGCTGATACGCATGCGCCGCGCGTGGCAGGCGCGCTGAAGGCGGTCGCTGATGCGACGCAGATGCTGTCGGCCTCGGGCAGCCCGCAAAAGACGCTTGGGCTTTGGCTTGAATATCTGCGCGATCGGACCGAACGTTTGGTGCTCACCATGGATGCGCTTCGCGAAAGGGGCGATATTTTCATTGCACATGAGAAAGAAGGCTGTCCGCCGGTCCTGATTTATGATTATGAGATTGCCCTGGATGGCGCCACGCTCGCGCGGCCCTGCAATTACATGCTGCTGAAGATAAGGCCCCCTGAAGGCCTGGTCATTGATGACACCAAGCGCCCCTATATTATTATTGATCCGCGCGCCGGGCATGGCGCCGGGATTGGTGGTTTCAAGAATGACAGCCAGGTTGGGGTCGCCCTGGCAGCCGGCCACCCGGTCTATTTCGTCGCCTTTCGCAGGGACCCGCTTCCTGGTCAGACCCTGGCGGATGTTACCCGCACTGAGGCTGCCTTCGTCCGCGAAGTGGCGCGGCGACATCCGGATGCACCGAAGCCTGTGGTCATCGGCAATTGCCAAGGCGGTTGGGCCACCTTGCTGCTTGCCGCCACCAATCCGGACCTCACCGGACCCATTGTGCTGAATGGCGCGCCGGTCGCCCCCTGGTCCGGTGAGGTTGGCAAGAACCCGATGCGCTACACCGCCGGTATTGCTGGCGGCACCTGGGTTCCGATGATGCTGTCAGATATGGGCGGCGGTGTCTTCGATGGCGCGCATCTGGTGATGAATTTCGAGACACAGAATCCCGGCAGAAACTACTTTAAGAAATACTATGATCTTTTCTCGAAGATTGACACTGAACGGGATCGCTTTCTGGAATTTGAGCGTTGGTGGGGTGGTTTCTTCCGATTGAATGAGGAAGAAATCAGCTGGATTGTCCGCGAGATTTTCGTGGGGAACCGGCTGGTGCGCAATATGGCGCAGCTTGAACCGGGACGCACGATCGACATCAAAAATGTGCGCGCACCGATCATCGTCTTCGCAAGCCATGGCGACAATATCACGCCGCCGCAGCAGGCGCTGAACTGGATTGCGGATAGCTATGCGGATGTGCAGGAAATCCGGATACGCGGCCAGCGCATCATCTACATGGTCCATGAGGAGGTCGGGCATCTCGGCATATTTGTCTCGGCCAAGGTGGCGCGTAAGGAGCATGCGGAGGTTGCTTCCGTTATGCAAACCATCGAGGCACTGGCGCCCGGGCTTTATGAAATGCGTATCGTCGAAGCGCATGGCGAAGGGCATGACCGTCAATTCAGCGTCAGCTTCGAAGAACGCAGCCTTTCGGACCTTCGCGGGTCTGATGAGGGCCAAAAGGATGAGCGCCCCTTCGCCGCCATCGCGCGCCTTTCCGAGGTACAGGCCGATCTTTACGACAGCGTGATGCGTCCTTTCATCCGTGCCGCCTTCCCACAAGCCCTTGCGGAGCTTGGTCGGGCCATGCACCCCTTGCGCGTGCAACGTGCGCTCATGGCGGGCAGCAACCCGTGGATGATGCCCTGGTCCATATTGGCACAACAGCTTCAGGTGCAAAGAAGGCCATTGCAGGAACGCAACCCTTTTGCCGAGATTGAGGTAGCCACTGCTGATCTGATCGAACAGTCAATGGATCTGCAGCGTGATCTTTCGGATATGGGCAGGGAGCTCACGTTTTTCAGCCTATGGGCAGCACCGGCTGCCCATAGCTACGGCAAGACCCATGCCGCTGGGCGTACGCTCAAGGATGTGCGGGAATTGATCAGCTTGCCGGAAGCGCAGATGGCTCTCTCCCGCATTGCGCAGGGCGGCTTCATCGAAGCTGTGATCCGCATGTTGATCATGCTCGCGGAAAGCCGCGGCGGAGTGCGCCGCGACAGGTTGGAACGCTCAGCCCATGTGCTCACCATGGATGAGCCCTTCGCCAGCCTGACGCAGGATCAGCGCAGCCTCATCATTCGTGAACAGACGCTGGTGGTCACCCTGGCGCCGGAAGAGGCGATGGCAAGCCTGCCAGCTCTTCTGCCCACTGCCGAAGATCGTACACGGGCACTTTCTGTTGTGCGCTATGTTCCAGGGCGCATTGATGAGATGGCGCCGCATACCTTCGAAACTCTGCGCCGCATGGCAGAGGTTCTGGGACAACCACCCATAACCGAAGACGTCTTGGAGGACCCCTTGGTCACCCCCCCTCTCTCTCAGGAACCAACCAAGGCCGAAGCGCGCAAGCCGCGCGCCGCCAAGGAGGGAACCATCGCATGAGCCCGAAGCGCATAGCCATTGTGACTGGTTCCACCAGCGGTATCGGGCTTGGTATCGCGCGCACTTTTGCGCAATCGGGCATGGATGTCATGCTGAACGGGCTTGGCGATCTCAAGGAGATTGAAGCGACACGCGCCGCCCTGGCGCATGAGACGGGTCAGCGCATCGCCTTTCATGGTGGGGATATGTCAAAGCCCGAGGAGATCGCTGCCTTGATTGCAACAACCCGCGAAACCCTTGGTGCCATTGACGTGGTTGTGAATAACGCCGGCATCCAAACGGTGGCACCGATCGAGGAATTCCCGATAGACCGCTACAACCTGATTATCGCCGTGGACATGTCATCCGCCTGGCATTTGACTCGATTGACATTCGCCGAAATGAAGGCACGCCGCTGGGGGCGCATCATCAATGTCGCCTCGGCCCATGGGCTTGTAGCTTCTCCCTACAAATCCGCCTATGTCATGGCGAAGCATGCCATTCTTGGATTAACGAAAACCATTGCGCTTGAAGGCGCGGAATTCGGGATCACCTGTAATGCCATTTGCCCGGGCTATGTTCTGACACCCTTGGTGGAGAAGCAGATACCTGAAACCGCAAAAGCGCGTGGTATCACCGAAGAGCAGGTGGTCCGGGATGTCTTGCTTGCTGCCCAGCCTACGCGGCAATTCGTCACCGTGGAACAGGTGGGCGCTCTGGCGCATTTCCTGGCATCCGATATGTCCGCGCAGATTACAGGCGCCGCACTGCCAATAGACGGCGGCTGGACCGCGCATTAAGCTTTCTCTCAGCAAATAAAATCGTCCTGCACCGCGTAGAAGATTCTCAAAAAACTGAATTGTATCCAGCCAAGCGGACCAAGCTTGCCAGGCTTGGCCCCTTCAGCATCAATAATTCTCAGGCACGTAGAGCTCGGCCGGCAATGTGCGGCGTTCATAATTCGGATCGAAAATCCGCTCCGGCAAGGCGATGGGCTCGTGCGGAATGCCCTCATAGGGAATCAGCGACAGGAGATGCGAAATACAGTTGAGCCGCGCACGCTTCTTGTCATTGCCTTCCACGATATGCCAGGGCGCTTCCGGGATATTGGTCCTTTCAAACATATCCTCCTTCGCCTTGGTATATTGCTCCCATCTGACGCGGGATTGCAGGTCCATGGGCGAAAGTTTCCATTGCTTGATCGGGTCGTGGATGCGCATCAAAAAGCGCAATTGCTGTTCCTGATCGGTGATGGAAAACCAATACTTGACAAGAATGACACCGGACCGCACCAGCATGCGCTCAAATTCCGGCACGTCACGGAAGAACTCCTCAACCTGATCGGGACCGGCGAAACCCATGACACGCTCGACACCGGCGCGATTATACCAGCTGCGGTCAAACAGCACCATTTCCCCGCCGGCGGGCAGATGGGAAACATAGCGCTGGAAATACCATTGCGTCTTTTCACGATCCGAAGGTGCTGGCAGCGCCACAACGCGGCAGATGCGCGGGTTCATGCGCTGCATGATGCGCTTGATTACGCCACCCTTGCCGGCGCTGTCACGCCCTTCAAACAGGACCACAACCTTCTTCCGGTGATGCTGCAACCAATCCTGCAGCTTGACCAATTCGCCCTGTAGGCGGAGCAATTCAGTGAAGTATAGCTTGCGGTCAATGGTACTCTTCTGGCGTTGCTGCAGCAGCGCGCGCAATTCCGGCGGAAAGCGCGTATCATCAATTTCCTGCTCCAGCTCCTCGTCCAAATCATCCTCGATCGCGAGTTCAAGCCAGGATTTCGGCTTCGCTTCCGAATTGGGCTGCTGCATATTCTCTACCCCTTTAACGAACGTCCTACCCACCCCTGCATTGGTCTGCGCAGCGCAGGGGCCGCAAGAATTATGGCGAAAGGAACCGCCGGATGTTTTACCTCACAAGCTTGGTAGTGTAAGCCGTCAATAGAATGACAGTTTTATTTCATCATTCTGATCAATCGCCCTCAGCAAAATTTCGCCTCGATATCCGTTGAAGACCGAAATCCTATGGCCTCGAAATGCTTGGCGAGAAAGGCATCAGCTTGTGCGACCCCAAGATCGAAAAGATGCGCCAGGAAATCCGGTGCGGCATTGAGCTTTGAGGACGGGTCAAGCCCCGCAAGCTGATCCTCGGCATCAATGCAATGGATGAAAAGCCGCAGATACTTTCCCCCATCAAGATCACCACGATCAATCAGCTGTGTGACGAAGTGGATCATCCGCATTTCCCGCATCAAAGATGAATTGAAGGCCAGCGTATTGATGCGATCCATGATCGCGCGCATGTCGCGCGGTACCGTTGGGATATTGATGGGATTGAGCTGAACGATGATGATATCGGGGCAGCCGCCCATATAAATCAGGGGAAAAATCGGCGGATTGCCGGAATACCCGCCATCCCAGTAATGATCCCCATCCACCTCAACCGCCTGAAAAAGCTGTGGCAGGCAGGCAGAGGCCATGACCGCCGCCGCACTCATTTCATGACGGGCAAAAACCTTCAGGCGCCCATTCAGAACATTGGTTGCACAGACAAAGGCTGCTGGCTGTTCGGCCATGCGAAGGCGCGGGAAATCAACCGTTTCTTCCAATAATTGCCGCAACGGGTTCTGGTTCAAGGGATTGAGTTGATAAGGCGAGAAGAGCTTGAGCATCGCATCGGTTGCCATCCAGGTCGGCGAAAAGCGCATTGTCCCTGGCGCGGTCAGCCGATCCATCGGCGTGGGCTGTATCGGCGCAGCGGCTGCCATCTGCCCAACAGCAATCCAGAAATCCTTCAACATGCGCCGTGCCAGATCAGGCCCGCCCGCGGCCAAGCCATCTGCGACCAGGGCGGTGTTCATGGCGCCAGCGCTGGTGCCGACAATGCCTTCAACTTCCAGACGCGGATCGCCGAGAAGCCGATCGAGCACGCCCCAGGTAAAGGCGCCATGGGCGCCCCCGCCTTGCAAGGCAAGTTTGATGCGCTTCCTAAGCGGTGGTTCAGAACCAGTCATCGGATCACTTCGTCATGGCGCGTGTTACCGGTGTCCATTCTTTAGGAGCCCCCGCGCGCAGTTCATGCAGGCGCTCGGCATAAAGCTGTCCAAGACGATCATCGCTTGGCACATCGGCTTCGGTGAGCGCCGCCGATGCAGCGTCAAACTGCCCCGTACGGTAGGCGCTGATCATGCGTCGCCAGGCGCTCAGCCCCGCAACCAGGCGCCGGTCGGCGCGCAATTCTGCATCTGCGGGACGATCAACAACAAGCCAGCCCAGCAATTCATGCAACTCAACCGGCTGAGCGGAACCCTTCAGGATGACCAGATCAACCGGGCGGCTAACAAAGCCAGTGCCAGCCGCGCGTCGTGTCGCCTCTGAAATCAGGATCTGGGTGCCATAGACCTTGTTCATGCCCTCAAGGCGCGAGGCAAGGTTCACCATGCTGCCAATCGCCGTATAGGACATGCGATCAGACGATCCGACATTGCCCACAATGGCATCCCCGGTATGGACGCCAAAACGCGTGCGCAGCCGTGGCCAGCCCCGCGCGCGGAAGCGGTCACATAGTCGCTCGGTCAATAGGCGCGCGCGCAGCGCTGCCTCACAGGCATTCCTGGGATGGGAAAGATCATCCTGCGGCGCATTCCACAACGCCATCACCGCGTCACCGATATACTTGTCAATCGTTGCGTGGCAGCGCAGCAATTCCGCCGTGAGCTCCTCGAAATAGGCCGAGGCAATCTGCATCAGCTCCTCTGGTGGAATGCCCTCGGCGAGGGATGTAAAACCTTCGACATCGCTGAACATGACACTGATGCTGCGTCGCGATCCGCCCAGCCTTGCGGCATCACCCTCAGCCATCAGCTTGGCCACCAGGCTGCGGGGCACATAGGCGCCAAAGACGCGCAACGCTGACTTCATGCCATCCATGGTATTGGACAGTCGCGCGATTTCCGTGATGTGGCTGCGCACCGGAATGGGCGCGGCCAGGTCAAGCCGGGCTATCGCATCTGCCTCTTGCGCCAATTGCGACAAGGGGCGAGATATGCGCCAGGCAAGCATGCCAATGCCGGCAAGGCCAAGCAGCAGGGCCAAAAGCGCCCAGGTCGTGCCCTCACTCAGTGCGATATCCAGGGGCCGCGTGAAATCGGCGACCGGGGCGGCCACAGCCACCAGCATCCCAGGCCCGGCGAGTTCCGCGACTGATTCAAGCCGTACCAGCATGGTTTCGATGGGAGCGAGACTGATTCGGTTGTCCGCGCGCTGCGGCCCAAGCCTTGTGTCCGGCAATAGCCGCGCCGTCTGCCCGACGCGCAGCGCGCCTTGTGCATATTCCCGCCAAATCGTTTGAATAAGCGGATCGGGGCTTGCCATGAGCGTTGTCCAGGCGGTGCGACCATCCGCCAAGCGCTCTGCGGCAAGTTCCGGCCGCTGATGCGCGAGCATAATGCCGTCCTGGGTGAACAGGAAAAGCACACTGGCCGGGGTGGTGCGCAGATGGGCCAGAAACGCCACCAGCCCATCAAGTGTCATATCCAAGGCCACAACCGCGCCCGAGCCAGGCACGCGGCGGCTTACCGAAATGCCGGGTCGGCCCAGCAACGGCAGATCATAAAGCGTGGAAACATGCACAGCAGCATCACTTGCCTGCAAATACCATGGCGTCTGCCCTGGCAGAAAGCTGCGTGCATTGCGTTCAAGCACCCCAAGCGGTTGCAAGCCGGCATCAAGAAAATACCAATTCTCGCTTGCCTGTCCTGGTATGGCTTCACGCAAGGCGAAGGCGCTTTGCGTGGGTGCGCCTTCGCCATGTTCCTCCGTCAACGCGGCATAGCGCATCACCTGGCGCAATGTGCCATCCGGCAGACCCACCGAAATGATTTGAATGGCGGGTTCATGAATGAGCAAGGCAAGCATCGCAGCGGTATCGCTCGCGGCTGGGTTGAGACCTTCGGTGAGCGGGGCGAATTCAGGCAGCACGGCGGAAAGCGCCATGACTGGCCGGATCAGGGCGCGGGTGCTGGCTGCTGCCGTGTCAGCCGCTTGCGCCAAGCTTCGTTCTGCCGCGGCCAAAGCGGCGCTTGCCCCGGTTTGCCGATACCCAAGCACCACCGCCCCAAGGGCCAGCACGAAAACAAGGGTGAAGGCCGTCAGGATGGTGATGGCGAAACTGATGCGCAGGGGGCGCGTCACGCGGAGGGCTCCGGCCAGCCAAGCGCGACCAGTGCCTCCTGCCAGAGGCGCGCATTTTCCGCTGATGGCATGGCATCAAGATTTCCGGCGGCAATCTCCGCGCAGCCATCCCCGCCGGCGCGGCGCAGCGCGGCCAATTGCACCGCGCGCCCCGCCGCCAGGCCAAGCGCTTGGGCAGGCAGCGTCATTTCCGGCAGCCTGTTCAGCAGCGCCACGCGACCCGCATGGCTGGCGATGGCGGCGCCACCTGGCAGTCCGGCAGCTGCCATCTCCGCCGCCAGGGCATGGCTCAGGCGCCAACCAAGCCCGGGCGTCAAGCTCGCGAAAAGATCTGCTTCGCGGGCAAGCCTTGCGGGCAGGTCTTGCACCGACGCCTCAGGCACTGTTGCCATGATGAGGCGCGTAATCTCCGCCCTGTCCGCCAAGGGAAGATGGATGATCAGCGCATCTGTGAACGCTGCCGAACGCTTTTCCAGCGCGCCCACCGCATCACCCAGCGTGCCATCATGCAGCAGGTCATGGCCGGCCATGGCCAGGATGAGCAAGGTGGCCTCATGCCCGGAGATCACGCCCGCATCCATTGCAGCAGCACCAAGCCAGCCAGCGGCAAGGATTGCTTCAGCCTGATGATGCCGATCGTGATAGGCGGGCTCGGCGCCGGGTGGAAAGGAAGCCCCATGGCGTTCCACCGCCTGGGCTATCGCCTGGCCAGCAGAAGCGATTTCAGGCGTTAGCGCAACGGCGGGGAGTTGCGCCAGGGCCGCTTCTACGGCGCCGCATACATCTGGCGGTCCCTGCCGACGCGTGAGGAGATGCCGTTCACGGGCAGCAAGGATCTCAAGCCGTTCGGGTTCAATCATGGGAATGGCCCATCAAGGCCAGGATTGCTACCCGCCAAGGGCAACCGCCATGGTATGTTCCGCGATCATGCGTTCTTCATCCGTGCGGCGGACCAAGACGCGCAGCTTCGCATCCACCGATGAGATTTCCGGCGCATTGGCGCTGTTCAGCGCGGGGTCCAGAATAACGCCAAGAAAGCCAAGGCCATCGCAGATACGTGCCCTGAGCGCGCGCGCATTCTCGCCAATGCCGGCGGTGAAAACCAAGCCATCAATGCCGCCCATGGCTGCGGCAAGGGCGGCGATTTCGCGCCGCACGCGATAGGCGAAATAATCAAGCGCACCTTCGGCTGCAGCGGTGCCTGCGGCCTCAATTTCGCGCACATCATGGGAAATGCCGGACATGCCCTTCAAGCCGCTATGGCTGTAGATCAGCTTTGTAATTTCAGCCGTTGTCATCCCAAGACTATCCAGCATGTGCAGCACAACACCGGGATCAAGCTGGCCGCAGCGCGTGCCCATGGGAACACCATCCACTGCGGTAAAGCCCATGCTGCTCGCCTGGGCGCGGCCATTGGCGATGGCGCAGAGTGATGAGCCATTGCCAAGATGCGCAACCACCAGTCGGCCCTTGGCAAGGGCAGGATCCTCGGCGGCGATACGCCGCGCAATGTATTCATAGGAAAGGCCATGGAAGCCGAAGCGGCGAATGCCTTGCGCGTGATATTGCGGCGGCAGGCCATAGGTATCGGCGACAAAGGGCTGCGTGCGGTGAAAGGCCGTATCAAAACAGGCGACCTGCGGCACACCCCGAAAGCGCTTCGCAGCAGCCGTGATGCCGGCAAGATTATGCGGCTGATGCAGCGGTGCCAGGGGAATAAGCGCCTGCAATTCCGCCATGACACCAAGATCAATCAGCATGGGTGCCGCAAAATCCGGCCCGCCATGCACAACACGATGCCCGATCGCCACAACCGGCCCCGGCAACCGCCCTTCAAGCCAGGCGATAATGACATGGAGCGCTGCCGCGTGATCAGCGGGTGCGCCGCCATCCGGCCAAAGCTCATCGGCGATCCTGGCGCCATTGGAATCCCGCGCCACGAAATGCGGTATTGCACCAATACCCTCAACCTGCCCGGCATGAAGCTGCGCCAGCGAAGTGCCCATAGCTTCATAGGTAGCGAATTTCAGGGAAGATGACCCTGCATTCAGGACCAAGATAATGCCGTTCATGATCTTCTCCATGCACGAACAGGTGTGACGCCCCAGAGCGGGGCTCAAACCCCCGTTGCCTCAGACGGCGGTGGAAGCCAGGCTTTCGCCTGTGCGCCGCCAATGGCTGTAGAGCACAGCCAAGACCGCCGACATCAGGCGCGCATTTTCATCATCGGCACGGCTGGTCAACATCACCGGCGCCTTGGCACCCACAACCAAACCACCCGTATCGGCATCGGACAGGAATACAAGTTGCTTTGCCAGCATATTGCCGGCTTCAAGATTGGGCACGACCAGCACATCCGCATGGCCGGCCACCATGCCGGCGATGCCCTTGGTTTTTGCCGCTTCAATGTCCACGGCATTATCCATGGCCAGCGGGCCGTCCACAATGCCCCCCTTGATCTGGCCGCGTTCCGCCATTTTCGACAGGATGGCCGCATCAAGCGTTGAGGGTATGGCGGGATTGACGGTTTCCACAGCGGAAAGAAGGCCAACGCGCGGCTCATCAAGACCAATCGCGCGCGCCAGATCAATGGCATTTTGGATGATATCGGCCTTGGTCATCAGGTCAGGGGCGATATTGATGGCAGCGTCGGTAATCAGCAATGGTCCTTCACGACCAGGAACATCCAGCACAAAGACATGGCTGATCCGCCGCCCGGCACGCAGACCGCCATCGCCCTTCGTGACATGCTTCAGCACTTCATCAGAATGGATATTGCCCTTCATCACGGCGGCGGCGCTGCCTTCGTGAATCAGCGCAACCGCGCGCGCCGCCGCAACATGGTCATCAGGCGTTGCCACAATGCGTATATCGGCAAGGTCCCAGCCGATCGCCTCAGCCGTCGTGCGGATCTGCGCCTCTGGCCCGATCAGAATGGGATCGATCAACCCGGCCTTCATCGCCTCCCATGCGCCACCAAGGGCGTTATGATCCGTTGGCGCGACCACAGCGGTCGGCATTGGGGGCACGCCGTCACACAGGGCGAGAAGACGTGCAAACTTGCCGCGTTTTTGCAGCGCAAGTTCCGGCAGCGTGACGTCATCGGCCCTGATGCCCGTGGCAGGCGCCTTTACCTCGGCCATGCCATCGGCAATCAAGGTTCCATCGCTGCGGGTCAGCCGACATTCAAGATCAACGCGCCGATCCGCGCGCTTGTCGCGCACGGTCACGGTCGCGGTCAGCACATCGCCCGGATAGACGCGGTTGTGAAAATTGAGAGTCTGCTGAAGATAGGCCGTTCCCGGGCCCGGCAATACATTGCCAAGCAGCGCGGAGAAAAGCGAACCACCCCACATGGCGGGGGCCACCGGTTTTTCGCCGGTTACCTTTTCGGCCAGGCCCGGCAAATGCCGAGGATTGAGATTGCCGGAGGCATGGGCAAAGACAATAAGATCATTATCCTGGCAGATGCGTTCAAGGCTTGCGCTCTGGCCGATGGAAAGCGCGTCATAGCTATGGCCGATCAGATCGGAGGGCGGCATGGGCATTCTCCCAATGTCAAGAGGTCAGGGCCATTTCAGGAATATCGTCGAGGATGATCAGCGGCGCGGCAGTGGCGGCCAATACGGTTTCCACGCTCACGCCAGGGGCGCGCTCCTTCAGGACCAATCCCCTTGTCGTGGGCTCAAGTACCGCAAGATCGGTAACCACCAGCGTTACCGGCCTTGCCGAGGTGGGCGGCAGCGTCAATTCCGGTACGATCTTGCTCTCACCTTTGGCCGCGTGCTGCATTGCCACCACCACGCGGCGCGCGCCGGCCACCAAATCCATGGCACCGCCCATGCCCGGCACAAGCTTGCCGGGCACCATCCAATTGGCCAGTTGCCCCTGCGCATCCACCTGCAAACCGCCAAGCACCGTCATGTCAAGATGCCCACCGCGGATCAGCATGAAGCTCATGGCGCTGTCGAAGGATGCCGCGCCCGGCATGGCAGAAATGAAGCCGCCCCCCGCATCGGTCAGATTGGGGTCTTCCATACCTTCGGGCGGCGGCGCGCCAAAGCCAATGATCCCGTTTTCGCTTTGGAAATGAACCCTGATGCCCGCGGGAATGTAGCGCGCGACCAAGGTCGGCAAGCCGATGCCCAGATTGACGAGCGTATTGTCGCGCAATTCAAGTGCGACGCGCCGCGCAATGATTTCCTTGGCTTCCATGCTCATCGGGGGCGCTCCACCAGATGCGTGACCAATACGCCAGGCGTGCGGACGGCATCCGGCGGTATCACACCAACAGGCACAATCTCGCCGGCCTCGGCGATCACCAGCTTGGCGGCCAGTGCCATCACAGGATTGAAATTCGTCGCCGTCAGCCTGTAGGTCAGGTTGAAATTGTAATCAGCCTCATGCGCCAGGATGATCGCGACATCCGCGGGCAAGGCGCGTTCCAGCAGGAAATCCTGGCCGTCCAGCGCAATGACCTGTTTGCCCTCATCGACCCTGGTGCCGACACCGGTTGGCGTAAGCACGCCGCCAAGCCCCGCACCAGCAGCGCGGATGCGTTCGGCGAGTGTGCCTTGCGGCACCAGATCCACCGTGATTTCGCCGGCGATCATCTTCTTCTGGGTGACCGGATTGGTGCCGATATGGCTGACGATGCATTTGGCGACGCAGCCGGCATCAATCAGCTTGCCAATAGCAAGACCCGGCCTTGCCGTATCATTGCCGATGATCGTGAGGTCCCGCGCACCGCGTTCCACCAGCGCATCAACGATGCGCGTTGGTGTACCCACCCCCATGAAGCCGCCAAACATGACGCTTGATCCATCAGTGATCAGCGCGGCAGCCTCGGCGGGGGATATAGCTTTCCTGTGCATGCGTCACCCCTTCAGGCCATGATATGCAGGCCGCCATCAACATAAATCGTATCGCCCGTCATGCCGGAAGAAGCACCACCGACAAGAAAGGCGACAACACGCCCGACCTCGGCGATATCCACCAGGCGCTGCGCCGGTGCACGTGATTGCGCCATATCCACCAATTCATCGAAATGGGCGATGCCGCTTGCCGCGCGTGTCTTGAGCGGACCTGGTGAGACGGCGAAAACACGAATATGGCGCGGGCCGAGTTCAGCGGCGGCGTAACGCACTGAAGCTTCCAACGCAGCCTTCACCGGGCCCATCATGTTGTAATTTCCAACCACCTTATCGGCGCCGTAATAGCTCATGGTGATCAGAACACCGCCATCCTGCATCAGCGGTTCCGCAAGCTTGGCCATGCGCAGGAAGGACCAGGCGGAAACCCGCATGGCTTGGCTGAAGCCCTCAGCCGAGCAATCCACCACGCGGCCATGCAAATCCTCACGCGGCGCGAAGGCAATGGAATGAATGACGAAATCAAGCCGGCCCCATTGTTCCTCGATGCGCGCGAAAACCGCCTCCAGCGCGCCGGGCGCTTCGACATCAAGCGGCATCATGATGGAAGCCTGCAATTGCTCGGCAAGCGGGCGAACAAACCGCTCGGCCTTGTCATTCAGCCATGTCACCGCGAGTTCAGCGCCAAAGGCGCGCAGCTTGGCAGCGCAACCAAAGGCGATTGAGCTTTCATTGGCGATGCCAACAATCAGCCCGCGCTTGCCTTTGAGCATATCGCCGATGCGATCATCAGGATTCCAAATCTTGGGCAGTGGATCAATTGGGAGATCGGACATTGGCAACTCCAACCTTGATGGAATTGTGATAGACCGATGGGCGCAGCCTGGTGATGACCGAAGCATGAAACTTGAATGACGTCTTTAAGGAGCGCTTCTTTGTGTTTTACACAATAAAACTCTATGCACCTTACTGATACGACAAAGCGGCGTCCCAGGCCGTTTATGCCGAAAGGCACCCAAACACACGGATGAAAGCCTTGGGAGTTACTCTCCCGCTTTCGTCCTGGGCGCAGCCAAGATCAGGCTGGCCGCATACCAGATCAGGGTGGCGGCCGGGGGCAGGATGGAGCCGCGCGCGGCTTGCAGCATGGCCATAAGCGCCAGGGCGGCTGCTCCCAAGGGCGCCAGCTGCGCCGCGCTATTTTGCCCAAGCGGCGACACTGGCGTATCGGCACAAAAGACGCCTTCCTTCGCCGCGGCAGCAAGCAATGCCTCAGGCGGGCCGCGAAAGCGGATCAGTACGCCTGCTGTCAGGGCGTTTGTTGAACTTGCCGTCACACCAGGGAGCATCAGCACAGCCTGACCAAGGAGACGAAAAAACGCCGCATCATGCTGATGTTCCGGAAGACGGAGACGCATGCGGCCAGCGAGAGATGAAACAATCAGCGCGCGCGGAATATCAGGCATTTTTTGCAACTGCGCCCGTCCTCACCTTGCGCGCGCCACCTGAACGGCGCGTCGGGCTTCGCGGTGCCGGCGACGGCGGCGGTGCTGGTGGGGCGGCTTCCTCGGCCAATTCGGCCGCAGCCTCGGCATAGAGATCCTCGACGGATTCCATGGCCTCCGCCGCGGCGCTGCGCATTGCCATGCCAGCCGAGACGGCAAGCTTTAGGCCTGCACGCAATACTGGGCGAAGATTGCGCGAAGCCTCGGGCGCCAGCGTCGGCGCAAGCAAGGCGGCGCCCGTGCCAGCGGCGATACCAGCAAGAAAAAAAACGAAGGGTGGCATGAAGATGGTTCCGTTTCTGATCCTGAAGCCAAGAATTCACACAAAGTTCATAGACGCGTATTGGAAAACACTAAGGTCTAGCGCGTCGTTTCAGGTTGGAAAAACATCTTGGCCAAGGTAGCGTTGCGCCTGTGAAGAATGCAAGGGTAAAAACTCGATGGTCAAAAAATCAGAGGAAGACGCCTCCTCTCAAGCGACTTCAAGGGTTGCGGCCACCGTCATGCTGTCACTTGGACGCAACAAGGCGACGCATGAATTCGATGAGGTGACGGTTTCAACCGATGACCCGGCGCTTGTGACCGTCATGCTGTCAGCTGTGGATGGGCGAAAGATCGCCGTGATGCTGCCGCGCAGTGAGGTCAAGCGTTTGCTTTCCTGGCGGATGATCGTGTCGCTTTAGAGCATATCGCGTTCAGATGGCGAATCTGAACGCGTGAAGATGCTCGAAAAACCACAACATTGAGCGGGTTGCGTGAACCCATGCGAATTCAACGTGCTTTAGGGCCCTGCGGCATCTGATAGAATCATCAGATTGCTTTTCCTATCTTGGAAATCGTGGTAAAAAAAGCGCTCCTGCAAGCAAGACGTTATCTATCGCAGCAGCGCCGCTTCACTTGTGTCCTCCCATGCCACGCCAAGCTCCTCGCGGCCCATATGCCCATAGACCGCAAGGCGCTGGAAAAAGCCGCCATCCCTGGCATCCCGCGCGCGCTCACGAAGCTTGAAGCGCCGCTCAATGGCATTTGGGCTGAAATCGAAACTTGCTGCCATACGCCGGGCGATATCGTGTTCCGATATGCGCGCAGTCCCGAAACATTCAACGGCAACGCTGACCGGCTGGGCATGGCCGATGACATAGCCAAGATGCACCTCGCAGCGCCGCGCCAGCCCGGCTGCAACAATACATTTCGCCGCATGGCGCGCGGCATAGGCACCAATACGATCAATCCGGGACGGGTCCTTGCCCGAAAGTGCTGCACCTGACTGCCGCGCGGCTTCGCCGTAGGTATCAATGCCGTTCTTACGTCCGGTCAGGCCGGCATGGCGCGATGGACCACCAATGGCGAAGGCATGTCCATCATTCACATGAATTTCCGTCCGTGATGAAAGGGCCAAGGCGCCATCCGCAAGCGCTGGTGCAATCACATGATCGTGCAAGGCATCCTTCATTTCCTTTGCCTTGGGTGCCTGCGGCAAGGTTGCCACCGTCAGCGCCAGGCTCGCCAATTCCATGGCGCGCCCATCATCATAAAAGACGCCCGCCTGAGTCTTGCCATCCGGTGCAAGCCAAGGCAGCGCTGCCCTGGCTGCATCCAGCGCGCGTGCCAGGCGATGCGCAATCACCAAGGGCGCCGGCATCAGGCTTGCTGTCTCATCCGTGGCGTAGCCGAAGACATTGGCCTGTTCAGTCGCGCCGCTTGCTGCGAAATCATTCCCAGCAAGCTGATCCTGGTCGGTGTTCATTGGCGTATCGGTGCGCCCGGCGTGCTGCGTCATGGGCTTTTGCGGCATTTCAGAAATACTGGTCAGAATGGAACAGGTGCGCGCATCAAAGCCTTGCCCGACATAACCCGCATCGGCGATCACGCCGCGCGCCAATGATGGCAGATCAACCACCGCCTCTGCCGCGAAGCGCGCGGCGATGAAGACAATGCCGGTCGCCACGGCACATTCCACCACAACCCGCGCCGCTGCATCCTGTTGCAGAAAGGCATCGACTGCGGCATCGCTGATCCGGTCGCAAAGCTTGTCAGGGTGGCCAGGAGTTACTGATTCCGATGTGAGGATAACGCCATCACGCATCCTGATTCTCCTTGTGATGCGTTTGATCAGGGGATGAAAGAAGGCCATTCACCAGTAGCGGGACAAGCGCCATGGTCAACATGGCCGCATAACCGGCAGGGCCGAGCGGACCAAGGCCCAGAAGGCGCCGCAATGGGCCAATCATTTGCGCCCCACCCTGCAACGCCAGGCAAAGGCCAAGGGCGGCGTAAAGCTTGCGATTGCCGGGCGGCCTATGCGCATCAAAAAGGCCATGAGTTTCTGATCGGCACAGGAAAGCATGGGTCAATTGTGCCAGGGTCAGCCCGTGGAAGGTTGCGGCTGGCGGGGCCGCAAAACCGGCTGCGAAGGCCGCCGCCCCAATCACCGCGCCTTCGCGCAGCAAGCGCCGAAAATCGGCTGGCCCAAGAATGGGCGCGCGGGCATCATGCGGCATTTGTTCAAGCACATCCGGCTCCGGCGCTTCCAGCCCAAGCGCCAAGGCGGGCAACGGATCGGAGACAAGATTAAGCCAGAGCAATTGCATCGGTGTCAGCGGCGCCGGCAGGCCAGCCAGTGCCGCGCCAAGCATCAGCATGGTTTCCGAAGCATTGGTGCCCACCAAATACCGCAACACCTTGCGAATATTCGCATAGGTCGCACGCCCAAGGGCAATGGCATCCAGCAGGCCGGCAAGCTCATCATGGCCAAGCACAATATCCGCCACTTCACGGGCAACATCAGTGCCCTCGGCGCCCATGGCAATGCCGATATCGGCGGCGCGCAGCGCCGGCCCGTCATTGATCCCATCGCCCGTCATGGCGATGATCTGGCCCTTTGCTTGCAGTGCGCGCACGATCTGCAGCTTATTGGTTGGGCTGACGCGGGCGAAGACATCGGCTTGCGGGGCCAGCGCCGCCAAGGCTTCGGGCGGCAGGTCGCGCAAGGCGCCGGCTTCCAGCACATGCACCTCATCATCCTGGGCCAAGCCCAGTTCCTTGGCGATGGCATAGGCTGTTGCGCTTTGATCGCCCGTGATCATCATGGTGCGGATGCCCGCATCATGCAGCGCCCCAATCGCCGCGCCGGCACCAGGGCGGAGCGGATCGGCAAGCCCGGCAAGACCAAGCCAAGTGAGCCCCGCCTCGTGCTGAGGGTCGCCGCCGCCCTCGCGTCGGGCAATGCCCAGCACCCGCAAGGCCTGCCCCGCCATGCGGTCATTGGCGGCGATGATGGCCTTGCGTGCCGCGCCATCCATGGGCACGTCACCGGCGCTGGTCAGCCTTGAGCTGCACAAGGCCAGCACCTCGGCCGGATCGCCCTTCACGGCCAGCAGGGAACGTTTGCCCGCCTTGTGCAGGGTCGCCATGCGCTTGCGGCCTTCTGCACGCGGCACCGCCTGTTGGCGCGGCCAAAGCCGATGCAGGGCCGCAAGATCAACGCCCAGCATCTGCGCCGCACGCACCAGGGCGGTTTCCGTGGATGACCCGATGAGCCCCTCATCTGTCGCCTCAACATCGCTGCACAGCGTTGCGGTCTCAAGAAGGGCGCGTGCCACGTCCCGGCGCTTGCCTTCAAGCGCGGCGGGCGACAGAAGCGCATCATCCAAATGCAGCGCCGTTGTCGCCATGCGGTTCGTGGTCAGGGTCCCGGTCTTGTCCAGACAGACGACTTCAACCGCCCCCAGGGTTTCCACCGCGTCCAGGCGCCGGACCAGAATCTGCTTCGCGCGCATGTCCTGAATGCCCAGCGCGAGTGTGGTGGTCGCAACGGCGGGCAGGCCTTCCGGTACGGCAGCCACGGCAAGGCTGATGGCTCCGCGCAGAACTTCCGGCCAAGCCTGGCCACGCAAAAGCCCAATGCCACCAACGGCGGCGCAGATCAGGCCATTCACCAGCACCAAATCCCGCCCAACATCGCCAAGCTGGCGTTCGATCGGCGTCTGCGGCGGACGCACGTCACTCAACAGGGCCTGAATGCGGCCGATTTCGGTCGCGGCTCCGGTGGCCGTGACTATGGCAAGGCCGGACCCGCCTGTGACGCCGGTGCCGCGAAAGACCATGCTGCGGCGTTCCGCCAGCGGCGCTTCCACCGGCACCTCTGCCATGGCGTCCTTCCCAACGGGCAGGCTTTCGCCGGTCAGGGCGCTTTCATTGATGGTGAGATCCCGCGAAATGATCAACCGAGCATCTGCCGGGACCAGAATACCTGGTTCAAGAATAATAAGGTCGCCCGGAACAAGGCCAGCCACCGGCAGCAGCATTTTCCTGGCCCCGCGGATGACCGGAACCGGTGCGGGGGTGGTATCCGAAAGGCTGCGTATCGTCCTTTCAGCAGAGCGTTCCGTCGCTGTTGCAATGCCGGCATTGAGCAGCACTACAGCGCCGATGGCGGCCGCATCGGCAAGCCCGCCGGTCGCGATGGAAACCACCGCCGAGGCGCCCAATAAGGCGACAGGCACCGAGGTAAGCTGTTCGGCAAAGATCGCGCTGACCGACCGCGCCTCTGCCCTTGCCAGCAGATTGGGGCCGCCGGCGGCGAGCCTTGCTGCGGCTTCAACGGGTGGCAGGCCACGCTTGACCGAACAGCCGAGTGCGCTGGCCGCCGCAGCGGCGGCCATGGCATGCCACGCATGTGGCGCATCATTGGGCGCGGCTGGGGCGGCAGCGGATAGACTTCTTGCGCGAGGCGGATCACCAAGGGCCGCACCCAAGACTGCGGCAAGCCGCGCCGGCGCCACCCATGGCGCAGAATGGACCAGCGCGGTCCCCGTGATGGCCGAGGCTTTCGCCTTTTGCACCCCAGGGACACCGAGCAGCGCCAAGCCAGCAGCCGCGGCAAGATCAGGCGCGCCGCGCAAGCGCTGATCCGCAAGCCGATAGCGCCCCGGCAAGGCATGGGCGATCCTGACGCTGCCTGCGGGGCCTGGAAGGCATGGCCGGGTGCGCTGCTGTTTCATGTAAGCAACAGGCTGACCATGGCGAGGTAGACCGCCAGGGACAGCACATCCTGCAGCACCGTCGCCAAGGGCCCGGCAGCCAGGGCCGGGTCCAGCCCGTAGCGCTGGAATACCCAAGGCAGCAGAAACCCAATGCCAGTCGCGACCGTGCCCGCGATGAACAAGGCCGAAGCCACCGCAACAGCCAGGCGCGCTTCATCAAAGATGGCATAAATGGCCGCGAAGGAGAGCACCGCGAGCACCAGGCCAAGCAGGGCGCCGGTACCAAGTTCCCCTAATAAAAGCCGCAGCGGCCCGCCATCGGTCAGGGATAAGCCGCGCACCGCGACCGCTTCGGCCTGGGTGCCAATGGCATCCGCCAGATAGATGATCGCCGGGATGAAGAAGGCCACCGCGATATGGGCGGAGAGCTGCGCCTCGGCCCCAGCCATTAGTGCCGTCGCAGCTGCCGAGCCCGCGAGACCAACCAGCAACCAAGGCAGCCGATAAAGGGCGCGCCGGTAAGGCGGGGCGGTCAAGGCCGCCTTCGCCGCATCACTGCGCCCGAGGATGCCCACCATGTGATGCAGATCCTCGAGATGTTCATCCCGCAGAATGGCCATGACCGAGGTCGCGCTCACTGCGCCCACAAATAGGCCATCATGATCGAGCACCGCCAAAGCTGGCGCCTCATGGCGGATGGCAAGGCTTGCGGCCTCCTCACGGGTGGTGGTGAGCGCAACGGTCGGCCAGGGAGCTTCAATCAGGGCCTGCATCAATGTCTCTGCCGGTGCGCGCAGCAGGGCGATGAGCCGCACGGCTCCGACCAAGGCGCCCTCCTGCCCGATGATGAAGATCGGGTCTGCCAAGGCGATCTCACGCGTGGTCAGCCTTGCGCGCATGGCCCCGGCCGTATCCGCTGCGGCTGAGGTCCAGGTGGCGGTGATGACATAGGCTGAAAGGGAGCCTTCTTTGGCGTGGTAGGGAGCCATAACGGCTGAGATATCAGGAATGCATGACAGGCTTGTGACAATGGCTGATGAAGCGCAAGGATTTTGCGCGGTTCATCCTGTTCGGAAGTGATCCCCCCACAAAGCCCAGAGCGGTTCAGGAATACCAAGAAGAACGCAGCGTCCGTACCACGCCATGCGCCAAGGCGCCGGCATCAGCCGGGGGACGCTCTACTACGCCTCTCGCACGGTTTCGGTTGCCGCTCTGGCGTTTAATGCGCTGGATCGGTGAATCGCTGCCCAGCGTCAGCGCCTGTGGGACCAAACTGGCGATTTGAGTTACGGAGGATTTCTGGCTCATCGTAAGCCCAAGCAGAGTGAAGATAGGCTAGAAATTCGTCGTGCTGCCGAAGCGGGTTCAAGCCGAAAAGCACGTGCGCGATATTCGCCGTGCCACGCGCAAGCACCGTTCCACCAAGGACAAGATCCGCATCGTCCGGTGAGGGATTGGCTGAGAATAACGTATTGAAATTATTGAGAAGAATGGGTCAGAGAGTTTCGCCTTTTCGGTTCCCTTTCCTACGCCACTTCCCCTTCCGCAAATATGCTCTCAGCCTGTCCACCGTCAGCACCTATGGGATCAAATCGGTGATTTGAATAACGGAGGTGACGTGCCCACCTGAATGTCTCCAGTCGAACGGCGAGTACTCTGCTTTGTCCGACGTCAGAAATGGTCGAGGCGATACTGGCGGGGCGGTAGCCGGAGGGGGTGACGTTGCCCGCGCTGCTGGAGGTGTTTCCCGTGGAATGGATACAACAGACAGGCTGCCCATTGTCGTGAGCTGCGCCGCTTATCGGCACCCCAGCGACGCGCAGCGGCAATTGTCTCGGGCGCATGCGCCGGTCTAGACTTTCCATCAACGCCTAGGACCGGAACAGAGCATAGAAAGCGCCATGCCGTCTCATCTCTCCAGCTTCACCCTGGCTCTGTTCGTCGCACTCACCTGCAACGCTGCGGCCCAATCGGCCAGAGAGCGCCCTCTGGTCATCGCCCATCGCGGTGCCAGCCAATACTTGCCCGAACACACGATGGAGGCTTATCGCCTTGCCATCCGGCAGGGCGCCGATTTCATCGAACCCGACCTACTGCTGACCGCAG
>JBIKXA010000277.1:0-2546 GCA_044356015.1 Roseomonas sp.
ATGCACTGAAGCGCGCGGATAACGCAGCCGGTCGGCATGCCATCATGGTGGGGACCGGCACGATCCGACCGGTGATCAGCACAGTGGCGAAGCCTCGTTCTGGGGTGTCAAGCATCGGCTTCACACCCCAGCGGATATGGCAACGTGCCACACCAGCTGGCCAAGCGGAGACGCGCCCCGGTTCTTGACGTCCGATGTGGCTGCTCGTGTCAGGCTCCTGGCCGCATGGACAAGCCTTTGTCGCCGACCCATGAAACCTTCCGCAGTCGGTCAGGATGGGGTTCTATCAGGCGGCGGGCCGGAGCCATCCTTCGGCGGGAAGCTTTTGCTGCTGGCGGTCGCGTTTTGTGGTGAAGGGCTCTGCGTCCCATACCGGGTCATCAAAGCCGAGACCGACAAACCAGCGAAACAGCTTGGTGGGTTGAGCGCGTCAAAGGCTGAGGAAAGATCAATCAGCGCGCGATCCATCAGGCCGTGAATGATACGCAACCGGCGGTCTCCGCGCCCCCGCTTTTCAAGATCAATATGGCCCGAGAAGGAACCTGCCATCGCGTCATGGCAACGCCTTGCTCTTCACCAAAGGCGACGATGGCGCATCAGGTCTGGGAGCATCCGGTTATGAATTTCAGCAGCCTGCTAGAGCATGTTGCGTTCACATGGGTTCACGCAACCCGCTCTAGAGCTTTGTTTTTCGAGCATCTTCACGCGTCCAGATGATTCCATCTGAACGCGATCTGCTCTAAATCGCCGCCGGCGCCTTGAAGCCGCCTTCCTTCGCCAAATCCGCTGCGCGCCACAAATACCAGGCCGCGGTGGTGCGATAGGGCGCCCAGGCCTCGCCGATTTCAGCGAGCGCTTTCGGCTTTGGCTGGTCCGGCAGCCCCGCAGCCACGCGATAGCCTTCCCGCACCCCGAAATCATCCACGGGCAGAATATCGGCGCGACCAAGGGTGAAGATCAGCAGCATCTCAACCGTCCAGCGCCCCACACCACGCAGCGCCACCAGCCTTTCGATCAAGACCTCATCCGAAAGCCTGCGCGCCGCGGTGCGATTGGGAATAACGCCAAGCGCAGCCTTCTCCGCAATGTCGCGAATGGCGAGCACCTTATTGGCCGAAAGCCCGGCGCCGCGCATGGCTTCTGGTGGCAGCGCCAGCACCGCTTCCGGTGTTGGAAAGCCGAGCTCGGGGCAAAGCGCAATGAAGCGCCCAAGGATTGCTTCTGCCGCCCGCCCATGCACCTGTTGATGCGCGATGGCGCGCACCAAAGCCTCATAGGGTTGGCGGCGCGCCGGCTTCAAGGTGCAGTCACCCACCTGGCGAATAACGCGCTTCAGCACCGCATCGCGCCTGAGGTGGCGCAAGGCCTCCGGTGTGCCGAGGCTCATCGGAAGACAAGTTGCGGCAGCGCCAAGGTAATCCAGGGCACATAGGTAATGACCAGAAGTGCCGAGAAAATGACGGCAATGAAGATACCAAGATAGCGCATCATTTCATCAAGGCCGCAGCGCGCCACCTGTGCAGCCGCGAATAGGTTCACACCGAAGGGCGGCGTGATCATGCCAAGCGCCAGATTGACCACCATGATGGTGCCGAAATGCACCTGATCAATGCCAAGCCGTTCCGCAGCTTCTGCGAAAATCGGTGCCAGCACGATGATGGAAGCGGATGCTTCAACGAACATGCCCACAACAAAAAGGAACAGATTGACCGCCAAAAGGTAAAGGCTGGCGCTATCAAAGGATGTTGCCATCCATTCCGCCGCCGCATCCGGCACGCCTTGGCGATTGAGCAGCCAGGAAAACACGGCGGCACAGGCGATGATGAAAAGGATCACGGCGCTTGAGATGACGGATTTCTTGAAGATCGGGAAAAGATCGCGCCAGGCGATTTCCTTATGAATGAACATCCCGACGATCAGCGCATAGACCACGGCAATGACGGACGCCTCGGTTGGTGTTGTGACGCCGCCATAAATGCCACCCAGGACAACGAAGGGCATGAAAAGCGCAAAACCGGCCTGACGCGTGGCCTTGAAGAAAGGCAAACGCCCAACGCCATCCTGCTTGCCCCAGCCCTTCACGCGGCACCAGATCAACACGGTCGCAATGAGGGAAACCGCGATCAAGATGCCAGGCCCAAAGCCCGCAATGAACAACTCCGGGATCGAGGTTTGTGTGGTGACACCATAAAGGATCATCGGAATGGATGGCGGGATCACCACGCCCAATTCTGCGGCTGTGGCCTGCAAGGCGGCGGCGAAGGGCACCGGATAGCCTGCGCGCACCAAGGCCGGGATCATGATGGCGCCAATGGCAAAGGTGGTCGCAACACTGCTGCCGCTGATCGCGGCGAAGATCATGCAGGTGATCACGCAAGTCGCCGGCAGCCCGCCCTGGATGCCGCCCACGATGGAGCGTGCAAATTCCACCAGCCGGCGCGAAATGCCGCCCACTTCCATCAGATTTCCGGCCAGGATGAAGAAGGGAATGGCGGCCAGTGGAAAGCGGTCGAGCGAGACAAAAAGCTGCTGCGCCACCACCACCA
>JBIKXA010000144.1:0-9299 GCA_044356015.1 Roseomonas sp.
GGGAAGCGCTTGCCGAGGCGGCGCGGGCAAGGCAGCCTGCCCGAATGATTGAACGCAGCGACATCAGCGCCGCCATGGCGCGCATTGCCCCCCATATCCGCCGCACGCCGGTGCTGCGCCTGGCGCCTCGGGAATTGGGCACGGAACACCCGGTCACGCTGAAGCTGGAATTCCTGCAAGTAACGGGGTCCTTCAAACCGCGCGGCGCCTTCAACCGGCTTCTGTCTGGTGCGGTGCCCAAGGCCGGGGTGATTGCGGCATCCGGCGGCAATCACGGCGCGGCGGTGGCCTATGCCGCGCAAAGCCTTGGCGTGCCGGCGGAAATTTTCGTTCCCGCGCCGACGCCCGCCGTGAAGCGCGCGCGCATTGAAGGCTTCGGCGCGCGCCTGATCGTGGGTGGCGCAAGCTATGAGGAAGCGCGCATAGCGTCCGAGGCCCGCGCGGCGGAAACGAGGGCCATGCTGGTTCATGCCTATGACCAGGCCGAGGTGCTGGCCGGCCAGGGCACGATTGGGCTGGAATTGGAACAGGATGCGCCGGAACTGACGCATGTGCTGATCGCAACCGGCGGAGGAGGCCTGTTTGGCGGCATTGGCGCCTGGTATGCAGGCCGCGCCGGGCTGGTGGTAGTGGAACCGGAGGCCTGCGCCACGCTGACCATGGCGCAAAAAGCCGGCGCGCCGGTGGATGTGCCGGTGGGTGGCATTGCCGCCGATAGCCTGGGCGCACGCCGCGCCGGGCGCTTGGCCTTTGATGTGCTAGGCGCCGCGCGCGCCGAATGCGTGACCTTGCCGGATGAGGCGATTACCGCCGCGCGGCGTTGGTTATGGGAGAAGCTCCGCATCGTTGCCGAACCGGGCGGTGCGGCTGCACTCGCCGCCTTGCTGTCTGGCGCCTGGCGCGCACCTGCTGATGCGCGGATTGGCATTGTACTCTGCGGCGCGAATTGCGATCCGGGCGGAGTGGTTTAGCGTCTGATCCGCGTAGGCGGCATCGCCGAAGCGGTGAATCAGCCGCTCAAATCTGCCCCGCGCGGGATCATGCCTTCTTCCCGCGCCTTGATCTGAAGCGCCAAATACTTTGAGTAGATGCGGCATTGCGCGAGGCTGCCGGCCATGAACCACAGCCCTTCCTGCGCGGTGGGCTTCCACATATTGGCCAATTCGCCATCCTCACCCATGCCCCAAATGGGGCCCACCTTATCGGCGATTTCATCACCCATCAGGCGGCGCACCAATTCCTGCTGCGTGTAATAGCCGGTGGCGAGGACCAGAAGATCAGCGGGAATGATCTGCCCATCCTTCATCTTTGCGCCTTCAGCGACAAATTCCGCGATATCGTCAAACTGCAGCAGGCCGATCTCGCCCTTGATGATCAGGCCGGAACAGCCTGCATCAAGATAGTAGCCACCACCCCGCCGGCGATATTTCATCTGATGGCCGGTGCCATCTTCGCCCAGATCATATTTGAAGCCGCGCGCCTTCAAGGCAGCGATCAGATCCTTGTCCAATTCCGCCATGCGCTGCACGGCCATTTGATAGCCGCGGATAATCAGCGGCGGCGTGCCGGAAGTCGCGATCAGATCACAATCTTCCAAAGAAGGCCCTTCATCATACAGCGCGTAATTCATCTTCGCACTTGGGTCTATGCTGACGACCGTGGTGGAACCGCGCTGGATGATGCTGGTGGCGACATCATGGCTGTGCAGATCTTGCGCGACATCATGCCCGCTATTGCCGGTGCCGAGCACCAGCGCCCGCTTGCCGCGCCAGGCCGCGCCGCTGGTGAAGCTATGCGAATGGATCACATCGCCCTTGAAGGCATCCAGCCCCGGCAAATGCGGCACTTTCGGAATACCGCTGACGCCATTGGCAAAAACTACATGGCGCGGCGCCATTTCCCGGATTGAACCATCCGCACGACGTAGCCGCACACGCCAATGCCCGGCCTTGGCATCATAGGATCCGCCGAGGAATTCCGTGCTGGTCCAGACATTGATCTCAAGCGCCCAGGCGTAATGTTCGAACCAATTGGCCAGCATGTCCTTCGGGATATATTTGGGCCAGGTCGGCGGGAAGGGCATATAGGGCAGGTGGTTCACATGCACCTGGTTATGCAGCGCGAGTGAATGATAGCGCTTGCGCCAATTATCGCCGATGCGGTCATGCTTTTCGACAACCAGCGTATCCAGCCCAAGCTGGCCAAGCCGCGCGGCAATGCCAAGCCCGGCCTGCCCCGCGCCAATCACCAGCACCACAGGGTCTCGGCCCGCGAAGGCCTGCGCCTTGTCGCGCTGATCCTGCCAATTATCGCCGCCGAAATTGCGCGAATAGGCTTCTCCGCTGGGCCGGCGCTTGCCGGTTTTTTCCTCAAAACCCTTGAGTTCTTCAAGCGTCGTCAGCAGCACCCAGGCTTGCGCGGGATTATCCAGCGGCAGGCGCAGCACGCCATCGCCCCGGCCAAGGCGGGTTTCGAAATGGAAGATCGCCTCGATCACCTCAATGCCCAGCCGCTTCACGCGGCGCGGCGGGGTGCGTGTTTCAGTGAGCGCAAAGCCATGCGCGCCAATCGCGGGCTGCGCCTTTGCCAGCGCCGCCGCGATGTCATCAGCGCCCATATGCGGCGTGATGTTCCAGGTGAAGGCAAGCAAATCACGCCAATGGCTTTCGGGAGCAAATAGCGCGGCGAGCTTGGCCGGATCGCCCGCGTCAAGGGCTGCTTCAAAGCGTTCCAGCCAGCCCACCACCAGCGCCGCATCATCGCGGGCAGAGGTCAGGGCGCTATTGGCCATATGGTTCATCGCTTGATCCGCCTTGGCATTTCCTTGGATGGCAGCCTATCCCATCCGGCGCGCTTGAAAAGCCCGCAGGCTTCACCCACCATCAAAACGCGTCAGCAGCGCGCGTAGCCGATCCGGCACGGCGATGGGGCGCTTGCTTGTCTGATCCGTCCAGACCCAGACAATCTCACCGGTCGCGAGCAACCTTTCGCCATCGGCATGAAAAATCGCTGGCTGGAACGCGATGGAAGAATTGCCAATCCGCGTGGTGCGCACGCCAATCGACAATTCCTCATCATGGCCGATGCCGACTTTGTATTCGACCAAGGCGCGCACAACGTGAAAATCCGCGCCACTTGCCTTGACCTCAGCGCGATTATCCCAGCCGGCAGCACGGATATAGGCGGATACCGCCATATCATACCAGGTCAGGTAATGCGCGTTGAAGACAATGCCCTGAGCATCCACTTCATTGTAGCGGACACTCAGGGGGAAGAAGTAGCGAAAGCTGCTTCGTTCCATGGTTCAGGCGGATTTGATGTCTTTCACAATCGCCTTGGCGGCATTGACCATGATGGCCACTTCATTGGCAATGGTCACCAGCTTATAGCCCATCTTGATCATGCGCTTGGCATAGGCCGGCGAACCGCAATGCAGGCCGGCAGAAATACCGCGCTTGCCGCATTCCGCCAGCAGCTTTTCATAAATGCCCAGGATGAAGGGGTCTTCCACATCCAGCTTCGGCTCCATCCCGTAGGAGAAGGAAAGATCCGAAGGCCCGACATAAATGCCATCAATCCCCGGCACATCCAGAATGGCACCGATATTCTCAATCGCTTGCTTGGTTTCGATCATGGGAATGACGAGGATTTCGTCATTCGCAGTCTTTTGATAGGAACCACCTTCGCCATAAAGCCCGGCGCGGATCGGGCCATTGGAACGCGTGCCGTGCGGCGGGTATTTGCAATATTGGACCAAAGCGCGGGCTTCTTCCGGCGTATTCACCATGGGGCAGATCACGCCATAGGCGCCGGCATCCAAAACCTTGCCGATGATGCCTGGCTCATTCCACGGCACGCGCACCATGGGCGTTACGGGATGCGGGTGCATGCCCTGGAAGCACGCCACGCAGGAAAGATAATCCTGCACGCCATGCTGCATATCCACGGTTATGCTGTCCCAGCCGGATTGGGCGAACATTTCCGCCGAAAAGGCATTGGGGATGGCAAGCCACCCATTGGCCACGGCCTGGCCGGCCTTCCACATCTGCTTGACCTTATTCGGCATTGCCCTGTTTCCTCCTTCGGGACGCTGATAGAGGAAGGCTAGGCCAGAAAGCCGGGGGCGGGAAGATGGGGCGGGGATGGACGCGCCGCGCCGCAAGCGGCAAAAAGAGTGCAACCCGCCGCGCGCCCCAAGCCGCCGGCATGAGGAAACACCATGAATGCCAGCGCCCCCGCCATAGAACAGGTCATTGCCAGCATCCGCGGCTTTCTGGGTGAAAGGCTCAGCACCGCCCAAGCGATGCGCGAACTGCATAGCCGGGGGGAAGACACCACGCCGCCGACGCTGCCCGATGCGGTGGCCTTCGTGCAGACCACGGATGAGGTGAGCCGCATCATGGCGCTTTGTCATCAGCATGGCGTGCCGGTGGTGCCCTTCGGCGCCGGCACATCGCTGGAAGGGCATGTCAATCCGGTGCGCGGCGGCATATCGCTCGATCTGTCGCAAATGACGGCGGTGTTGGAGCTAAATTCTGAGGATATGGATTGCCTGATTGAACCCGGCGTCACGCGCCAGGCGCTGAATGATTTTCTGCGCGCCGAAGGGCTATTCTTTCCCGTCGATCCCGGCAGCCATTGCAGCATTGGCGGCATGTGCGCCACGCGCGCTTCCGGCACCAATGCGGTGCGCTACGGCACCATTCGCGAAAACGTGCTGGGGCTGGAAGTGGTGCTGGCGGATGGGCGTGTCATTCAAACCGGCGGGCGCACGCGCAAGGCCGCCAATGGCTATGATCTGACGCGGCTTTTCATCGGATCGGAAGGCACGCTTGGCGTCATCACCAAAATTCGGCTTCGCCTGCATGGCATCCCTGAAGGCATCAGCGCCGCCGTCTGCCAATTCCCGACACTCGCCGCCGCGGTGGAAACCGTCAGCACCGTGATGCAAAGCGGCATTCCCGTGGCCCGGATTGAATTGCTGGATGAGGATCAGATGGAAGCCTGCATCCGCTATTCCAAGCTGGAAGGCTTCGCCGCCACTACAACCCTATTTCTGGAATTCCATGGCTCGCCCGCCAGCGTGGTGGAACAGGCGGAAGCGGTGGAGGCGGTGGCGCGGGATTTCGGCGCTAGCGGTTTTGAAGCGGCAACGGATGCCGAGGCGCGCAATAGGCTTTGGAAGGCGCGGCATGATGCCTATTGGGCGGCCATTGCACTGAAGCCGGGCCATCGCGGCATTACCACGGATGTTTGCGTACCAATCTCGCGCCTGGCGGAAGCGGTGGTGAAGGCGAAGGAAACCGCCAAGGCTTCGGGGCAGACAAGCTGCATTGTCGGCCATGTGGGTGATGGCAATTTCCATTGCCTGATCCTGTTCCCGGATAATGATCAGGCAGCCTTGGAAAAGGCCTGGGCCTTGGACCGGGAAATTGTGGCGCAAGGTCTGGCATTTGGCGGCACCTGTTCCGGTGAGCATGGCATCGGGCTTGGCAAGCGCGAATTTCTGGAACAGGAACATGGCGCGGAAGCGCTTGCCGTCATGCGCAGCCTGAAGGCCACGCTTGATCCCAAGGGCATTCTCAATCCGGGCAAGATGTTCCGGAATTGATGATCGCCCGCATGCCATGAATTTGATCGCCCTTTCCATCATCGCGCTGACGATGGGGCATGTGTTTTCCAATGCGGTGCGCACCCTGCCCGCGATTGCCGCTGATGTGCTGCAACGTGATTTGGGTGTCACCGCCGATGGGCTGGCTGCTTTGACCGGCGCTTTTCCGGCCACCTTTGCATTGGCGATGCTGCCCGTGGGGGTTGCGCTGGATCGCTGGGGCGTGAAGCCCACCGCGCTTTGCCTGCTTTCCATTGCTGCGATTGGCGCCGTGCTGGGCGCCTATGCCGATAGCGCCTGGTCCATGCTGATGGCGCAAATGGTCTTGGGCATTGGCTGTTCAGGCATGTTGATGTGCCCCATTACCTATGCCGCCAAGAATATGCCGGCGCAGCGCTTCGGGCTTTGGGGCGGGATTGTGCAGGCTTTGGGCAATACGGGCATGGTGATTTCGGCAAGCCCTCTGGCGTTTCTGGTCGAGTATTCGGGCTGGCGCGCGGGTTTTCTGGCCTGTGCAGGGCTCGCGATTTTTGCGGCCTTGTCGGTGGCGTTTGTGGTGCGTGAAACGCCGCCCGATTCTACCGCACGGCGCAGCCTTGGTGATGATGCGCGCGATGTGATCAGGCTTGGCTTTTCGCGCGCATTGCGCGCGCCGATTGTCTTGGCCTGGACCTCCTTCGCCGTGGTGCTTGGCGTGCGCGGCTTGTGGGGTGGGCCCTGGCTGATGGAAGAACGCGGGCTGTCACGCGTGGAAGCGGGGCATGTGCTGTTGCTCTGCACGGTTGCGCTGATTATCGGGCCTTTGCTCGCCGGTATGCTGGAACGGCGCTATCAACGGCATCGCGGCGGCATTCTGGTGGGCGGGCATATTGGTGCGGTGGCTGCCATTGCCCTTATGGTGCTGGGTGGCGCGCTTTCCTGGCCGGTGGCGACGGATGCCATGCTTCTGGTGCTGTTTGGCCTGCTGATCTCAACCCAGGTGATCTGCTTCGCCCTGGTGCGCGCCGCCACGCCGCCGGAACGCGTGGGCCGCGCGCTTTCCGCCATGAATGTCGCCTTTTTCGGTGGCGCCGCCATCATGCAGGCGGCTTCCGGTGTTGCGGCCAGCATCGGCGGCATTGGCGCGGCGCTGATGAGTTTTGTGGTCGCGGTGCTGATATGTTCCATAATCTTCATCATGCTGCGCGCGCGGGAGACTTGATGCGCTGTGCTTTCCGTCGCAGATGAAAGCCTGAAAAGGCAGGGGCAAATCCGCCCGCCGGGATGAATGGGTGCAGCGCGATGGATGGCATGAATGATACGGTGGGCCGCTTTGGCAGTGGCCAGGCGGTGCGGCGGTTGGAAGATGGGCCGCTTCTGGCCGGTGCGGGCCGCTTCACCAATGATGAGAACCTGCCGGGCCAGGCGCATCTGGTGTTTTTACGCTCCCCCCACGCCCATGCGCGCATTGCCTCGATTGATACCAGCGCCGCCCGCGTCCTGCCGGGGGTGGTGGCGATCCTGACTGGTGATGATGTCGCCGCCGCCGGGCTGAAGCCCCTCGGCGTTGCGCTGCCCTTCAAGCGCCCGGATGGGTCTGATCTGGCCGCGCCGCCTCGCCCGATTTTGGCACAAGGGCTGGTGCGCTTCGTTGGCGAACCCGTTGCCGCCATCATCGCCGAAAGCGCAGCCGCGGCGCGCGATGCGGCGGAAGCCGTGATGGTGGATTACGAGGAATTGCCCGCCGTGACGAAGTTGCGGGATGCCATCGCCCCCGGCGCGCCGCAGCTTTGGCCCGCCGCCGGCAATAACATTGTCGCCGAAACCCGTTATGGCGATCAGGCGGCGGTGGATGCTGCCTTCAAATCTGCCGCGCATGTGGTTTCCCTTGATCTGGTCAATCAGCGCCTGGCGCCGGTTTCCATGGAACCGCGCGTGGTGCTGGCGGATTATGATGGCGCGAGTGATCGCTTCACCATCCGCATGAGCACGCAAATGCCCTCCGGCTTTCGGGATCAGCTTTGCAAGGAAGTGCTGGATATCCCAACCGATCGCGTGCGCGTGTTGGTGGGCGATGTCGGCGGCGGGTTTGGCATGAAAACCGGGCTTTACGCTGAAGATGCCGTGGTGGCCTTCGCCGCGCGGCGGCTTGGTCGCCCGGTGCGCTGGGCGGCAGAGCGGATGGAAGATTTCCTCGCCGCGCTGCATGGCCGCGATACGGAAAGCAAGGCGGAATTGGCGCTGGATGCAGCGGGCAAGGTGATCGGCCTTCGCGTCCGCACGCTTGCCAATATGGGCGGCTATACGCGCAATTCCGGTGTCGCCATTCAATTGCTGATCGGGCCTTGGGTTTCCACCAGCATTTACGACATCACGAATATTGATTTCCAATTCACGGCTGTGCTGACCAATACCGCGCCCACCGGCCCTTATCGCGGCGCCGGGCGTCCGGAAGCGATTTACATCATCGAACGCCTGATGGATGCGGCAGCGCGCAAGCTGGGGCTTGATCCCGCCGAACTCCGCCGCCGTAACATGATCCAGCCGGAACAAATGCCCTATAAGAACGCCATGGGCCAAAGCTATGATAGCGGTAGTTTTGAAAAAATCATGGACCAGGCTTTGGTGGCTGCCGATTGGAACGGCTTTGCCGCCCGCGCCGCGCAATCCGCCAAGGCCGGCAAGCTGCGTGGGCGCGGCATTGCGACCTTCCTGGAATGGACCGGCGGGAATGTGTTTGAAGAACGCGTCACTGTCGCGGTGAAGGCCAATCGCGAGATTGAGATTTACGCCACCACGCAAGCCATGGGTCAGGGCATCGCCACCAGCTATGCGCAGCTTGCCGTGGATGTTTTTGGCGTTGAACTCGACAATATCAAAATCGTGATGGGCGATTCCGATCGCGGCAGTGGCTTTGGCAGCGCGGGGTCGCGTTCGCTGTTCACTGCCGGATCAGCGGTGAAGGTCGCCGCCGACAAAACCGTGGACAAGGCGCGCGATCTCGCCGCCGATGCTTTGGAAGTCGCACCGGTTGATCTGGAATATCTCGCCGGCGCTTTCCAGGTGGCGGGCACGGATCGGCGCATCGGGCTTTTCGAATTGGCGGCGAAGCAGCCGGAAGGGCGGATTTTCATTGATTCGACCAGCTCTGTTTCCGGCCCGACCTGGCCCAATGGTTGCCATATCGCGGAGGTGGAAATTGATCCCGATACGGGTGAGGTCGCCATCCCGCTTTATGTTTCCACGAATGATGCCGGGCGCGTGGTCAATCCGCTGATCGTGGAAGGCCAGGTGGTGGGTGGTGCGCTGCAAGGCATCGGCCAGGCATTGTGTGAGGCGGTGATCTATGATCCATCCACCGGCCAGCCGCTGACGGCAAGCTTCATGGATTACACCCTGCCGCGCGCGGATATGCTGCCCGCCGCGACCACGCTGCTTGATCAATCCATCCCCTGCCGCACCAACCCGCTGGGCGTGAAGGGCGTGGGCGAACTCGGCACCATTGGCGCGACGCCCGCGCTGGTGAACGCCGTTTCGGATGCGCTGGCGCGGCATGGGCGTGGTGCGGTGGCCGATAGCGTGCAAATGCCGCTGACACCGCCACGCATCTGGGCGCTGCTGCAAGGCTGAAACACGGATGGCGCTGGGCAGAAAACGCAGCCGGGAACGCCGCCAGCGCGCCACGCGCTGGCTGTGGCGCGTTTCGCAG
>JBIKXA010000145.1:0-9286 GCA_044356015.1 Roseomonas sp.
GGCATTGGGGTGGTGGTGCAAATTCACCTGCATGCAGCCCACATCAATGATCCGCACGCCACGGGCCTGCAATTGCCGCACATGGGCAATGGCTGCCTCTCGTGTTGGGAAATATTTGCCCTCCCCCCCCGCGTTTATCGTCCAGGGCCAGGGGGCGAATTGGCCGGTCTCCGGGTCACGCCGGCCAGATTCAACCCGGCCAATGGCCTGGAGCAAGCCGCGCGGCAGATTGGCGCCACGCTCAGCCTCAGTGATGGCGGCGCGGCATAAATGCCCTTCGCTGAAGCCCCTGGCGGGCATCAATTGCGCGGCGGCCGTCAGCGGCCAAAGCGCCAAGCCAAGCACCACAGCGCCAAGCAAGGCCAAGTCGCGCGAAAGGCTTGGCAGGAAGGAATGGACCAGCAACATGCCGCAGTCTTGGCAAGCCCTGTGCCAGATTTACCATCGCCAGCCAGCAGCGACACAAGAAACCCTTGGTTGATATTGCAAAAACCCATTTTGCTGCGCTGCAAAAAAATTATCTTGCAATGCGAAAGGCGGGAACATATATGGGCGTCGTGCGGCGGTTTCCGCTGCACATTCTTGGACGTTTCCTCCCTAAACTTGGCGGTGCCTTCGGGCACCGCCCTTTTTTTGCCCGCCTCACGACCCCGGGGAGAGTAAATCCCAATCCACCCGCGTCAGGCTCTCAATCAGGCTGGTCATATCGCGCCTGAGCGGGCCAAAGCCGGGCAGGCGCTCAATCCGGGTTTCATCCATATAAAGGTTCCGCGCCACCTCAATTTGCAGCGCATGGGTCGCTTCGCTGGGGCGGCCATAATGGCGCGTGACGAAGCCCCCGGCATAAGGGTCATTGCGCCGGACCTTATAGCCAAGGCCCATGAGGGTTTCTTCCACCAGCCGGGTCGCGCGCGGCGTACATGCTGTGCCATGCGCATCGCCCAACACAAAATGTGGGGGGTTCGCCAGATGCGCCGGATGGGCCGGCATGGAATGGCAATCAATCAGCAGGCAATAGCCGAACTTCGCCCTGGTTTCGGCGATCAGCCCGGCCAGCGCAGCGTGATAGGGCTCCCAACAGGCGCGGATGCGGGCCTCGGCTTCGGCAAAGCTGAGTTTGCGGCGGTAGATTTGCTCACCGCCGGTCACAATCCGCGCCAGCGTGCCAAGCCCAGCGCCCACCCTGGGGCTCGCGCTATTGACCCAGGGCGGCAGGGGATCGGTGAACATGGCCGGGTCCAATTCCCAGGCTTCCCGGTTCACATCGCACCAGACCCTGGGGAAGCAGGCGGCGATCAGCGGCGCGCCATGGGCGGGGGCAGCGGCGAAGAGCTCATCCACGAAGGAATCCTCACTCCGGCGGAGCGCGAGCGAATCCATCCGAGTATCCAAAAGCAGTTGGTCCGGATATTGCTGACCCGAATGCGGGGACGCGAAGACCAGGGGGATGGTCTGCCGTTCCGGCCGCTTGATGAGGTACGGTTCACCCTGAGCCGGGCTTTGGGCGGCGTAAATGGGGGTATTCATGCAACAAGTCTCAAAACCACACCGCGTCCCTTCCATCACACTGGCGCATCGCCGGTAGAATGACACATCATTAGCTGATTTTAGGCATTTGGGGCTATACGGGCTGCCATGGCGCGCAAGGGAAGAGGCTCGCAAAGCGGCGGTGATCTGATCATCGTGCGCAGGGAAGAAGGCGGCGGGCACGCACATCACGGCGGGGCCTGGAAAGTGGCCTATGCCGATTTTGTGACGGCGATGATGGCCTTCTTCCTGTTGATGTGGCTGATCAATGCCACCACGGAAGAACAGCGCCGCGGCATCGCCGATTACTTCAACCCGACCAATGTGCTTGCGCGCTCCGATTCCGGTAGTGGCCGACCCTTCGGCGGGCAGACGCCAAATGATGATGCGTCATTGATGTCCACCACAGGTACAATTGAAGTTCAGCCTGGCAAGCGCCCAGTCGTGATGGATATCGAGGAAGACGATAGCCGCACGCCAGCCGAACCCGTGCCACGACGCGAAGGCCCGGTTGGGCAGGAAGATGCAGATAATGCGCGGCTGGTTATCCGCACCCCGCCCGGTGCGCTGGCCGGCCCAGAACAACCGCGCGGCGGCCCGGCTGCCGAGCCTTCCCCTGAAGAGCAGCGCCCGGAGAATATCGGTGAGGTGGAATTGCGCCAGGAATTGGCCAGACGAGAACGCGAGGCCTTCGAAGCTGCCGCCGACCAGCTTCGTGAGGCCGTGCGTTCCGATCCCGCCCTGGCCGATATCGCTCGTCAATTGCTCATTGAACAAACACCGGAAGGCATGCGCATACAATTGGTGGATGCGGAGCGCCAACCCATGTTCGCGCTTGGTGGTGCGGCACCCAATGATCGTGCGCGCGCCCTGTTGCAGCGCGTGGCGCAGGTGATCCAGCGCCTGCCGAACGCGATCAGCATCGCGGGCCATACCGATGCCACGCCCTTCCGTGGCGGTGGTGAGCGCAGCAATTGGGACCTTTCCACCGAACGCGCCAATGTCACACGCCGCTTGCTGATTGATGCCGGCGTTGCCGACAACCGCATCAGAAACCTGGCAGGCCATGCGGAGCGTGACCTGCTGATACCGGAACAACCAACCGCCGCCGCCAATCGTCGTGTTTCCATCACGCTGATCAGGCAGACGCCGGAGACGCCACGCCCATGATCTCAATCGCTGGTTTCATTTTCGTCCTGGTCTGCGTCTTCGGCGGCTATATGCTCGCTGGCGGTAAGATGGAAATCATCTTGCTTGCGCTGCCCTTCGAATTCGCCATCATCGGCGGCGCTGCCTTTGGATCATTGCTGATGGCCAATAGTATTTCGGAGGTAAAGCACATATTCGGCGGCATCGGCAAAATCCTGAAAGGCGGCAAATATAAGCGCCAGGATTACATGGAATTGCTGAGCCTATTATTCTGGCTGGTGCGTCTGGCGCAGACCAAGGGACCGATGGCGATTGAACCGCATATCGAAAAGCCCGAGGAAAGCGCGGCCTTCATGAAATTCCCGAATATCCTGAAGGACCGCCACACGGTTGCAATCATTTGCGATTATCTTCGCATGGTCGGCATGAATGCCGATGACCCACATCAGATTGAAGATGTGATGGCCCGAGAATTGAAGAAAATGAAGGAAGAGGAATTGCACAGCGCCCATGCGCTGCAACAGGTGGCCGATGCGCTGCCCGCGCTTGGGATCGTCGCCGCTGTCATGGGCGTGATCAAGACCATGGCCTCCATAGACCAGCCGCCGGCGGTGCTTGGCAAAATGATCGGCAGCGCGCTGGTGGGTACCTTCCTTGGTGTTCTGCTGGCCTATGGCTTGGTTGGCCCCTTCGCGTCGCGCCTGAAGGCCGTGATCGAGGAAGAGGCGAAATATTATGAGGTGATCCGCGCCGTGCTGGTCGCGCATCTGCATGGCAATGCGCCGCAAGTGGCGGTGGAAACCGGGCGCAAGATGGTGCCAACCGATCTGATGCCGAGCTTCCAGGAAGTGGAAGAATCGCTGCAGGAATTGAAAATCTGAACGCGTGAAGCCGCTATAGCAACGCGTGAGGCCGCTATAGCAACGCGTGAAGCCGCTATAGCAAAGACGTCTCCGCCAATTCAATCGCGCGGCCAAGGTCAACACTCAGCAGGCGTGACACGCCGCGTTCCTGCATGGTCACGCCATAAAGCCGGTGCATCCGCCCCATTGTCAGCGGATGGTGCGTCACGATCAAAAAGCGTGTGCCGCTTTCAGCCGCCATGGCGTCCAGCAAATCACAAAGCCGTTCCACATTCGCATCATCCAAGGGCGCATCCACCTCGTCCAGCACGCAGACCGGTGCCGGGTGGCAGCGGAAGACCGCGAAGATCAGCGAAAGTGCGGTCAGCGCCTGTTCGCCGCCCGAAAGCAAGGACAGGGTGGCTAATTTTTTGCCCGGCGGTTCGGCATAAATCTCAAGCCCTGCTTCCAAAGGATCATCGGAACCAACCAGGGCCAGATGCGCGCGGCCACCGCCGAAAAGCCGCGTGAACAGGCTGCGGAATTCATTGTCCACACGGTCAAATACCTCTCGCAGGCGTTCACGGCCTTCGCGGTTCAGATGGCCGATGGAACCGCGCAGCTTGGCGATGGCATTCATCACCTCATCACGGTCATGCGTGATCTGGCCGATGCGTTCCTCGATTTCCGCAATTTCGATATCGGCGCGCAGATTGACCGGGCCCATTTCATCGCGTTCGCGGATCAGGCGTTCCACCTTGCGCCGTGCCTTGTCTTCCGCAACATCGGAAAGTTCCTCGGGCGCGGGCGGCAATTCCGCCCCTTCGCCAAGCCTTTCGGCGATGCGCGCGGCAACGGCGGCTGAGGCGGTTTCAGCCGCTTCGGTGGCGGCTTGCGCGCGCACCTGATCCTCACGCGCCAGCGCAAAGGCGGTATCAGCGCTGCGGCGCCCTTGGCTGCCTTCACTCACGCGCCGTTCGGCGGCCATCAGCGCAGCAGCAGCGCTGGCATGCGCTTCGCTGGCCTGTTCCAGCAGGCGTGCGGCTTCCGCGCGGCGGAGCGCAGCGGCTTCAGGTGCTGCGGCCAAAGCATCACGCTCGGCTTCCGCTTCGGCATCACGGCGGCAGAGATCGGCAAGGCGCGCGGCGGCATCTTCGGCACGCGCGGCCCAAAGGCCTGCTTCATTGGCAAGGCTCGCGCGGCGCGCGGCGATGGAACCAGCCTCAGCCGCCAGGGCGCCTTGTGCATCGCGCGCCGCAGCCTCGGCAATGCGTTGTTCCGCCAAATGGGACCGCGCCGCTTCCACGCTTTCGCGCAGTTGCGCCAGATCGGGCGCGGCTTCGCGCGCTTGTACGGCAACGGTGCGCGCGGCTTCGGCTTCCGCCAATTCAGCGCCGATGCGTTCCAATTGCGGGGCAAGCGCGGCGAGGCGGTTTTCCACCTCCGACGCGCGGTTCAGCAAGGCTGACTGACGCTGGCGCGATTCAGCCAGGGCGATTTCGGCGTGTCGGCGCGCTTCCCGCGCATTGGCTTCGGCATTACGCGCTTCTGTTTCCGCCGTTGCGGCCTGCTGTTCGGCCTGACGCAGCAAGGCAACATCGGGGCGCGCGGTGAAAAGCGCCTCCGCTTCCAGGCGCGCGGCCTCGGCTTCCGCGCGTTCTTCGGCAAGGCGCGCCAATTGCGGTTCAAGGGCTGCGATGCGGCTTTCGGCGCGCGCATCACGCGCGGCCAATTCACCTTCAGCGCGGCGCGCGGCGGAGGCAGCGGCCTCGGCGGCGCTCCGTGCATTGCGCGCAGCGGCTTCGGCACTGGCGGCTTCCGCTTCGGCGGCTTCGGCAGCCATGCGCGCGGCTTCGGTTTCCGCTGCCGTGACTTCCGCCTGATCCAACCGCGCTTCGGCGGCGCGGAGCGCATTGCGTTGCGCCAGCCGCACCGCGCCAGGCGTTGGCGCGCCGGCGTGATGCGTATGACCATCCCAGCGCCAAACCGCGCCTTCTTCTGTTACCAGCGCCTGCCCAGGCCGCAGCCCCGCTTGCAGCGCCGCACCATCCATCCCGCGCGCGAGCAAACCCACTTGCGAGAGCGCGCGCGCCAAGGCCGCCGGCGCTTCCACAAGCCGTGAAAGCGGCACCGCGCCATCGGGCAAGGCTTGCGCCACTGACAAGGGCGGCAAGTTTCGCCAATGCCTTGCAGCGGAAGCATCAGCGGGGCTTTCCAAAGCCTCACCCAAGGCAGCGCCAAGGGCTGCTTCAAGGCCGGGCGGCACGCGCACCTGATCGAGGATAGGCTGGGCCGAGGCCGTGCCGCGCGATTCCAGCACCTCCGTCAGCGCTGCCACTTCAGCGGCGATGCGCGCGCGCGCGGCACCGGCTTCGGCGGATTTGCGGCGCGCTTGCACCAGGGTTTCTGATGCGGCGCTGCGGGCTGCTTCCGCTTCACGCAACCGCGCGGCACTGCCGATCAATGTGGCTTCCGCAAGCCGCGCCGAGGACATCGCCGCATCACGCGTGACCTCGGGGATACGTTCCGCAAGCGCGGCATCACGTTCGGCAGAAACTGCGGCATATTGCGTGACGATGCGCCGATGGCGTTCATCAGCGGCTTGCAAGGCGGCGTCACGGCGCGCGGCTTCGGCGCTGGCTTCCTCGGCATTGCGGCGCGCTTCGGCATGGGCGGCGACGGCTTCTGTGCGTTGCGATTCGGCCTGCTCCAAGGCGTCACGCGCGGCAGTGAAGGCGGAATCCGCTTCGGCGACGCTCTTTGCAGCGGCTTGTTTTTCCGCATCTGAAACCGCACGGGCAAGGCCGGCTTCGTGATCCGCAGACAGCGCCGCATGGGCTTCGCGGGCGCGGCGAAGCCGCGTTTCTGCGGCGGCCAATTCGGCTTCGGCAGCCTGCAATTGCGCGGCCCCGGCAGCGGCGGCTTCGGTTGCCTGATTGGCGGCGCGTTCCGCTTCACGGACGGTTTCGCCCGCTTCCACAAGCGCCGCAGCGGCAGCATCGCGCCGCGCCGGCAGCGCGGTTTCGCGTTCAACCAGCCCCGCATCTTCTGCCGTGATGCGCGCGCGCGCGGCCTCGGCATCCTCAGCCAAGGCCTCGGCATGGGCCAAATCCTGGCGGAGTTCAGCAAGGCGCGCTTCGGCGGCTTCAAGCGCGGCGCGGGCGCGGCTTTCCTCGGCTTCCATGCCTTCCGCTTCAACGCGGCGGCGTTCAAGCGCGGTGCGCGCCGCGGCTTCATCGGCGCGCGGCGCATCAAGCCCCTGTT
The DNA here is from genome assembly GCA_044356015.1 of Roseomonas sp. Classification (GTDB taxonomy): domain Bacteria; phylum Pseudomonadota; class Alphaproteobacteria; order Acetobacterales; family Acetobacteraceae; genus Neoroseomonas. The sequence goes on from JBIKXA010000145.1 coordinate 6,783, forward strand.
CGGCTTCATGCAAGGCAATCGCCGCTGCTTCGGCTTCCTCTTCGGCGGCGGTGGTTGCAATCCGCGCGGCGGTCAGCGCATTGGCTGCAGCGGTCAGCGCGGTATTGGCGCGCGCGGCGAGCAAGGCCAGCCATTCGCCTTCCGCCTGTCGCACCAGGCCCGAGATATTCCGATAGCGATTGGCCTGCCGCGCCTGGCGTTGCAGCCCCTGGCGCTGCGCATCCAATTGGCCGAGCAAATCTTCCGCGCGCGACAGATTGGTTTCTGCCTGACGCAGCTTCAATTCCGCTTCATGGCGCCGCGCGCGCAACCCGGCAATGCCGGCGGCTTCTTCCAAAACGCCGCGCCGGTCATCGGGCTTGGCCTGGATCAGCGCCGCCACGCGGCCCTGGCTGACAAGGGCGGAAGACCGCGCGCCGGAACCGATATCGGCGAACATGGTCTGCACATCGCGCGCGCGCAATTCCTTGCCATTGACACGGAAATTGCTGCCCTCACCGCGCGAAATCCGCCGCGTCACTTCCAATTCGGCGATGTCATTATTGGGCGCCGGCGCCAGCCCTGCCGCGTCTTCCAAAAACAGCATCACTTCCGCGACATTGCGCCCGGCGCGCGTTGCGGTGCCGGCGAAAATCACATCATCCATTTCGCCGCCGCGCATCGCCTTGGGCGAGGTTTCGCCCATGGCCCAGCGCAGCGCTTCAACAACATTGGATTTGCCGCAGCCATTGGGCCCGACAATGCCGGTGAGCCCCGGCAGCACTTCAACCGTTGTCGCTTCGGCGAAGGATTTGAAGCCGGCAATGCGAATGCGCGACAGCTTGGCGTTATGCGCCGCGCGCGCCTGTTCTTCGCTGCGTGCGGCTTCAGCTTCGGGCGTGCTGATGTCGGCTTCGGCTTCCGGCGGGATCACTTCGTCCATCACCGCGGCATTGCCTCTCGCACTGCGGCTTCGAAGCGTTCAAAGGAAATCGCGCCGGGGAGCTTTTGCGTGCCGATGATGAAGGTGGGCGTGGCATTGACCTGATGTTCGGCCTCTCCCCTTTGGCGCGCTTCCAGGATGGCGCGGGCCAAGGCGTCATCTGCCCAGGCAGCGTTGAAGGCATCGGTGCTCATGCCGGCCATGGCGGCGATTTTGCCAATCTCCGCCTTGTGATCCACGCCGCGCGCATAGGCCCAGCGATCCTGTGTGGCGAAAAGCGCTGAAATGAAGGGTTCATAGCGTTCCGGCGGAAAGCTGCGCGCCACGGCATGGGCGCGGAGTGATACCTGATCCAGCGGAAAATCGCGGAACACCATGCGCACGCGCCCCGTATCCACCAATTCGCGCCGCACCTGTGGCCAAGTATCGCGGTGAAAGGCGCCGCAATGGCCACAGGTGAGGGAGAAATATTCAATCGCCGTCACCGGCGCATCGGCGCGGCCAAGGCTGCGCTCCGCCAAGCCCGGGCCAGTTTCTGAGGGGGCCGTCGCTGCGGGGGGCTGCGCCATGGGGGCTGGGGGGCTAGGGGCCGGGGCTGGGCTAGGTGCAGTAGCAATCGGCGCGGGCGGGGCAGCAAGCCAGCGCCACGCCGCGAAACCGGCCGCCACAACCGCAACAGCCGCGCCACCCAAGAGCAAACGACGATCAGGCATCACAATCTCCTCCGGAACCCGAGCGCCTTTTCGGGGGGGAAGCGCCCGGGCCGATTTGGCCTTGGGGGGCGACTCGACCCCCTTCAGCCTTGTTTTCGATAGACGCCGCGCGCCAATCTTTCCAGCGCTTCGCGCAAATCCCCTGTGGGTAACCCTTCCAGGGCGCTGGTGACGCGCTTTGGCAGGGCGACAGGGCGGGGCGGCAGGGCTGGTTTGGCCCCGGACCGGGCCGGCTGATTGGTCTGCACGAAGCGGAGCCTTTCCACCGCCACCCGCCCCAGCCCGCCATTGATCCGCGCCACCAATTCCGGCGCCAAATGGCTGAGTTCCATGGCAATCGGGCCGGAACAGGCGATGGTCAGGCTGCCCGCATTCAGGCGCAAAGGCTGGGTCACGGCGGCCAGGGCCGGGCCGACCAGGGCCGGCCAATCCGCCATGATCTGCGCCGCCGCAGGGCTCTTGCGTTTGAAGGCCGGGCGCGTCAGGGCTGGAATCAGGGCGCCGAGGGGTCTAGGCCCGCCGAAGAAGCGCCTTTCATCCTCTTTCCGGGACATGCCGTGAAACCCCCTTCCGCCGCCGATCTGCTGCATTGGTATGACAGGCATCGCCGCATCCTGCCATGGCGCGCCGCCCCTGGGCAGCGGGCCGAACCCTATCATGTGTGGCTTTCGGAAATCATGTTGCAACAGACAACGGTGGCAACGGTAGGGCCGCGCTTTTCACGTTTTCTGGCGCGCTTCCCGGATCTGCCCGCCTTGGCTGAAGCGCCTTGGGAGGATGTGGCCGCGGAATGGGCCGGGCTTGGCTATTATGCACGGGCGCGCAACCTGCATGCGGCGGCGCGGCAAATCCTGGCCTTGGGCGGCTTT
>JBIKXA010000146.1:0-9278 GCA_044356015.1 Roseomonas sp.
GCGTCACCCGCCTGGCATGACGGGTAATCTGCTGTTGACGCTGGGGCGCCTGCCCAAGGCGCTGGATGTGGCGCGCGGTTTTGCTGATCTTGGCTGGCGCGTTGTGGTGGCGGAACCCTTCAAGCGCCATCTGGCCGGCGCGTCGTGCCTGGTGGCACGCAGCCATCAGGTCACCGCCCCCGCGCAGGACAAGAACGCCTATCTTGCCGATCTGCACAGGATTATTGCGGAAGAAGCGATAGACCTTGTGGTGCCGGTCTCCGAAGAAACCATGCATGTGGCGTTCTTGCGAGACAATCTGCCTGCCACCACGCGGCTTTTCACCATGCTGCCCGAGATGCTGCTGCGCTTGCACAATAAGCACGGCTTCGTGCAACAGGCAGAGGCTTGGGGCCTGTCCGTGCCGGAAAGCCATGCGCTGGGTGATGAAAAGGCCGAGGCTTTGGCGCAATCAGGCCCCATCGTCATCAAGCCGGTGCATTCCTGTTCCGGTCGTGGTGTGCGCTTGCTCCCCGCTGGCAGCGCCTTGCCCGCGCCCGATCCTGCGATCCCCGCCATTGTGCAGCGTTGCGTGATGGGCGCGGAATATAGTTCCTGCTCCATCGCGCATGACGGCCGCGTTGCCTCCACCGTCATTTACCGCGCGGCGCAGAAATCAGGCTCGGTCGCGGTTGCCTTTGAACGGGTGGAACACCCCGCGATTGCCGATTGGATCACGCGCTTCATTGCTGCTGCAAATTGGACTGGCTTCATCGCCTTCGACATCATGCTGGATGAAGCCGGCCAGCCCTGGGGGATTGAATGCAACCCGCGCACCACAAGCGGCCTGCATTTTTGGGAACGCGCGGATATCGCGCGCGCCGTGCTGGAACCAGGCTTCACGCCGCGCTATCGGCCTGAAACCCGCTTGCAGCAATTCTACTCGGCGCTGACGGAAACGCAGATGTCGCTGTTTCGCCGAGGCCCGTTTGGCGAGAATCTGCGCCAGCTTTTCACCACACGCGATGTCACTTGGGACCGCCGCGACCCGATGCCTTTCCTGACCATGACAGCAACGTCATGGCCCATCATCCGCATGGCCATGGCGCGTGGCGTGCCCTTTGGCGAAGTCGCTACGCTGGATGTCGGTTGGTATGACTAACCCAACGCCCTCGGCACCCTGAAAGGCAGCATCAGCGCCTGCACCGCCAGATTATCGAAGCGGTTCAGCGCCAGGCTCTCATGCACCGCAATCGCATTCTGCCCCAGCAACCGCGTCCGGATTTCGGATCGCGTATAGAACGGCGCATCCACCAGCGCGCGCACCAATTCCGCCCTGCCATCTTCGGACCGCGTGGGCCGCGCCACGCGCCACAGCCCAGGCGGCATGGTTGCAGGCGCGGGGATGGGCATATCCTCAACCTCTCCGGCACGGTTCACCCGCAAGGCCAGGGATTGCGCGGAACCATCACGGCGCGATGCATTGTAAAGAATGGCGGTGGCTTCCGGCATGGGCGCGCGGCACCAATCCCAGAACAGGAAATCCTCTTCCAACGGCGCGATACCGGTGTTGGTATCGAAATACGAAAAACCAGACCAGCGCAGGGAAGGATTGTCAAACGCCACTTCCACGCGCGAACGCGGCGCAATCGGTTGCCAATGATGCCGCCCCGCGCCATCCAGCCGGAAGGCCCGATGCGACAGCGCTTCGGGGTGCAGCACCACGCGCCCGCGCAACTTGCCCGGAATGGGGGCGGTGACTTCCGCCAGATCAACCACCAGCTTCGTGCCATCCCAGCGCATGGCGCTCGGCCCAATCTGCAAAAAATCCACACCGCGTTGCAGCGCCGCGCGCGGCCGATCCGTCATCGCCCAGCGCGCCGGCTTGCCGTAAAGCGCCACATGCATGCAGCAATGGTTCAACGGATCGCCGCCACCGCCACGCCGCGCAAAGGCATACCAGGGCGAAAAAACCGTGCCCAGAAAAGCGATGATGGTAATGCCATGCGCGCCATCATCGGAAAGCGCATCCAGATACCACCAGCGATAGCCACGCGTCGCCACGGGCAGGGTGAAATCCAAGCCCGTCGCGCTCAAACTCTCTGTCATTGCAAAAGCCGCCTTGTCACGCGGCCATTTCCGCCCGCATCGCGCTGCGGGTCAAGCCGGGCGGCGCGCACCGCCCGGCGGGAAGGCCTCAGGCCTTGCCCTTATAAACGTCGATCATCTGGCCGAGCAGCTTCAGCGCCTCATCCTTCGGGCGCTGGAAGGCGTTGCGGCCAACGATGGACCCATTGCCACCACCGGCATGAATCGCGCGCACTTCGGCTAGCAGCGCATCCGTGCCCTTCGCCTCACCGCCCGAGAACACGACAAGCCTGCGCCCATTGAAGCAGGCCTGCACCACATGGCTGATGCGCTTGGCCAGGTCGCTGCCGTCAATCTTGCGCTCGACATAAACCTTCTTCGCCGCATCCAGGCTCAGCACATCGGTGGGCGGCTTCACCTTGATGATATGCGCACCCATCAGCGCCGCCATGTGGGCGGCATAGGCGCAGATGTCGAAGGCGGTTTCGCCATTCTTGTCCAGCATCGGCCCGCGCGGATAGGACCACACCACCACGGCAAGCCCAGCCGCCTTGGCTTCTTCCGCCAATTCGCGGAGTTCTTCCATCATCTCAAACTGGTATTCGGATGAAGGATAGATGGTGAAGCCAATCGCGGAACACCCAAGGCGCAAAGCATCGGCGACGCTGCCGGTCACCGCCTGATCCTTGGTGGTGGAAAGGCTATTCGATGAATTGACCTTCAGGATGGTCGGGATGGAACCCGCGAAACTGGCCGCACCCGCTTCAATCATGCCAAGCGGCGCGGCGTATGCGTTGAGGCCGGCTTCAATCGCCAATTCGAAATGATAATGCGGATCGTAAGCCGCCGGATTCGGCGCGAAGGACCGCGCCGGGCCATGTTCAAAGCCCTGATCCACCGGCAGGATCACCATGCGCCCCGTGCCGCCCAGCTTCCCTTCCATCAGGATGCGGGCGAGATTCGCCTTGGTGCCGGGTGTATCGCTTTCATACCAGGAGAGGATTTCCTTCACGCGGCGCGTCAGCTTCATCTTGGGTTCCTTTTCGTTGCTCGAAGGGCGGGTGCGGCGATAGCCCAGCCGGCATTGCCTGTCACGGGTGCGTTATGTCGGCTGATCCTGTGGCGGCACTGTGGCGAAAAGCGCGGCAATGCGCCTTTCATCATCCCGCCGACGCGGATCAAGCCCCGCCATATCCAGCGCCTCTGGCCTTGTGCCCAGAACCTCGGCCCCAGCTTCGGCGGCGGCGGCCAGCACGCTTGCGGCGGCGGGATGCCCCAGATCGAAAATCACCAGCTTGAAGCCGGCGCGCAAGGCGGCCAGCGCGGCCCCTGGGGCGGCAGCGCAATCAAGCGCCGCTTGGAAAGACGCGCCGGGGTGCACCGCCGCCGCCTGGTCCAGCACCACCTTGAACCAAGCGGGTCCGACATTCAGCGCCGCACCGGGGGCAGACACCAGCAGCACGGGCCGCCCCGCCGCAACCCGCAGCACCCATTCGGCCTGCCCACGCCCATGCACCACCACTGCCGGCAGCTTCAGAAACGCCTTTACCATTGACCCAGAGGCCTTTGCATGCCAAGCATTTCAGCCATTCTTTAGCCGCTAGAACCTTTGGCGCCAAGGCATTTGGAAAAGCATGAGCGAGCAGCAAGCTGACACAATGGGTGCGGCGATGACCCGGCTGGAAGCGGCCCTGGAACGCCTTGATCGCGCTGTGGAAGCCCGCCGCGTGGCCGCCCCCCTGACCGAAGGTGATATGGTGCCAAAGGCCGCTGTTGCTGCCCTCGCTACCCGGCTCGATGCCACCATCGCCAAGCTGCGCGCCAATCTGGGGGATGAGGGCTGATGGCGCAGGTCACGGTGCGTGTCGGCGGCTATGCCCATCCGGTGGCCTGCCAGGATGGTCAGGAAAAGCACCTGACCAATATGGCCGCGGAAGTGGATCAGCGCATCTCCGCGCTCAAGGCCATGGGCATCCAGTTTGGCGAAACCCGCATGCTGCTGCTGGCTGCCTTGCAATTGGCCGATGAGGCAATGGACCTGAGGGCAGAAAATGAGGCGCTTAAAGCCGGTGGTGCCGTGGCTTCTGAAGCGCCGGCGCCTGACCCCGCCTTGGCGGATGGCTTGGTGCGGTTGGCTGAAAAGCTGGAAGCCATTGCCGCGCGGCTTGAGGAAGCCTAACTAAGTCCTGCGGGGCTGCCAGGTGCGCCAGGCAATTCATCCCCGGGGCCAATGCACATCCTCCGGGAGCTGGCTCTGTCCGGGCCGTGGTTCGGGTATCTGGCGCCCACCTGCTGACGCAGGCCTTGGGAGGATGAGACGCCAGCGGCCATGGTGGCTCCGCACCCCTATTGCCATCAGGATGTCTGCGTGACCGAGGCTGAAGCCGCCGCATCGGATGAAGCGCTGAGCGAGGCCAAGGCCGCCGCGCGCAAATCCGCGCGCCTGCAGCGTGCCGGGCTGGTCAGCGCCGATGCGCCGCAGCTTTTGGCGGATGCCTTGCTCGCCAAATGCCCCCCACCCGCGGGCGCCATCATCGCCGGCTATTGGCCGATGGGCGAGGAGATGGACCCGCGCCCCCTGATGCTCGCCTTGGCGTCACGCGGGCATGCGCTTGCCCTGCCTGTGACGCCGCCGCGCGGCCAGCCACTGACGTTTCGCGCCTGGGCGCCCGGCGCAGCGCTGCGTGCTGGCCCCATGGGCACCTCGGAACCCTTTGCAGGCGATGAACTGCGCCCCGATATCCTGCTGGTGCCGCTTTTGGCCTTTGACCGCGCCGGGCGTCGGCTGGGTTATGGCGGCGGCTATTATGACCGCACCCTGGCCGCCCTGCCGGGTGCAAAAGCGATCGGTATCGCCTATGCCGGGCAGGAAATGGCCGAAGTGCCGGCGGGGCCGCAGGATTTCCGCCTGCCCCTGATCGCCACCGAAGCCGGTGTCATTTTCTGTGGAGACCCCGTGTGAGGCTGCTTTTCCTTGGCGATATTGTGGGCCGCGCCGGGCGTGATGCCGTTATCGCAACCTTGCCAGGCTTGCGCGAAAAACTTGGGCTCGATCTTGTGGTGGTGAATGCGGAAAACGCCTCGCACGGGTTCGGCCTGGCGCCGGAGATGGCGCGGGCGCTCTTTATCGCGGGCGCCGATGTGCTGACGCTTGGCAATCACGCCTGGGATCGCAAGGAAATCATCCCCTATATTGAGGGTGAACCACGCCTGATCCGCCCGCTGAATTACCCGCCCGGCACGCCGGGGAAGGGCGCGGTGGTGGCCGTGCTGGCCGATGGCAGGCGTGCCTTGGTGTTGCAGGCCATGGGGCGGCTGTTCATGGAACCGCTGGATGATCCCTTCCGCGCCATCCAGGCGGAATTGGCGCAGCATAGCCTTGGCCCGCAGGGCAGCGTGCAGGCCATCATCATTGATTTCCATGCCGAGGCATCATCTGAAAAACAGGCCATGGGCCATAGTTTCGATGGCCGCGTGAGCCTGGTGATCGGCACCCATACCCATGTGCCGACAGCGGATCACCGCATCCTGCCAGGCGGCACGGCGTTTCAGACGGATGCCGGCATGTGCGGCGATTATGACAGCGTGATCGGCATGCAAAAGGCCGGCGCATCCATCCGCTTCTGGCGCAAGGTGCCGGCGGAACGCCTGGCCCCTGCCGAGAATGAGGCCACCATCAGCGGCCTTTTCGTTGAAACCGATGATGCGACGGGGCTGGCGCGCCGTGTCGCGCCGCTCCGCATCGGTGGTGGGTTGGAAGCTGTGCTGCCATCGCTCTGAGGCGCTTTCAGTAAAGCGTCTCGGCAAGCCGCGCCGGCGCGGCGGCATCATGCGCGGCAGGGTCCACCATGCCGCCGCTGTGGGAGGCGATCATCTGCCCCGCAGTCGGCACCCCAGCAGGGCGCGGCGTATCGCCCCAAAGGCGCGACCGCACAATGGATTTCGCGCATTGCATATAAACCGCGTGTGGCGTGACCAGGATTACGCTGGCGGGCGTTTTGCCGCGTTCCACGAAACGCGCGCATAGCGCAGGATCAGCCGTGATACGCGCCGTGCCGCCGATGCGCAGCGCCTCACCCACGCCGGGGATCAGGAACAAGAGTGCGACGCGCGGATCTTCAATAATGTCGCGCAGCGCATCCAAGCGATTATTGCCGCGCCGATCAGGCAAGGCGAGGCTGCCATCCTCCAGGCACGCGACAAAACCCGGCGCATCGCCGCGTGGCGTGGCATGCGGACCATGGCCGCCGATGGTGGACAGGATGCAAAAGGGGCTGGCGGCGATGAAGGCGCGCGCCGTGTCATCCAGCCGGGGAGCAACCTTTTTCAGCACCAACTCTCGCGGTGCTTCGTAATGGCGTGCGAGTGCTTCCAGGCTGGAAATGGCGAAGGGATCGGGGGCGGGGCAATGGTCCATCGCGATACTCTGCCCAAGCCTTGCGCTTGGCGCCACCCTTTTCGCCGGATATAAGCCGCGCCTCTTCCCTCCAATCACTGAGAGTTACGGCGATGGCCGGTCATTCCCACGCGAAAAACGTCATGCACCGCAAGGCGGCCCAGGGGGCGAAGAAAGCCCAGGCCTTCGGCAAGCTGATTCGCGAAATCACGGTTTCCGCCAAGATCGGCCTGCCCGATCCGGCGGCCAATCCGCGCCTGCGCGCCGCGGTGAAAGCCGCGCTGACCGCGAATATGACGCGCGACACGATTGACCGCGCCATCAAGCGCGCCGTCACCGCCGGCCAGGGCGAGGATTATGAGGAGGTGCGCTATGAAGGCTATGGCCCGCATGGCATCGCCATCATCGCCGAGGCTTTGACCGATAACCGCAACCGCACCGGTGGCGATTTGCGGTCCATGTTCGCCAAGAATGGCGGCGCTTTGGGCGAGACAAACTCCGTTGCCTTCCAATTCGAAAGGAAGGGCGTGCTGCGCTACAAGCCCGAAGTCGCTTCAGCCGATGCCATGCTGGAAGCCGCCATTGAAGCCGGCGCCGAAGATGTGGAAAGCACCGAAGACGGGCATGAAATCTCGACCAGCGTTGAGGATTTCGCCGCGGTGCGTGATGCGCTGGAAGCCAGCTTCGGCACGGCGGAAGCGGCCAGGCTTGAATGGTGGTCCACCAATGACATCAAGCTGGATGAGGAGCGCGCCAAGGATGTGGTGAAGCTGCTCGATATTTTGGATGATCACGACGATATCCAGAACATCTACGCCAATCTGGAAGTGGAATAGGCGCCATCAGCAAGGTTGAAACCCGGCTGCGTACCAGCTTCGCCAAGCAGGGCTTGATGCGGCTGTTTGGCGCGGAGATGACCAGCATCGCGCCGGGGCAGGTTGAAATCTCCCTAGAACCCAAGCCGGAACTTTCGCAGCAGCACGGCTTTGTCCATGGCGGCGCCTTGACCGCCATTGCCGATAGTGCGGCGGGTTATGCCGCGCTCAGCCTCATGCCTGTCAATCGCGGCGTGCTGACGACGGAGATGAAAATCAATTTCCTGGCGCCGGCGGGCGGAGACCGCATCATCGCGCGCGGCAAGGTGCTGAAGGCCGGGCGTACCCTTACCTTGGTGCAGACGGAAATCTTCGCCGTCACCGCCGATCAGGAAAAGCTGATCGCCTTCCTGACCGCCACCTTCATGAGTATCGAAAACCGCGAGGGGATTGAGGATTGAGGAACCCAAGCGCATAGGACCTCTCCCTCAGGCTTGAATTGACCAGAATCATCTTTCCAGACCATCTCAGCCGCGCCAAAGAGCTTCAACGGCCGAAGGAATAAGCGATGGAGTTTTCGACCTGTTATGAAACGTGCGTAGCAAGCATCACGGATTTCTTCAGTGCAACCTTCTGCGCCGCAGAGGGTGCGAGGGAGGGTGCATTGATCGGCGGTCTTGTGCAGAAACTGCTGACTGAAACGACGCCCAAGGATATTCACGTATTCACAGCCTTGAGAGACGGGGCGCTGGTTGGAGCGGCGATATTCACCCGGCTTGTCTACGCGCATGATGTGCGTCAGGTTTTCCTGCTCTCGCCCATGGCCGTCGCGTCCAACAGCCAGCGGCAAGGGATCGGACAGGCCCTGCTGCGTCACGCACTCGCAAGGCTGAGGGAAGCCGGTATCGAGATTGTAATCACCTATGGCGATCCTCGCTTTTATGGAAAGCTCGGCTTCACCGCCATTACCGAGGAGATGGCCCCCGCACCACTACCACTAAGCCACCCGCATGGCTGGGTTGCACAGTCGCTGAGGGGGAACGGGTTCGCGCCGCTGAAGGGTCCGAGTATCTGCGTTACGGCATTAAACGATCCGCATTTTTGGTAAGCCACAGAAAACTTGGTTCAGTATTCGATACGGGCATGGGCTGGCGCCCTTAAAATTTTACGAGACCCAGAGCGGCACCCTTTCGCCTTCCTTCGCGAGAAACGATTTTGCCCTTCGTGGGAATGCATTTTTTGACCCATCATTCGAGTCTCATTGGTTTGAAATAATCACCTCATCGCGCCCTTCAGCACGACCGTGATCTCCTCCAGGATCGCCGGATCATCAATGGTGGGTGGCACCGTATAGGGCTCGGCATCGGCGATCTTGCGCATGGTGGCACGCAAGATCTTGCCGCTGCGGGTCTTTGGCAGGCGCGCCACCACCTTCGCATCCTTGAAGGCGGCAACAGGGCCGATCTTTTCGCGCACCAGCCCCACCAATTCCCGCGCCAGCGCATCTTCTGGCTTGTTCACGCCGGATTTCACCACCACCAGCCCAAGCGGCACCTGGCCCTTCAGCGTATCGCGCACGCCAACCACGGCGCATTCGGCGATATCCGGGTGGGCGGCCAGCACTTCTTCCATCGCCCCCGTGGAAAGCCGATGGCCCGCGACATTGATGATGTCATCCGTGCGGCTCATCACCGAAACATAACCTTCCGCGTCAATCATTCCGGCATCGGCGGTGCTGTAATGGCCAGCGAAATGCGAAAGATAGGCTTCCTTGAAACGCTCATCGGCCTGATACAGCGTGGGCAGTGCGGAAGGCGGCAAGGGCAGCTTCACCGCGAGGCTACCAATCTGCCCGCGCGGGACTGGCTGGCCTGCCTCATCCAGCACCACCACATCATAGCCAGGCGCGGGCTTGCCGCCGGAACCGGCGCGGGTTGGGAAAAGGCCGAGCCCGCGGAAATTGCCGGTAATGGTCCAGCCGGTTTCCGTCTGCCACCAAT
>JBIKXA010000278.1:0-2518 GCA_044356015.1 Roseomonas sp.
CCTCGCGCGGCGCCTGGCCGAAATGGCGCAAGCCCGCGCGCGTTTCGGCTTTGCCTGGGCGCGGCTGTTTCATCTGTTCGGCCCCGGCGAAAACGCCGCGCGGCTGGTGCCTTCCATCATGCTGGCGCTGCTGGAAGGCCGCGAAGCGCCTTGTGCTTCCGGCAGGCCGGTGCGTGATTTCATCAGCACACCGCATTGCGCCGCCGCCATCGCCGCGCTTGCGGTCAGTGATGTGCAAGGCCCGGTCAATATCGCCTCTGGCGCGCCCATCTCCATCGCCGCCATGGCGCGGCTTGTCGCGCAAATCGCCGGGCGGCCTGATTTGCTGAGGCTTGGCGCCCTGCCCGATCGGCCGAATGAACCGCCCTATATGGTGGCGCATACCGGCAGGCTCAGGCGCGAACTGGGTTTTACCGCGCCGGTTTCACTCGCGGCGGAACTACGAAAACTTCAAATGCGCCTTTAGATTCGTTGGTGCAACGCGCAAACCAGCGTGAACAACTGCCGCGCCGTGTCAAAATCCAGCGCGACCCGCCCCGCCAGCCGCGCGCGGAGCAATTCAGCGCCTTCATTATGCAGCCCGCGCCTTCCCATATCTATCGCCTGCACGCGCGATTCCGGCCCGCTTTCCGCCACCGCCTGTTCATGCGCTTCGACAACCATGTGGTAATCCTTGATCAGCCGGCGGAAGGGGCCAAGGGCAAGGGCCAGCACATGCAGGCTCGCCCCCGCTTCATTGCGGATGTCAAACACCAGCCGGCCTTCGCGCACCGCAAGCCCCAGCACATAGGGCCCGCGCGGCAGGCCCACCGGATCAAAGCGGTTATGATGCAGCAAATCCGCAATCGCCTGGCGCCGATCAGCCTCGGCATAGGCAGAAGGGGCCGGCGCTTCTTCGGGCAATTCAACGCGGATCAGGCGCTGTTCAGGCATCCGGCTTGCCACCCCGCAGCACGACGCCGCCTTCATCGCCTGTCATGCCAAGGCGCATCATCCAGCCCAGCGTCGCCCCCTTGATGGGGCGCAGCAGCAGCGTGCAGATAATGGCGAATAGCGGCAGCCAGATCACCATGTGCAGCCAGATCGGCGGCATATAGGCCTTTTCGATCCAGAGCACGGGCGGCACCAGCACATGCCCCGTGATCAGGATGGTGAAATAGGGCGGCGCATCATCGGCGCGCAGCCGCCCCGTGGGCGCGCCGCAGCTTTCGCACCTATCCGCCACCCGCAGAAACCCGGCGAAAAGCCGCCCCTGCCCGCAAACCGGGCAGAGCCCTTTCAGCCCGCGCAGCAGGCCATCCCGCGCGCTTGGCGGCTGATAGGGCAAGGCAGGCGGCGCGCGATCCGGTTCCCAACGCATTATCGTTCCAATCCTCGCCGGGCTGAGCCAGCGTTGTGCGGCGCAGCGATAGGCCCGAAGCGCCGCCCGATCAAGCTTCGCTTGCGGCCCCGCCACGCTTCGCGCCAGGATACCCCCCATGAATGAACGCATCCTGCTGATCAACCCGAATTGCAGCGTCAGCTGCACAGAGGGCATTGCCGCCGCCGTGGCCCCCTTCGCTGCCCCCGGCCTGCCGCGGATTGACGTGACAAGGCTGGAAGAAGGCCCACCCGCCATCGTGACCTGGCGGGATTGGTATGCGGTGGCGGAACCCCTTTGCCGACGCGTCGCCGCCGAACCGGCTGACGCCTATATAATAGGATGTGTATCGGATCCGGCGATTGAAGCGGTGCGGATGGTGACGGATAGGCCCGTTTTCGGCCCCTTGCGGTGTTCCATCGCCGCCGCGCTGAACCGAGGCGATAATTTCGGCATGATCGCCTTTACCGACAAATCCAAGCCGCGCCAGCGGCGCGTATTGCAGGGCATGGGGGTGGAAGCGCGCATGGTGGCTTCCATCGCGCTTAATCTGGATATGGAGGTGCTGACAGACCCCGTGGCGCCGCGCGCGCGGATTGCCGAAGTGGCGCGGCAATTGGTGGCGCTGGGGGCTGAGGCGGTGATCCTGGGCTGCGCCGGCATGGCGCATCACCGCAAGGCGGCCGAGGATGCCTGCGGCGTGCCGGTGATTGAACCCAGCCAGGCTGCGGCGGCGCAGGCGATCCTGGCGGTGGTGGCGGGGCGGGATGGGCGCTTATTCAGGCAATAATAACAACCCTGAGTTGTATTTATCTGATTCATCATCAATCTGTATTTTAATTCCGGCAGCGACAAACATTTTTTGTCGCTTTCATTTGGATTTCGTTGCTTTTCCACTTGCGCGTTAACGCAAAATTATCGGATAGTGCGGGAGCGAAAAAATCGCGATTTGGGGATGGCTGCTAGCCGGTGATTAATCGGTTCATGTTAGCCTGAGTGCGCTTGGGTGTCGCGCCAACCGGCGCGGTTCGGCTTACACACCTCCGGATTCAAGGGCAAAGCCGCCCGCCCATTGCATCAGTGTTTCGCCAAATCTGCAGGAGTTTCCGCCGTGAGCATTACCCTAAACGACAACGACAATGTTTGGCCCAACGGCGC
>JBIKXA010000147.1:0-9216 GCA_044356015.1 Roseomonas sp.
CTGAAGGGCCGGGGGAGTTTACCATCATGGCCGCGAAAAATGGCCGCACTGGCCTGATCGCCAAAAAGCTGGGCATGTCCCGGCTGTTCAATGAGGATGGCTCGACCGTCCCCGTCACGCTGCTGCACGTGGATAATGTGCGCGTGGTGGCAAAGCGCAGTGCCGATAAGGATGGCTATGAAGCCGTTCAGCTTGGCATTGGCACCGCAAAGCCCAAAAACGTCTCCAAGGCGAATAAGGGCCATTTCGCGAAGGCTGGTGTGGAAGCGCCGCGCAAGGTTGTCGAATTCCGTGTGGCGTCTGACGCCATGCTGGAACCCGGTATTGTGCTTTCTTCCGCGCATTTCGTTGCGGGGCAGAAGGTGGATGTGACCGGTGTGACGGTTGGTAAGGGCTTCGCGGGTGCGATGAAGCGCTGGAACTTCTCGGGGCTTGAAGCCTCGCACGGCGTTTCCGTCAGCCACCGTTCGCATGGTTCTACCGGTAACCGTCAGGATCCGGGCAAGACCTTCAAGAACAAGAAGATGGCGGGCCATCTTGGTGTTGAACGCGTGACCACCCAGAATCTGGAAGTGGCGGGCGTGGATGCCGAAAAGGGTCTGTTGTTGATCAAGGGCGCTGTCCCTGGTTCCAAGGGTGGCTATGTGCTGGTGCGTGATGCGGTGAAGCGCGCGCGCCATGCTGATGCTCCCTTCCCAGCGGCTACCGCGTGAACGAGGCGAAGATGCAAACTCCTGTCATCACCCTCGAGAACACCCAAGCTGGTGAGATCGAATTGCCGGAAGCACTGTTTGGCGCCACGCCGCGCGCCGATATCATGGCGCGTGTGGTGCATTGGCAATTGGCCAAGCGTCGCGCCGGCACCCATAAAGCCAAGGGCATGGGCGAGGTTTCGGGCACGACCAAGAAGCCCTATCGTCAGAAGGGCACTGGTAATGCGCGCCAGGGTTCCTTGCGTTCGCCGCAATTCCGCAAGGGTGGCGTGGTGCATGGGCCGGTTGTGCGTGACCATGGCTATAGCCTGAACAAGAAAGTGCGTCGGCTTGGTCTGATCAGCGCGCTCAGCCAGAAGGCCGCCGAAGGCAAGCTGGTGGTATTGGAAAACGCGGCACTTACCGCCGATGCCAAGACCAGCGCGGTTGCCGCCAAGGTGAAGGCGCTCGGCTGGAAGAGCGTATTGGTGGTGGATGCTGCCGCGGATGAGAATTTCGCGCGTTGCATCCGCAACCTGCCGAAGGTGCAGGTGCTGCCGACCATCGGCGCCAATGTCTATGACATTCTGAACCACGAAGTGCTCGCGGTAACGCGCGCCGGCGTGGAAGCCCTGAAGGAGCGGCTGGCATGAGCGAGAGCGCTGCGAAGCCGAAGAAGCCGGTGATCGGGAAGGAAAGGATGTATCAAACCATCCTGTCCCCGCTCGTGACCGAAAAGGCGACCCTGAATAGCGAACGTGGCCAGATCACCTTCAAGGTGGCCGGCGATGCGACCAAGCCTGAAATCAAGGCTGCGGTTGAAGGCCTGTTCGGGGTCAAGGTGCTTGCCGTGAACACCATTGTGGTGAAGGGCAAGACCAAGCGTTTCCGCGGCCGTCCCGGCCAGCGGTCTGATTGGAAGAAGGCGATGGTGCGGCTTGCTGAAGGCCAAAGCATCGACCTCACGACGGGGCTCGCTTAAGCCATGGCGCTCAAGAGTTTCAATCCGATCACGCCTTCGCTGCGTGGCACAATTCTGATTGACCGTTCCGAATTGTGGAAGGGCAAGCCTGTCAAGGGTTTGACCGAAGGCAAGTCGCATTCGGGTGGCCGCAATAATCACGGGCGCATCACCTCACGCTTCCGCGGCGGTGGACATAAGCAGTCCTATCGCATCGTGGACTTCAAGCGCCGCGACAAGTTCGGTGTGCCGGCCACGGTTGAGCGTTTGGAATATGACCCGAACCGCACGGCCTTCATTGCGCTGCTGAAGTATGAGGATGGGGAGCTTGCCTATATCATCGCGCCGCAGCGCCTGAAGGTTGGCGATACGGTGATGTCGGCGGAACGCGCGGACATCAAGCCGGGCAATGCGATGCCGATGGCGGCCATTCCGGTGGGCACCATCATCCACAATATCGAAATGAAGCCGGGTGCGGGCGGCAAGATCGCGCGCTCTGCCGGGACCTTTGCGCAGCTGGTCGGCAAGGATGCCGGCTATGCGCAGGTGAAGCTGATGTCTGGTGAATTGCGCCTGATCCGTGCGGAATGCATGGCTTCCATTGGTGCGGTTTCCAACCCGGACAATAGCAACCAGGAACTCGGCAAGGCGGGGCGCAATCGTTGGCTCGGCCGCAAGCCGCATAACCGCGGCGTGACCATGAACCCGGTTGACCACCCGCATGGTGGTGGTGAAGGCCGTACCTCTGGTGGTCGCCATCCGGTGACGCCGTGGGGCAAGCCGACCAAGGGCGCGAAGACGCGCAACAACAAGCGGTCCGATGGATTTATTGTCCGTCGCCGCAACGCGACGAAGGGCTGATCGCGATGCCGCGCAGCGTATGGAAAGGTCCGTTTGTTGACGGTTACCTGCTGAACAAGGCGGAAGCCGCCCGTGCTTCAACGCGCAATGAGATCATCAAGATCTGGTCGCGCCGCAGCACGATCCTGCCGCAATTCGTCGGCCTGACTTTCGGTGTCTATAACGGCAAGAAGTTCTTGCCGGTGCAGGTTTCCGAAAACATGGTGGGCCATAAATTCGGTGAATTCTCTCCGACGCGGACCTTCACGGGCCATGCGGCGGATAAGAAGACGAAGCGGGGCTGAAGAGCATGAGCAAGCCGAAACACCCGCGCGGCCTGGCTGATAGCGAAGCCCAGGCTGTCACCTTCAATATCCGCGTGAGCCCGCGCAAGCTGAACCTGGTTGCCGCCATGATCCGCGGCAAGAAGGCGCAGGATGCCGTGGCGCAGTTGACCTTCTCCAAGCGCCGCATCGCCGGCACAGTGAAGAAGACGCTGGAAAGCGCGATTGCGAATGCCGAGAACAACCATAGCCTGGATGTGGATCGCCTTGTCGTGTCACGCGCTGAAGTTGGCCGCGCGGCGGTGATGAAGCGCTTCCATGCGCGTGGCCGTGGCCGGTCCGCGACCATCGAAAAATGGTTCAGCCATCTGAAGATCGTCGTGGCCGAACAGGTTGTGGCGGAAGCCGCTGAAGCTCAGGAGGCCGCGTAATATGGGCCAGAAAGTCAATCCCGTCGGGCTTCGGCTTGGCATCAATCGCACCTGGGATAGCCGCTGGTTCGCCGCCGCCGATTATTCCAAGATGCTGCATGAAGATTTCAAGCTGCGTGAAAAGCTGCGTGATCGCCTGAAGGGCGCTGGCGTGAGCCGCGTGGTGATTGAACGCCCGGCGAAGAAGCCGCGCGTGACGATCCATGCTGCCCGCCCCGGCGTTGTCATCGGCAAGAAGGGCGCGGATATCGAAGTGCTGCGCAAGGATTTGCAGAGGATGGCGGGTGCCGAAGTGGCGCTCAATATCGTTGAAATCCGCAAGCCTGAAATTGACGCCGTGCTGGTGGCCGAAAGCATCGCGCAGCAGCTGGAACGCCGTGTTGCCTTCCGTCGTGCCATGAAGCGTGCGGTGCAATCCGCCATGCGTCTTGGTGCGCTTGGCATTCGGATCAATTGCTCCGGTCGTTTGGGTGGTGCGGAAATCGCGCGCATGGAATGGTATCGCGAAGGTCGCGTGCCGCTGCATACGCTGCGTGCCGATATTGATTACGGCACGGCGACGGCGAAGACCACCTATGGTACCTGTGGTGTGAAGGTTTGGGTCTTCAAGGGTGAGATCATGGCGCATGATCCGATGGCGCAAGACAAGCGCGCCGCCGAACAGGCGCCGCAGCGCTAAGGGTATAGGAAAATGCTGCAACCTAAGCGCACCAAATTCCGCAAGGCCCATAAGGGCCGCATCCATGGCCTGGCCAAGGGTGGGTTTTCGCTGTCCTTCGGCGGTTTCGGCCTGAAGGCTTTGGAGCCCGAGCGCGTGACCGCGCGGCAGATCGAAGCGGCGCGCCGCGCGATCACCCGTGCCATGAAGCGCCAAGGCCGCGTGTGGATCCGTATTTTTCCGGATGTGCCGGTCTCCACCAAGCCTGCCGAAGTCCGTATGGGCTCCGGCAAGGGCTCTCCGGAATATTGGGTGGCCCGCGTGAAGCCCGGCCGCATCATGTTCGAGATTGACGGCGTGAGCAACGAGGTGGCGCGTGAAGCGCTGACGCTCGGTGCTGCCAAGCTGCCGATCAAGACAAAATTCGTGACCCGTCTGGGTCTGGAGGCTTGATCATGGCCATGACCAAGATCGGCGATGTTCGCGCCAAATCGGCTGATGAGCTGAACACAATGTTGCTTGATTTGCGCAAGGAGCAGTTCAATCTGCGTTTCCAACGCGCAACTGGGCAGCTTGAAGCGCTCAGCCGCATTCGCCAAGTCCGCAGGGACATTGCGCGGGTGAAGACCATCATCGGTGAGCGCAGCCGCGCCGCCGCAACCAAAGCCTGAGAGGAGACCGACGGCGATGCCGAAGCGCGTCCTCACCGGGCGGGTCGTCAGCGACAAGATGGACAAGACCGTTACGGTCTTGGTCGAACGTCGCGTGATGCATCCGCTCTACAAGAAATTCATCCGCAAGTCGAAGAAGTATGCGGCGCATGACGATGCCAACCAGTGCAAGGAAGGCGACGTGGTGCAGATTGAAGAATGCCCGCCGATTTCCAAGCGCAAGGTTTGGACGGTAGTGGCGCGCAACGGCGAAGCCGTGGCGCCGGCGGCGGGGGGCTGATCCATGATTCAAGTGGAAAGCAACCTGGAAGTCGCTGACAATTCCGGTGCGCGTCGTGTGCAATGCATCAAGGTGCTTGGCGGGTCCAAGCGCAAGACCGCAGGTGTTGGCGACGTGATTGTCGTTTCCATCAAGGAAGCGATTCCGCGCGGCAAGGTGAAGAAGGGTACGGTGGAACGCGCGGTGATCGTGCGGACTTCCTTCCCGGTGCGCCGCAATGACGGTTCCGTGATCCGCTTCGACCGCAATGCGGCGGTGCTGATCAACAAGCAGAATGAACCGATCGGCACGCGCATCTTTGGCCCGGTGGTCCGTGAACTTCGCGCGAAGAAGTTCATGAAGATCATCTCTCTGGCGCCGGAGGTGTTGTAAGCCATGGCTCAGAAGATCAGGAAGGGTGACCGCGTTCAGGTCCTGACCGGGCGTGACAAGGGCCGCCAGGGCGAAGTGATCCGCGTGATGCCGACCGAAGATCGCGCGCTGGTGCAGGGCATCAATCTGGTGAAGCGTCACCAGAAGGCCACTGGCATCGGCAATCCCGGCGGGATCAATGAAAAGGAAGCGCCGATTCATCTTTCGAATCTGTCGCTGATTGATCCGAAATCCGGCAAGCCGACCCGCGTTGGTTTCAAACTGCTGGAAGATGGCAAGAAGGTCCGGGTGGCGCGTGCCTCCGGCGAGGTGCTTGACGCATGAGCGACGTGAAGGAACAGCCCCGGCTGCGCCAGCACTACGAAACCGTGGTGCGCAAGCAGCTGTCTGAGGAATTCGGCTACTCCAATCCGATGGAAGTGCCGAAGCTTGAGAAGATCGTGATCAATATGGGCGTGGGCGAAGCCGCCGGCGACCAAAAAAAGCTCGATGCCGCGGTGGCCGATCTGACCCTGATTTCGGGCCAGAAGCCGGTGAAGACCAAGGCAAAGAAGGCGATCGCGGGCTTCAAGATCCGCGAAGGCCAGGCGATTGGCTGCAAGGTGACGCTGCGCAAGGAACGCATGTATGAATTCCTTGATCGGCTGGTGACCATTGCGCTGCCGCGTGTGCGCGATTTTCGCGGCATTCCCGGCAATCGTGGCTTTGATGGTCGGGGCAATTATGCCCTTGGCCTGAAGGAGCAGATCGTGTTCCCCGAAATCATCTATGACAAGGTGGATACGGTGCGCGGCATGGACATTGTTTTCGTCACCACGGCGAAGACCGACAAGGAAGCGAAGGCGCTGCTCAAGGCGTTCCAGCTTCCTTTCCAGAACTGAGTTTTTGGAAAACCGCCGGGTCAGCCCGGCAGGTTCCGGAGGGTTATGACGTATGGCTAAGACATCGTCTGTAGAAAAGAACAAGCGCCGCGAGCGGCTTTCAAAGCTGCATGCCGCAAAGCGCGCTGCTTTGAAGGCTGCGGTGATGAATCGTGAGCTGCCGATCGAAGATCGCTTCGAAGCGACGCTGAAACTGGCGCAATTGCCCCGCAATGGTGCCAAGAATCGCGTGCGGTTGCGCTGCGGACTTACTGGGCGGCCGCGCGGCAATTACCGCAAATTCAAGCTCTGCCGTAACGCGTTTCGTGATTTGGCCAATCAGGGTCAAATTCCGGGCGTCGTGAAGGCCAGCTGGTAAGGAAGCCCGGCATGTCCATGTCCGATCCGCTGGGCGATCTGCTCACCCGCATCCGCAATGCGCAATCCGCGCGCCAGTCCCGCTGCAAGGCGCCGGCATCCAAGCTGCGTGAAAACGTGCTTGAAGTGCTGAAGCGCGAAGGCTTCATTCGCGCCTGGCGCACCGAGGAACTCCGCCCTGGCGTGAAGCTCATTGATATCGAATTGAAGTATTCGGAAGGCGAACCCGCCATTCGCGAAATCACGCGCGTGTCGAAGCCTGGCCGTCGCGTCTATTCGAAGATCGCCGAACTGCCCAAGTTCTATAACGGGCTTGGCATGTCCATCCTTTCCACGCCGCGTGGCGTGATGAGCGAAAATGAGGCCCGCGCTGCCAATGTCGGCGGCGAGGTTCTCTGCCGCGTATTCTGACGGAGGGTTTGGCAATGTCTCGCGTCGGAAAATATCCGGTTCAGGTGCCATCAGGGGTGCAGCTTGCGCTTTCCGGTCGCACGCTGGTGGCCAAGGGCAAGCTTGGGGAACTCAAGCTTGACCTGACGGATGATGTTGATGTGGAAATCAGCGCTCAGCAGGTGGCGGTGAAGCCGCGCCGGGATGATCGCCGGGCGCGCACCATGTGGGGCACCACGCGCAGCCTGATCAACAGCATGGTGACGGGCGTTTCCACGGGCTTTGTGAAGTCCATGGAAATCAACGGCACGGGTTATCGCGCTGCGGTGCAGGGCAAGGATCTTGTGCTGAGCCTCGGCTATAGCCACGAAATCCGCTACCCGATCCCGTCTGGCATCAAGATCACCTGCGAACGCCCAACGGCGATCAAGGTCGAAGGGTCTGACAAGCGCCAGGTTGGTCAGGTTGCCGCTGAAATTCGCGCCTATCGTGGCCCCGAACCCTATAAGGGCAAGGGCGTCAAGTACGAGAATGAGCAGATCCTCCGGAAGGAGGGGAAGAAGAAGTAATGGCCAGCAAGCTCGATCTTCAGGAACGGCGCAAGCGTCGTCTCCGTTATCAGATCCGGATGAAGTCGGGTGGGCGTCCGCGCCTGTCCATCTTCCGTTCCGGCAAGCATATCTATGCGCAGGTCATTGATGACGCAGCGGGCCGGACGGTGGCTGCCGCATCTTCTTTGGAAAAGACCATGCGCGAAGCCTTGAAGACCGGCGCCGATACCTCGGCTGCGACGGCGGTTGGCAAGTTGATTGCCGAACGCGCCATGGCGGCGGGTGTGACGGCGGTCGTCTTTGATCGCGGACCTTATCTTTATCACGGGCGCGTCAAGGCGCTCGCGGACGGCGCCCGTGAGGGCGGGCTGTCGTTCTGAGGGATTGAACAATATGGCACGTGAACCAAGAGGCGGTGGCGAAGGCGGCGAGGGCGGGGAACGCCGTCGTCGTGGTGGCCGTGATCGTGAACGCGAACCGCGCGCGGAACGCCAGGAAGGTGATGAGCTTAAGGATAAGCTTGTCACCATCAATCGTGTGGCGAAGGTGGTGAAGGGCGGTCGTCGCTTCAGCTTCGCGGCCTTGGTCGTGGTTGGCGATGAAAAGGGTCGTGTTGGCTGGGGCGCTGGCAAGGCGCGCGAAGTGCCGGAAGCGATCCGCAAGGCAACGGAACGCGCCAAGCGCGGCATGATCCGTGTCCCGATGCGTGAAGGTCGCACGCTGCATCATGATGTGGTCGGCGAATTCGGGGCGGGTCGCGTTATTCTGCGCGCGGCGCCGGCAGGTACGGGCATCATCGCCGGTGGCCCGATGCGCGCCGTGTTTGAAACGCTCGGCATGGGCGATGTGGTCGCCAAGTGCCTGGGTTCCGCCAATCCGCATAACATGGTGAAGGCCACCTTCGCCGCGCTGCAGCGCTGCACCAGCCCGCGGGCGGTTGCGTCGCGCCGTGGCAAGAAGGTGGCTGACATCCTCGGCCAGCGGAAGGAAGCCTCCGCTGAGGCGCAGGAGGCCGCGAATGGCTGAGAAAAAGACAGTGAAGGTGACCCAGCTTGGCTCACCCATCGGGCGCAAGCCTGGCCAGAAGGAAACCCTGATTGGCCTTGGCTTGAACAAGCGCCATCGCACACGTGAATTGGAAGACACGCCGGCGGTGCGCGGCATGATCCGCAAGGTTGCCCACCTGGTGAAGGTGGAGGATTGAACCATGAAGTTGAATGAAATCCGCGACAATGATGGCGCGCGTCCCAAGTTCAAGCGTATTGGCCGTGGGATTGGCTCTGGCAAGGGCAAGACCGGCGGTCGCGGCGTGAAGGGCCAGAAGGCGCGCACCGGCGTTTCGCTGAACGGGTTTGAAGGCGGTCAGCTGCCGATTTATCGGCGCCTGCCCAAGCGCGGCTTCGTGAATAATTTCCGCAAGCTCTATGCCACGCTGAATATCGGCACGCTGGATGCGGCAATTGAAGCGGGTCGTCTGCCGGCGGGGCAGGATCTGGATGAAGCGGCGCTGCGCGCGGCTGGCGTTGTGCGTTCCAGCGCCAAGTTCATCGGCGTGCGTCTGCTCGGCAAGGGTGAGATCAAGCGCGCGGTGCGGATTTCCGTGTCTGGCGCTTCGGCGGCGGCCATTGCTGCGGTGGAAGCCGCCGGCGGCAGCGTGACTGTCACCGCGCCGGCAGCACCGGCTGAGGCTGGCTGAAGCTTGTTGGTACCGCGCCGCCTGATTGCGATGCGGGGCTGATTCTTTGCGGCGCGCGGGGTCACTCGGGCGCCGCTTTCATTCGGGCGAAACGCGCTTGTCATCTTTCGGCGCGGCGCCACATAAGGCTTGAAGTCAGGGCGCACCCTTAA
>JBIKXA010000148.1:0-9210 GCA_044356015.1 Roseomonas sp.
TTCGCCCCATCCAAGCCTGGCGCCGATGCGGCGGGCTTGGCCTTTGATGCCTTTACCGCCGCGCGCGCCGAAGGGCTGGATGTGTTGCTGGTGGATACCGCCGGGCGGCTCCATAATAAATCCGCGCTGATGGAAGAATTGCGCAAGATCATTCGCGTGATCCGCCGCGTGGATGAAACCGCGCCGCATTCGGTGCTTTTGGTGCTGGATGCCACCACCGGGCAGAACGCCGTGCAGCAGGTGAAGGTGTTCAAGGAAATGGTGGATGTCACGGGCCTGGCCGTCACCAAGCTTGATGGTTCCGCCAAGGGCGGCGTGGTTGTGGCCTTGGCGCAGGAATTCGGCCTGCCCGTGCATGTGGTGGGCGTTGGCGAAAAGGCGGAAGATTTGCGCCCCTTCGCCGCGCGGGATTTCGCCCGCGGGCTGATGGGGCTGGATTGAGGCGCGGTGCTTCCGCGCCGGCTTACTGCGTGGTGCTGCCCGAAACCCCTGCCGGCGCGGCGGTGCGCCCGCCATCCACGGTGTATTCGCCGCCCGTCATATTGCTGGCGAGGTCGGACAGCAGGAACAGCACCAGATTGGCCACTTCCTCTGCCGTGCCGTAACGGCGCAGCGGTATCCCCGCCGCATAGCGTTCCTCAACCCCCTTCGGATTATTGGGCGAAACCTGACGGGAGACTTCTTCGATCATGCGCGTTGCGATCGGGCCGGGGCAGACGGCATTCACGCGAATGCCATTCGGCCCGACCTCACCGGCGACACTTTTGGTGAGCCCATTCACCGCATGCTTGGAGGCGGAATAGGCCGCCATGCCGGGTGAACCGACAAGCCCCGCGATGGAAGCGGTATTCACCACAGCGCCGCGCCCGGCGGCGATCATCACCGGCAGAACGTGGCGCAGGCCCAGAAACACGCCCTTCACATTCACGGCCATGATCTGGTCGAAGACCGCTTCATCATATTCCGCAAGCCGCGCGACGCGGCCTTCAATGCCGGCGTTGTTATGGAAGCAATCAATCGCGCCGAAGCGATCCTGCGCCGCCTTCACATAGGCCGCGACATCGGCGGATTTGGTCACATCGGCGGTCCGAAACAGCGCGGCTGCGCCAAGCGATGCGGCCAGCGCCTCTCCAGCCGCGGCATCGCGGTCCACGATCAGCACCTTGCCGCCACGCGCAACGAACCCGCGCGCCACCGCCGCGCCAATGCCATTGGCGCCACCCGTCACAATGCCAACCTTGCCAGAAAAATCCATGATGCATTCCTCCTGCCCCGGGCGGTTATTGCCGCCCGCTTCGCATCATGCTTGCGCCGCTTGCCGGGAAAGACAAGCGGCGCGCGGATGTTACCCCGCTGCCTTGGCTTCCCGCCGGCGCGCCGTCAGCACAAATTCAGTATAGCCATTGGGCTGTTCGCGGCCCTTCAGCACCAAATCGCAAGCGCCCTTGAAGGCCGGGCCGTCAAAACCCGGCGCCATGGGGCGATAGGCCGCATCGCCGGCATTCTGCCGATCCACTACAGCGGCCATGCGCTTCATGGTTTCCATCACCTGCGCTTCGCTCACCACGCCATGGCGCAGCCAATTGGCGATGTGCTGGCTGCTGATGCGCAAAGTGGCGCGGTCTTCCATAAGGCCGACATCATTGATGTCCGGCACCTTGGAACAGCCCACACCCTGATCCACCCAGCGCACCACATAGCCCAGAATGCCTTGCGCGTTATTGTCCAATTCCGCTTGAACATCGGCGGGCGACCAATTGGTATCGCGCGCCAGCGGCACGGTCAGAATATCATCCAGCTTGGCGCGCCGCCCGCCCTTGGTGATTTCATCCTGGCGATCGGCAACGCTGATCTGATGGTAGTGCAGCGCGTGCAAGGTGGCCGCAGTGGGTGATGGCACCCAAGCGGTGGAAGCGCCGGCCTTGGGGTGGCCTACCTTCTGATCCAGCATCGCCGCCATGGCATCCGGCATGGCCCACATGCCCTTGCCGATCTGCGCCCGGCCACGGAGGCCGCAGGCCAGGCCGGTATCCACATTCCAATCCTCATAGGCCTTGATCCAGGCCGCACCCTTCATGTCATTCTTGCGAATGACGGCGCCGGCTTCCATCGCCGTGTGGATTTCATCGCCGGTGCGATCCAGGAAGCCGGTATTGATGAAGACCACGCGATCCTTGGCGGCTGCGATGCAGGCCTTCAGGTTCACCGTGGTGCGGCGTTCCTCATCCATGATGCCCATCTTGAGCGTGGCGCGCTTCAGGCCGAGCGCATCTTCCACACGGGCGAAAAGCGTATCCGCCCAGGCAACTTCTTCCGGCCCGTGCATTTTCGGCTTCACGATGTAAACGCTGCCGGCGCGGGAATTGAGGCGCTTGCCGCGAATATCATGCAGCGCAATGGCCGAAGTGCAGAAGGCATCCAGAATGGTTTCCGGCACTTCCGCGCCATCCAGCTTCACGGCATCAATCATCATGTGGTGGCCGACATTGCGCACCAGCATCACCGAACGCCCATGCAGCGTGATCCCGCCACCCGCCGGGCGCTGGAACACGCGGTCCGGGTTCAGGCGGCGCACCATTGTCTTGCCGCCTTTTTCAAAACTCGCTTCCAGATCGCCGCGCATCAGGCCAAGCCAATTGCGATAGACCGCGACCTTGTCTTCCGCATCCACTGCGGCGACGGAATCCTCGCAATCCTGAATCGTGGTCAGCGCGCTTTCCAACGCCACATCGGCAATGCCCGCCGGATCGGTCTTGCCGATCGGATGAGCGCGATCGAATTTCACTTCGATATGCAGGCCGTTATTCACGAACAGTAGCGATGAAGCCGCATGCGGTTCGCCAAGGAAGCCCACGCATTGGCCAGGCCGCGCGAGGCCGGTTTTGCTGCCATCCTTCAGCATAACTTCCAGCGCGCCGCCTTCAATGCGGTAGCCCGTGGCATCGGCGTGCGAGCCCTTGGCGAGCGGCACGGCGCTATCCAGCACGCCGCGCGCATAGGCAATCACCTTCGCACCCCGTTCCGGATCATAGCCCTTGCCGGAAGCCGTGCCGGGAATGGCATCCGTGCCATAGAGCGCATCATACAGGCTGCCCCAGCGCGCATTGGCAGCATTCAGCGCATAGCGCGCATTGGAAACCGGCACGACAAGCTGCGGCCCGGCCATGGAGGCGATTTCCGCATCCACATCGGTGGTCGCGACCGTCACTTGCGCGGGTTCCGGCAGCAGATAGCCGATTTCCTTCAGGAAGGCGGTATAGGCGGCCTGATCAATCGGCTTGGCGGGGTTGGCGCGGTGCCAGGCATCAATCTTTTCTTGCAGCGCATCGCGCTTGGCCAGCAGCGCGGCATTGGTCGGCGCCATTTCACGCAGCGTGCGTTCCATCGCTTCCCAGAAGCGGGCGGGCTCCACGCCCGTGCCGGGCAGGGCTTCAGCTTCGATGAAATTCTTCAGAATGGGGGCAACAAAAAGCCCCTTTGATGCAGACATTGGAACGCTCCCGAACAAGGGCGGGGCATGGCCCGCCCGTCAAATCCGGGGGGCTCCATAAAAGGAAAGGGGCGCCGGGGCAAACCGGGCGGGGGCTTGCGGGAAGCGGCGGGCGGCGCAAGGCTAGGCCCATAGAAAGTGAGGAAACCGCATCATGGCCTTTACCCCGCCCCGTCATACGTCCCAGCATTGGCACATCACGAAGCCCGCAGCTTCTGGCCGCAAGGGCATGGTGGCGTCCCAGGCGCGCGGCGCGGCCGAGGCCGGCGTTGCCATTCTGGAAGCGGGCGGCACGGCGGCGGATGCGGCGGTGGCGACGGCATTCGCGTTGGCGACGCTGGAACCCTGGAATAGCGGCCTGGGCGGGATTGGTTTCGCGCAGGTAATGTCCCCTGGCGGGGCCGCCGAGACCTTTGATTTCGGCCCGGTTTCCCCGCGCGGCCTGAAGCCTTCCGCTTTCCCCATGACAGGCAAGATGAAGGCCGATTTGTTCACCTGGCCGGAGGTGTTGGAAGACCGCAATGTGCATGGGCCGCTTTCCTTCGCCATTCCATCCGCCGTTGCCGGCTATATGGAATTGCATGCGCGCCATGGCCGCATGCCCATCAAGGATGTGCTGGCACCGGCGGTGGCGCTGGCGAAGCGCGGTCTGGCGCAGGATTGGTTCACCACGCTGAAAGTGGCCAATTCCGCTGCCGTGCTGAAGCTTTATGCCGAATCCGCGCGGATTTACCTGCCGGGCGGCCTGCCGCCGGTCGCACCTTATCAGGGCGCGCCGGGGTTCTTCCCACAGGGCAATCTGGCCGCCACCTTGGAACGCCTGGCCCATGCCGGCTTGGCCGATTTCTACACGGGCGATATCGCCGCCGCCATCGCCGCCGATTGCAAGGAAATGGGTGCCTTCGTCAGCGCCGAGGATTTGGCGAATTGCAAGGCGCGTGTGCTGCCCGCGCTGGAAGCCGAATGGCGCGGCAAGCGGCTGATGCTCGCCAATGGCCTGACCGCAGCGCCCACGCTGCTGCGCGTGCTGGAAGGCATGAAGGGCGCGGATTTCTCGGGCAAGGCGCCATCTTCGGGCTGGTATGCGCAATTGGCCCGCGTGCTGCGCGCGGCCTATGCGGAACGTCTGGCGGGGCTGGGCGATGCGGAACCCAAGGCCGCCGAATCCTGCACCACCCATCTGACCGTTGCGGACAAGAACGGCATGATGGTCGCCATGACCACCACGCTGCTATCCAGCATGGGCAGCCGCGTGGTGCTGCCGAAATCCGGCGTGCTGATGAATAATGGCGTGATGTGGTTCGACCCTCGGCCCGAGGCGAAGAACGCCATCGCCCCCGGAAAGCGGCCATTGACCAATATGTGCCCGGTGATCGCCGCCGATGGCGACAAGCCCGTGATCGCCACGGGTGCATCCGGCGGGCGGCGCATCATGGCATCGGTCTTCCAGATGCTGTCCTTTGTAGCCGATTTTGGCATGGGGCCAGAAGCGGCGGCGCATCACCCAAGGCTGGATGTTTCCGGGCCTGAGGGTGTCACCGCCGATATTCGGTTGGGCGCGGAAACACTCGCGGCGCTGGCGGCGGAAGACACGGTGACGGAAGTGGAACACGCCGTGCTGCCGGTGAATTTTGCCTGCCCCAATCTGATCCAGATTGGCGCGGATGGGCTGCGCACCGGCATTACCGATGCGATGAGCCCCTGGAGCGCGGCCATTGCGGAAGCGTAAATCACAACAAAGGAAACGCCCATGAAACGTCGTCATTTGCTGCAAGGGTATGAACGCGCGAAAACTCTCATGAGCTGAACAAAGGAGAGTCGCGTGGAGAACGACGGGTTAACCAATCCAGAGCATTGCGTGCAGCAGCAACTTGAGGCCTACAACGCGCGCGATATTGATGCCTTTATGCAGTGGTGGGCCGAGGATTGCTGCTATTATGGCTTTCCGGACCAGCTTCTGGCCAAGGGAACTGCAAAGATCCGGGAGCGACATCTTGTACGCTTCCGTGAACCGAATTTGCACGGGCGTTTGATCACGCGATTATCCGTGGGTAACCTTGTCATTGATCAGGAGGTTGTTACGCGAACCTTCCCGGAAGGTCCTGGCGAGGTTGACGTGATTGCAATCTATGAGGTCGAAAAAGGGAAGATTTCCAAGGCTTGGTTCAAGATGGGAAAGCCAAGGCTCCGGAATTCCTCGTCGTGAAAGGTGATCGGGCAACCTACTGATTTACGCTGCCCGCTTCCCTTGTAGGATGCGCCAGATGCTCTCCGGCGTAATCGGCATATCAACATGCGCGACCCCCAGCGCATCACAGACCGCTGAGATGATGGCCGGCGGCGCGCCGCAAGCGCCGCCCTCACCCGCGCCCTTCACGCCAAGATCATTGGATGGGCAGGGCACCACATTCAGATCAAGCGTAAAGGAAGGCGCATCACCCGCGCGCGGCATGCAGTAATCCTGGAAGGTTGCGGTCAGGAATTGGCCGCTTTCCGGATCGTAACGCGCATGTTCCAGCATGGCCTGGCCAATGCCGGCCATGATGCCGCCATGGCATTGCCCATGCACGAGCATGGGGTTGATCGGGACACCAACATCATCCACCGCAGCGTAATTGGTGAGCGTAACTTCACCGGTTGCGGGTTCGATCTCAACCTCCGCGACGTGACAACCATTCGGGAAATTGCATTCCGTGTCGCGTGTATAGGTCAGTTGCTCATCCAGCCCCGGCGCTTCCCCCGGTGGTAGCCGCGCGGGGTCATGCGCGGCGGCGATCACTTCTTGCCAGCCTGTCGCGATATCCGTCCCCGCCACGCTGAAACGGCCATTTAGAAATTCAATATCAGCAATCCCCGCCTCCAACAGATGCGCAGCGATGCGCTTGGCCTTTTCAATCACCATGGTCGCTGCACGGCTAGTGGCGACACCGCCCATCTGGGATGATCGAGACCCACCCGTGCCCCCGCCCTTCACCACCACATCCGAATCCCCCTGGATCAGATCAATGGCATCAAAGGGCAGGCCAAGCTTTTCAGACAGGATTTGCGCAAAGGCGGTTTCATGACCCTGCCCATGGCTGAAGGTGCCAACCGTGAGCTTGGCACGGCCCTCAGGCGTCAACGCCACGCGCGCCCATTCAAACGGCTGCCCGCCAGAGGCTTCAATGAAATAACCAAGCCCAATGCCGCGCAGCTTGCCGCGCTTCAAGGATTCCGCGCGCCGTGCTGCGAAGCCGTCCCAATCGGCCAACTTCATTGCCATATCCTGGGTTTCCGTGAAGCGCCCGGAATCAATCACATTCCCCGCGACATTCTTGTAGGGGATCTGATCCGGGCGGATGTAATTGCGCCGGCGGATTTCATCGCGCCCAATGCCGAAGGCCGCCGCACCCTGGTCAAACAAGCGTTCCAGTACATAGGCGGTTTCCGGCCGACCCGCGCCGCGATAGGCATCGGTCGGCACCGTATTGGTGAAAACGCAACGCACCTGCACATTCAAGGCTTGGATGTCATAGACCGTGCCATTGATGCGCCCGCCAGCCATGGTGGGCACGCGCGGGCCGAAATCCAGCAAATAAGCGCCCATGGCCGCCAAGGTGCGGATGCGCACGCCTATCGCCTTGGCGTTTTCATCAAAAGCCATTTCAGCATGCGTCACGTGGTCTCGCCCATGCGGGTCTGACAGGAAGGTTTCCGTGCGCCCCGCGCGCCATTTCACCGGGCGGCCCAAGCGCCGCGCGGCCCAAAGCACCATGGCACTTTCTGGAAAGAGCTTGCCGCGCAAGCCGAAGCCGCCGCCAACATCGGGCGAAATGACGCGAATTTTTTCAAGCGGCACGTTGAAAACCAGCTTCGCGAGGTTATCGCGCACTTTCACCGCGCCTTGCGATGGCGAAACCAAAGTCCAACGCTCCCCATCCCATTCACCAAGCGCGACACGCGGTTCCATGGGATTGCCGACAATGCGGTTCTGCACCAGGTCAACGGCCACAATACGCGCGGCCTTGGTGAAGGCGGCGTCGGCTTCCGCTTCGCGCCCGCTATCCCAATGTACGCAAAGATTGCTGCCCTGTTCTTCCCAGATCACGGGTGATGCGGGATCAAGCGCGGCGCCGGTTTCGGTAATGCTCGGCAGGGTTTCGTAATCCACCTGAATAAGCTCGGCTGCATCCATCGCCTGTTCGCGGGTTTCCGCGACAACCAGCGCCACCGGGTCGCCTACATAGCGCACGCGTTCCGTTTGCAGGATATGGCGCGTGGGCGCGAAAAGCGGCTTTTCCTTGCCGGGTACTTCCACCTGCACAGGCAAAGGCTTCAGCCCATCGGCAATCGCATCATGGCCGGTCAGCACCGCCAATACGCCGGGTGCTGTCTTTGCTTCGCTGATATCCATGGAGAGGATGCGCGCATGGGCGTGTGGGGAACGCAGCACCACCGCATGGGCCTGTCCGGGGCGGTCCAGATCATCCGTATAGGTGCCGCGACCAGTCAGCAGCCGCACATCTTCCTTGCGCCTGACAGGTTGCCCAATGCCGAACTTATCCATGACTTACTTCCTTGTGATTTCTTCAAGTGCCTGCGCGATGCTGGTGATTCGCGCCACCGGGCGCAGCCCTTCAATCGCCGCCTGATGCACGGCTGAGGAAAACGCCGCGCAGCCATCTTCCAGCACTGTCACTTCAAACTCCCGCACATGCGCGCCGCGCACGGTGGAAGCCACACCGCCATTAGTGACAATGCCGGCTACCAGCAGCGCGCGAATGCCTGCCTTGCGCAGGGCCCATTCCAGGCGCGAATTCCAAAACGCATCATAGCCGATTTTCTCGACCATCAGATCGGATGGCGCCAATTCATCCACCAAGGCCTGGCCCCAAGATGCCGGCGCAAAATCACCCTTGCGCAGGAAGGGGCGCATTTGTTTCAGGTGCTCCGCAATGAAGGGCTCGCCACCCTTGCCCGGCACCAGGGTGAAATGGGTAGAGGCGATCCAGCCACCCTTGTCGCGCATCGCCTGACAGAGCGGTGCAAGGCGTGCGGGCAGCGCCGCGATGGTGGCATCACTTTGCCCGCCGCGCGCATAAGCGCCCTTGGGGTGGATGAAATCATTCTGCAAATCACAGAGCAGCAAAGCGGTTTCCGTGATGGGAACAACACCTGCCATAATCACGCCCTTTCGATGATCAGATTGCCGAAGCGATCCACCCGCGCCACCAGGCCAGGGTCAACCACCACGGTTGCATCGGGTTGTTCCAATATGGCGGGACCAGAGATTTCAGCACCCACCGGCAATTCAAGCCGCGCGTAAATACGTGCCTCATGCCAGGCACCATCAAACCAAGCCTGCCGCGCGCCGCGCGTGGCGTTCTCAAGGCTTGCATCAAACCCCGGTGCAAGTGCCGCCAGATCAAAAGCCGGGCGCCTGCCAATCGCGGCACTACGCAGAGACACGATCCGTACCGGAAGCCCAGGCAACAGGCGACTAAAGGCGCGTTGATAGGCGGCTTCAAAGGCATTGCGCACAATATCACGCG
Organism: Roseomonas sp.; assembly: GCA_044356015.1. Classification (GTDB taxonomy): domain Bacteria; phylum Pseudomonadota; class Alphaproteobacteria; order Acetobacterales; family Acetobacteraceae; genus Neoroseomonas. The sequence continues at coordinate 9,022 of JBIKXA010000148.1, forward strand.
TCACCCCCGTGCTGTCTTCCTGCACCGTCACCGGCAGCGGCACCGCAACCGTATGCGTCTGCCCCGCGTAATGCATATCCAGCGTGAAGAGGGTTTCGATGCGCTCCACCGGCAGGCCCGCGTCGCGCACAACGGCAATGGCGGCGCTTGCTTCACGCACCAGATGCGCATCAAGCGCCGTAGCATCCA
>JBIKXA010000022.1:0-28690 GCA_044356015.1 Roseomonas sp.
TCTTGGTCCGTATCGATCCGCTGGAGCATGGCAGCGAGCGTGTTGCCCGTGGGTGTCCCCGGACCGGCAGTTCTTGCCGGGCTTTGCCGCAATTCTTGCAGCATGGGTGCGAATTCTTTTCGCCCCCCTGCGACGTTAAGCCGAGCCGCGTCTTGCGTGCTCTGCATGCGGCGGGCCCGGATCTCCTGAGGAGCTGTCAGAGACTTTTCCGGAACCACCAACATCGTCGCAACCCCGTTTTGGTTGGCGTCGGCGCTTTGGCCGACGGCACCATTTTGGTACGTGATGGGTATTGCAGATGCCGTGCCAAAGTTTTCGAGAGGTCACGAAAATTTCAGGCGCCGAGGCGCGCAAAGGTCACTTCATGCTTGTTATGCGCCGCGTGAAATAGGGTAGCACCTTGAATTTGCTGAAATTCCGCGATGATGCCGTGATCTGTTTCGCCCTGAAATTTGATGGTGCAAAAGATATTGTCGGCCTTTTCCGCCTCTATCCAGCGCCGCACCAGGCCCAAAAGCCGCGCCGGGTAACAAATGACATCGCTGAACAGCCAGGTGACCGGCGATTCTTGCCGGGGGTCCAGGCCAAAAGCGCTCTCCGGGCGGAAATTAACGCCGGGGAGGGCAGCAATGGCCGGGTCGAGCGGCGCCTTATCCACCGCGGTTACCTGCGCGCCCAACCTCGCCAGCACCCAGGTCCAGCCGCCGGGGGAGGCACCTAGGTCAAGGCAACGGTCTCCGGGGCCAGGATGGCGGCCAAGCCGGGTCAGGCCCTCCCATAATTTGAGGTAGGCGCGGGAGGGTGGGCCGGATTTGTCTTCCACAAAGCGCGGTTCGCCATTCACGAAGGGGCTGGTCTTGCTGGGGCTTGCCAGCAGCCGATCCGGCGTAAGCAGCGTCCAGGCACCCAAGGGGGCGGTTGGCGCGGGCTCCGGAAAGACCAGCGGGCGCGCCTTCACCGGCGGCAGGCGTTCGGCGATGAGCGTGCTGCGGCGGTGATGCAGCAGCGGCAAATGGGACCAGTTGCGCTGGATGGCGCGCAAGGCATCGGCGGCGGCCTTCACTGAAGGGGCGGGCAATTCCTGCGGATCGGTCCAGATATCCAAGGCCCAGATGGCGGGCGCGGGGGGGTCTGGCGATAGCGCGAGGCGCCCATGCCAGGCAGCAACACGCCGCCTGGTCAGGCGGAGTTCTTCGGCCAATTCCGCCTCAAACCCCTCGGCGGCGAGATAGGCAGCGCGGATCATCGGCGGAGCGCCGCCAGCGCCAGCAAGGCCCAGCCGAGCATCAGTAGCATCCCGCCCGAAGGTGCGATGGGGCCGAGCGATTGGCCCATCAGCGCACCAGCCCAGACCGCGCCGCAGAACAGGATCATGCCGGCCAGAAAGGCGGCAGCAGCGAAATGGGCCAAGCGCCGGCCCCTTTCCGCCATCAGCCCCGCAATCATCAGGGCAAGCGCATGCCAGCCCTGCATGGTGAGCGCGTTTTGCACGGCGGCCATGCGCGCGGGGTCAAGCCGCGTGGGCAGCCCATGTGCCGCCCAGGCGGAAAGCCCAACCGCGATAAGCCCGGCCAGGGCACCAGTGATCAGCCACAGGCGATGCATGCATCGGTCATTACCCTGCCCGCATGGCAGAGACCATAGCGTGACCTATGCACGCAGACGCAAGAATTGTCCCATCCGCCTGGCGATATGCCGCGCCCGTGCCGCCATCCCCGCTTCCATGGCTTCAAGCTTGGTCACCATATCGGGCCAGCGCCCGGCCACCCATGTCCAGCGCCGCGCGGCCCAGATGTGCTGATCCCGTAGCAGGAAAACGCCGAAGGCCAAGAATAGAAAACCCTGAAGGAAGGGCAGGATCAGGCCAAGCACACCAAGCACCAGCATGGCCCAGCCGAGGATCTTGCGCGGGAAGGAAGGACGCAGAATGACCATGGCGTTCATGTGGCGCGACGATCCAGGTGCGACAAGGCCCCGCCCTTCGTTGTAAAAGATCGCGCTCCTCATGCGCACTTGTCATCCGCGTGCCTTCCTCTCGCAGGCTGCTGAAAAGCCATCATTGAGCCTCGCGTTTTGGCGCGCGAGCATGCGCTCAACGCTGCTTGCGACTCAGCACAATCATTTTGAACGATTTTTTGGCCCCGCTGGCTCGCTCGGGACAGATTCCCGCCGTCACGCCGCCGCCACCAGCACCTTCCGCAGGCGAACCAGATTGTACGCCGCCAAGGCCAGCGTGACCTTCTGCGGTCGGTCGGCATGCGCTTCTATCAGGTGCCGCGCGGCCAAACGCTTCGCCTGGCGCGAGGCGCGTGTAGCAACAGCACCGACAATCAGGCCGTTGCGATTTTCCATCAGCGCATGCCCCATGAACGCCAGCTTGGCTTCCTTGCCGCGCCCCTTCCGGTAAAGCCTTGCATCGGGGTCGGTGGTTGAGGCGTGGGTCTCGTTGCTGCGCTTCTGGCCGTGGAAGTTTTCCTCGTCATTGCGGCCCGTGCCGGGCGGCGGGCCTGGGCGATCCTTCGACCGGAAGCTCTTGGTGCTGGCCCAGGCTTCCAGCAGCGTGCCATCAACCGAGAAACGCTCGCTTGAAAGCAGGAGCTTTACCTTGGGCTGCGCCAGTAACGCGGCCAGGAAGTTCAAGGCCACGTCGCCTTGCAACAGGCGGTCGCGGTTTTGGTCAAAGTCGTGGCGTCCCAGACCGGATCATCAACGCCAAGGCCGACGAACCAGCGAAACAGAAGGTCAAACTCAATGCGTTCCACCAACTGCTGCTCCGAACGGATCGATTAGAAAGCTTGCAAAAGCAGGGCGCGGAGCAGACGCTCCGGCGGAATGGATTCCCGACCGAATGGTGAATAGAGCGCGTCAAAGGCTGAAGAAAAATCTGCAAGGGCGCTATTCACCAGGCTGCGGATCGCCCGCAGCGGATGGTCAGGGCGCACCCGCCTTTCATGATCAACATGGCTGAACAGGGAACCTGCCACCGCGTCATTGCCACGCATTGCAACCTCGACCAAAGGCGATGACACTGAATCATAAACCGCAATTCAGCCTGCGAATTTCAGTAGTCTGCTAGGGCGCCTCCCTCAGCCCGCCTGGCGCGCGCACCAATCGCGCCAGATGCGCCGCCAGGCTGCCTCAAGCCCCCGTGCATAGGTGGCGGCATCACCGAGCGACCCCAGCGATAGCCGGGCGCGGAGCGCGGCCAGCCCATCCGAATCCTGCGCGAAGGCAATGGCCTTTTCGATGTAATCCGCGGTATCGGCGGCAATCCAACCCTGCAAGCCAACAGCGCTCAGCAGCGTTTCGCCATTGCGGCTGATCATGCCCCCGCGCCCGCGCCGCGTCAGGGTTGGCACGCCGGCATGGATCGCCTCAGCCGTTGTGGTGCCGCCCGGAAAGGGGAAGGGGTCCAGCATGAAATCCACCGTCGTATAGCGTGCAAAGTAATCGGCACGCGGGCTATGGCCTTCCAGATCAAGCCGCGCGACATCACCCCCCAAGGTCGCGAAACGCGCCCGGAGTTTTTGCGCCGTCGCAGCTTCGCCCAGCACCGCCGTTTTCAACAAAAGCCGCGCCTCTGGCAGGCGATTCAGAATCGCGGCCCAGGCGGCCAAAACCTCATCATTGATCTTCGCGAGGTTGTTGAAACAGCCAAAGGTCACATGCCCTTGGCGCAACATCGGCGGCGGGCTTGGCGCCACGGCCTCTCGCGGTGGCGTATAGCACAGGTAACAGCCCGGCAGGCGGAGAGGCTTTTCGATATACAGCGCCTCATCTTCCGGTGGCAGCACCACGGCATCGGCAATGATCCAATCCATCGCCGGCACACCATTGGTATTGGCATAACCGATCCAGCTTACCTGCACCGGCGCGGGGCGATATTCCATCACGCTGATCCGGCTGGCCTCCGTATGGCCAGTCAGATCCACCAGAATATCAATGCCATCGGCGCGGATTTGCGCGACAATCGCCTCATCTTCCAGCGTGCTCATGGAATGCCAGGCATCGAAAACCGCGCGTAACCTGGCCGTCGTGGCATCGGCGCGCTTGCCGACATCATAGGCCGTCAGATGAAACCCCGCGCGCTGATGCGCGGTGATCGCGGCTTCCAGAAAATATCCAACGGGATGCTGGCGAAAATCACCGGAGAGCATGCCAATGCGCAGGCGCCGATCCGGGTCTGGTGTATTGGCGAAGGGCGCGGGGGCGGGGCGAGCAAAACGTGCGGCATAGGCACGATGCGCGGCTGCCACATCTGCCGCAGTAATGCCCGGCAGGTAATTCAGCCCGAGCAACAGATTTTGCCAGGCGGGACGGCAAAGCGCGTCTTGCGCAATCGCACGGCGTTGCACTGCCATGGCCGCGCCAATATCGCCCGATTGCTGCAAGGCCAGGCCATAATTCACCTTGGCATCAGCGCGATCAGGTAATTCTTCGGCAACACGCGCCAGATGCGGAATCGCGGCACTGGGCTGGCCCAACCCCATCAGCGTCGTGCCCAATTCACTGCGCATCAGCGCATCGCCCGGTGATGTTTCCAGCAGTGCCCGCAGATGAAACATGGCACGATCAGGCCGCCCGGCATCCCGCCAAAGCCGGGCGACGGCGCGGTGCAAATCCTCCCCGGCGCCGGCGGCCAGCGTGGCGGAGATCACCTCAGCCGCCGCATCGGCGCCTGCGGGTAAAAGCAACTCCGCCAGATTGACCGTGGCGCGCACATAAGCCGGGCGCTGACGCAGCGCTTCACGATAGGCGGCCTCGGCCCCTGCCCGATCACCGGAAAATCGCAAGGCCTGCCCCAGATTATTGCGAATTTCTGGCGAGTCACGGCCAAGCGCAATGGCGCGATTGAACAACGCGGCAGCAGCGCGAAAATCCCGCGCATTGAGCCGCGCCATGGCCTGATCAAGCAGCGCCCGGCTATCGGCTGCCGCACTCATCCCGCAATTGCATAGGCCGGGCGCCGCGGATCGGCGCCGGCGCGCACCAGCCCTGATGCGGGGTCTGACATCACCGCCTCCACACTGCCGGCAAGCCAGGTGATATCGGGCCATTCCTTGATGTCATGCCCGCGCCCAGCCAAAGCATTGCGCGTCGCTTCCGGAATGCGCGTTTCCATCGCCAGCCGGCGCGGGAAATAATCAAACGGCGCGAAGGATGACGGGAAGGCATAGGAGGAAACGCGCGGCGCTTCGATCGCTTCCTGCAATTCCATGCCGAAATGCAGCACATTCAGCATCACCTGCAACATGGCCTGGATTTGCACATCGCCGCCGGGCGTGCCGAAGGGCATCACGCCACCGGCGCGCGTCACCACCATGGCCGGGTTGGGTGTCAGGCGCGGGCGCTTGCCGGGGGCCACGCCGGCGGGATGCGCGGGATCGGGCCGGCTTTGGCTGCCCCGATTGGACGGGATCAGCCCAAGCCCCGGCACCACGGGCGAATTCCAGGAACCATCGGAAGGGGTGGCGCTGAAGGCATTGCCCCAGCGATCCACCACCGCGACATAGGATGTATCCGCTTCAATCGTCGGCAGATCGCGCCTGACTGGCCCATCCGCCGCGCGCCCCGCCCCCAGCAAGGGCGGATACATCGCTGGATGCGCGCGCACCGGGTCCATTTCCGCCACTCGCGCCGCAAGATGCGCATCGGACAGCAGCGCATCAATCGGCACATCAATGAAAGCGGGATCACCGAAATGATATTCGCGATCCGCCATGGCCGCTTTCACGCATTCGGTGAACAGATGCAGATATTCCGCCGAATTATGTTCCAGCCCATCCAGCCCCGCGCGTTCCATCAGCAACAGCGCTTCCAGTAGTGCCGGGCCTTGGCACCAGGGGCCGCAGGTAATGACCTCATGCCCGCGCCAGCGGCGCGTGATGGCCGGTTCCAGGCGAGACCGGAAGCCGGCCATATCCTCCATGGTCAGAAAGCCGCCTTCACGCTGTTGGAAGGCCACGATTTCGCGGGCGATATCGCCGCGATAAAACGCCGCATGCGCTGCCGCCAGCCCCGCAAGCCTGCCTTTGGATAAGGCGCGCTTTTCCTCCTCCACCATATAGCCAAGGCTGCGTGCCAGATCGCTTTGGATGAAGCGTTCGCCGATTTTGGGCGGCGCGCCGCCGGGCAGGAAAATCGCCGCATTGGATGGCCAGCGGGCATATTCTGCGGCATGCGCAGAAACACTTTCCGCCAGCAGCGGATACACCGCAAAGCCTTCCGCCGCGTAGCGAATGGCATATTGCGCCACATCGCCGAACCCCATTGTGCCATGGCGTTCCAAGGCCGTGATCCAGGCATCGGGGGCGGCGGGCACCACGGTGCGGCGTACGCCTTGCGGAATCTTGCCGCCATGGTCGCGCATGAAGACATCAGGCGGCAGAGACGCCGGCCAATGGCCAAGCCCCGCGATGGTTTCCACCTGCCCATTGGCCAGCCGGATCATGATGGGCGCCACACCCGCGACATTCACCAAATCCGGCAGCAGCACGCCAAGCGCAATGCCGGCGGCGCAGCCCGCATCCACCGCATTGCCGCCCGCTTCCAGCACCGCATAGCCCGCCGATGCTGCCAGATAATGCCCCGCCGAAATCGCATGGCGCGGGCCGCTGAGGGTGGGGCGGGAAGCGGGCATGGGTGGTCTCCGCAAATAAGCGCGTAACCCTTAGCCCGCCCGGGTCTGGCGTCAACGCCCGCACGGGGGGAGAATGGCGCGCAAACCAGGGAAAGACCGCCATGACCGAAACAGCCCCACCCGTCCTGCTTGCCATTGATGCGCGCGGCATCGCGACCGCCACGCTGAACCGCCCGCATAAGGGCAATGCCTATAACGCCGCCATGCTGGAAGGGCTGATCGCCGGGCTCGATCAACTCCGCCCCGATGCCGCCATTCGCGGCTTGGTGATCCGCGGCGCCGGGGCGCATTTCCAAGCCGGGGCTGATATTGATTGGCTGGCGGAAGTGGCGGCCTACCCGCCCGAGCCCGCCTTCGCCGCATCGCTGGCCACTACCGAGGCCATGCGCAAGCTGAATGAATTCCCCAAACCGACCTTCGCCGTGATCCAAGGTGCCTGTTTTGGCGGCGGCGTTGGCATTGCCTGCTGCGTGGATGTGGCGCTGGCCACCCCCGCCGCGCTATTCGGCATAACCGAAGTGCGGGTTGGCGTCGCCCCCACGCCGATCAGTACGCATATGGTGGATGCGCTGGGCCTCAGGCAAACCCGCCGCTACGCCCTGACCGGTGAGCGTTTTGACGCGGCAGAAGCCCTCCGAATCGGCTTGGTGCATGAGGTTGTGGCGGCGGATGCCATCGAAGCGCGGCTCGCGCAAATCATTGATCAGATGATGCTTTCCGCGCCCACTGCCATTGCCATGACCAAAACCTCCTTCCTGGAGGCCAATGGGCTGGCGCTTTCCCCCCGTCAGGTCGCGCAATTGGCGCAGGAGGGCTGGATGCAGCGCGCCGCGCCCGAGGGGCGGGAAGGTCTGGCTGCCTTCCAGGCGAAGCGCCGGCCGGGCTGGTATAAATAGGCTTATGGATAACGCTGGGACTTGTCCGGATGCTTGTCATAAAACCTTCATAAAAACGCAATCGAAGAGTCGTTTGGCCTTACTAGAAGCGACGGGCCGCCCAGCCGGAGCGGTTAGGTTCAGCAAACGGAGCATTACCGTGAACAGGCGATCCCTTCTCCTCGGCGCCAGCGCCGCCCTTTCCCTTCCCGTCATTGGGGCGCAGGCCCAGACGGTCCAGATCACGGGCGCCGGCGCTTCCTTCCCCAACCCGATCTACCAAAAATGGGCCGAAGCGGTTCGCAACGCGATTGGCATTCAATTGAACTACCAATCCGTGGGTTCGGGCGCTGGCATTAACCAGATCCGCAACCGCACGGTTGATTTCGGCGCGACCGATGCGCCGCTGAATGCCCAGCAACTGACCGAAGGCAATCTGCTGCAATTCCCGACCGTGATGGGATCCCTGGTCGCCATTGTGAATATTCCGGGCATTGCTGAAGATCAGCTTCGCCTGACCGGGCCGCTGCTGGCGGATATCTACCTTGGCAAGATCACCCGCTGGAATGACCCGCAGATCGTTGCCCTCAATCCCGGGCTTTCGCTGCCGAATTTGGCCATCGCGCCGGCCTATCGCGCGGATGGTTCGGGCACGACTTTCGTGTGGGTTTCCTACCTTTCCGCCGTTTCCCCGGAATTTAAAGAAAAGGTTGGCGTGGGCACTTCGGTGCGTTTCCCGGCCGGCACGGGCGCGCGCGGCAATGAAGGTGTGGCGGGCACGGTGCGCAATGTGCGCGGCGCCATTGGCTATGTGGAAAATGCCTACGCCATCACGAATAAGCTGGTGACGACGCAAATCCGCAATAATGCCGGCAATTTCGTGAAGCCCGACCACAAAGCCTTCATGGCCGCTGCTTCTGCCGCCAATTGGAACGTGCCCGGCTTCGCCGCCAATGTGATTGACACGCCCGGCGCGGATTCCTGGCCGATTGTGGCGCCGACCTTCATCCTGATCCCGACCAACCCGACCGATGCGACGCGGAGCGCCAATGTGCGCCGCTTCTTTGATTGGGCCTTCGCCAATGGCAGCAAGCTGGCCGAGGAGCTGGAATATATCCCGCTGCCTGAATCGGTGCATAACGCGGTGCGCGCTGCCTGGCGGCAAAGCTTCGGCGCCTGAGGCGCAATCACCCCGCAGGCAGCACTGCCTGCGGGGGCTTCCTTTCTACCCTAAACCCCCGGGGGTGACCCTTGGCTTCCGCATCCGCCACACTTCCCCAAGCCGCCCGCCGTCGCAGCAGCAGTTTTGGGGATAAGGTCTTCGCCCTGGTCTGTCAGGCTGCCGGCCTATTTGTGCTGATCCTGCTCGGCGCCCTGATCATTGAACTTTTCATCGCCGGCCTGCCGGCGTTTCGTGCTTTTGGTATCCCTTTCGTCACCTCCACGGATTGGGACCCGGTCCGGGAGTTATTCGGCGCCGGTGTTTCCATTTATGGCACCATCGTCACCGCCATCCTGGCCATTATCCTGGCTGTGCCGCTTGCCTTCGGAGTCGCTTTCTTCCTGACGGAATTGGCTCCGCCCTGGATGCGCCGCCCGGTTGGCACGGCGGTGGAGCTTCTGGCCGCAGTGCCTTCCATCATTTACGGCATGTGGGGATTTTTTATCATCGCGCCCGCCTTCGCGCAGCATGTGCAGCCCTTCATCATTGACACGGTCGGGGAATTGCCGCTGATCGGCTTTCTGTTTCAGGGGCCGCCCTTCGGTACGGGACTTTTCACCGCTGCCTTCATCCTGGCCATCATGGTGCTGCCCTTCATCGCTGCCACCATGCGCGATGTTTTTGAACAGGTGCCGCCCGTCTATAAGGAAAGCGCCTATGGGCTTGGCGCCACCACCTGGGAAGTGATGAAGGGCGTTGTCATTCCCTATACGCGGATTTCCGTGGTGGGCGGCATCATGCTCGGCCTGGGGCGCGCCTTGGGTGAGACCATGGCGGTGACTTTCGTTATCGGCAACGCGAACCGGATTTCTTCCTCACTCTTTGGGCCGGGCAATACGATTGCCTCGCTTATCGCGCTTGAGTTTGGGGAGAGCGAAATCGGCAGCCTGAAGCTGGCATCCTTGCTGGCGCTTGGCTTCATTCTTTTCGTGCTGTCCTTCGCGGTATTGGCCACATCGCGTTATCTGCTGCGGTCGCGGCTGAAGGTCTGAACCATGTCGCTCGCTCTTTCCTCCATGTCCCATCCCGGCCCGCGCAAGGATGCCGCCACCGCCGCGCGGCTTGGCGCATCCCGCAAGCGGACGGATCGGATCATCCGCACGCTTTGCCTTGCTGCAACTGTCCTTGGCCTGGTGCTTTTGGCGTCAATCCTGATCACGCTGTTCTATCGTGGTTTTGAAGCCATGTCGCTCAGGGTCTTCACCCATGTTACCGCGGCGCCTGGTTCCGAGGGCGGGCTGTTGAACGCCATTGTGGGCAGCCTGATCCAATCCCTGATTGGCACTGCAATCGGCACGCCAATTGGCATGCTGGTTGGCACGTATTTGGCCGAATATGCCAAGGATTCCTGGTTGGGGAATGCGGTGCGGTTTGTCTCGGACATTCTGCTCTCCGCGCCGTCCATCCTGATCGGGTTGTTTGTCTATCAGATCCTGGTGTTGCCCTTTGGCGGGTTTTCCGGCTGGGCCGGCATTGCCGCGCTTGCCATCATTGTCATTCCCATTGTGGTGCGTACCACGGAAGATATGCTGCAATTGATCCCGAATACGCTACGTGAAGCTGTGGTCGGGCTCGGCGCGCCGAAGTGGAAAATGATTGTGCTGATCTGCTGGCGCGCTGCCATTGCCGGCATCATTACCGGTGTCCTGCTGGCCACCGCCCGCGTGGCGGGTGAAACCGCGCCCTTGCTGTTCACCTCACTCGGCAACAACGCCTGGTCCACGGATTTGTCGAAGCCGATGTCGAGCCTGCCGGTGACCATCTACGCCTTCGCCGCTTCACCTTTTGAGGATTGGATCGCGCTTGCCTGGGCCGGCGCGCTGATCATCACGCTGGGGGTGCTCGGCCTCAATATCCTGGCGCGCACGCTGTTGCGCAGCCGCATCTGACCGGAAGGACGGAGAAAATGAGCCTTTCCACCGAAACGCAGAACGAGAATGCCGGGGCAAAAACCTTCGGCGGCATGCAGGCACGCTCAGAAGCCGCGCTGAACAATGCGCGTGTCTCAATCAAGAATTTGGATTTCTTCTATGGCGATAATCGCGCGCTGAAGGGGATCAATCTTGATCTGCCGGACCGGCAGGTCACGGGCATGATCGGGCCTTCCGGCTGCGGTAAATCCACGCTGCTTCGCGTGCTGAACCGCATGTATAGCCTTTACCCTGGCCAGCGCGCGACCGGTGAGGTGATGATGGATGGTGAGAATATCGTTGCCGATTCCACAGACCTCAATTCTCTGCGCGCGAAGGTGGGCATGGTGTTCCAAAAGCCCACCCCCTTCCCGATGACGATCTATGAAAACATCGCCTTCGGCATTCGCCTGCATGAGAAGCTTTCCAAATCCGAAATGGGTGAACGTATCGAATGGGCGCTGACGCGCGCCGCCATTTGGGATGAGGTGAAGGATAGGCTGGACCGTTCCGCCCTTGGCCTTTCCGGCGGCCAGCAGCAGCGGCTATGCATCGCGCGCACCATCGCCGTGCGGCCTGAGGTGATCCTGTTTGACGAACCGACCTCAGCGCTCGACCCGATCAGCACCTTGAAGATCGAGGAACTGATTGATGAGCTGAAGCGCGATTTCACTATCGCCATCGTCACCCATAATATGCAGCAGGCGGCGCGCTGCGCGGATCAAGTGGCCTTCTTCTATCTGGGCGAATTGATTGAAGTAGCCCCGGCGGCGCAGCTATTCACCGCGCCCAAGCACCCCAAGACGCAAGAATACATCACCGGCCGGTTTGGCTGAACCAGGCAGGAGAGATACAGATGCCCACAGAACATATTGTCCGCAGCTATGATGAGGATTTGCGCAAGCTGCGCGACATGATCGCGCGCATGGGTGGCCTTGTCGAACGGCAAGTGGCCGATGCCACCCGCGCGCTGGTGCGCCGTGACAGTGACCTTGCCGCTGAGGTCGTGCAACGCGATGTGCAGATTGACCAGCTTGAACGCGAAATCGAAGGGTTCTGCGTCACGCTGCTCGCGCTACGCCAACCCATGGCGGCGGATTTGCGCCTGATCATTGCTGGCATGAAGGTTTCCAATGATCTGGAACGCATCGGCGATTATTCCGCCAATGCTGCCAAGCGGTCCATTGTGCTGGCTTCCCTGCCTGGGCTTGGCAGCATGAATGGCTTTGAACGCATGGCACACCTGGTGCAGGAAAACCTGAAGGCCGCCATGGATGCGCTGGTGCAGGGCGATGCCGAAGCCGCCGAACGCGTTTGGGCGGCGGATGAACCGGTGGATGAAATCTACAACGGCATCTTTCGTGAAATGCTGACGCATATGATGGAAGACCCGCGCAATATCACCGCCGCGACGCATCTATTGTTCATCGCCAAGAATCTGGAACGCATCGGCGATCACACCACGAATATCGCGGAACGCATTCATTTCGCAGTTCGCGGCGAAAACCTGCCCGAGGATCGGCCCAAGGGCGATACCTCGGCCTTCGCCGTAGTGCGGGCACCAGGCGAATAGGCATGGCGATGATGGCCGACAGCTACAGCAACCTGGCCAAGCCCACCGTCCTGATTGTGGAGGATGAGGCACCACTTTTGACGCTGCTGCGCTACAACCTCGAAAAACAGGGGTTTCGCGTGGATGAGGCGGCAGACGGTCAGGAAGCGCTGCTGCGCGTGGCCGAAGCCCGGCCCGATGTCATGCTGCTTGATTGGATGTTGCCTTCGCTTTCGGGCATTGAGGTCTGCCGCCAGCTTCGCCGCCGCACCGAAACCCGCGACCTACCCATCATCATGGTGACCGCGCGCACGGAAGACCAGGACGCGGTGCGCGCGCTTGATATCGGCGCGGATGATTACATCGCCAAGCCCTTTGCGATGGAACACGTGATCGCGCGCATCCGCGCCTTGCTGCGCCGGTCAGGGCGCGTGGCCTCCAAGGGCTCGCTTGCCTATGCTGATCTTGCGATGGATCAGGATGCGCATCGTGTCACGCGCGCCGGGCGGCCCTTGCATCTAGGCCCGACAGAATACCGGCTGTTGGAATTTTTCTTGCAGCATCCGGGCCGCGTTTTCGCGCGCGAACAATTGCTGGATGCCGTGTGGGGCCGGGATATCCATGTGGAACCGCGCACGGTGGATGTGCATATCCGCCGGCTGCGCAAGGCGATCAATCAGGATAATGAGATTGACCTGATCCGCACCGTGCGTTCCGCCGGCTATGCCCTGGATTCAGACCCCGACAGGCTTGGCTGAACGCCATCTTGGCGCGGCGCAGCGCAAGGCGTAATCACTGCCGCGCAATCTGATCGGCGAGGGGTGCAATGCGCGTTCTGGTGGTGGGCGGCGGTGGCCGCGAACATGCGCTCTGCTGGGCCTTGGCGGCATCGCCTTTGCTGACCAAGTTGTTTTGCGCGCCAGGCAATGCCGGCATTGCCGAGGTGGCGGAATGTGTCGCGATTGGCGCCGAGGATATCCCTGGCCTTGTCGCCTTCGCCAAGGACAATGCCATTGATCTGGTGGTGGTGGGGCCGGAAGCGCCGCTGACGCTTGGCCTTGCCGATGCCTGCGCTGCCGCGGGCCTGAAATGCTTCGGGCCTTCGGCTGCCGCCGCGCGGTTGGAAGGCAGCAAAAGCTTCACCAAGGGAGTGGCCGATGCCGCGGGCGCGCCCACCGCCGCCTGGGCGCGCTTCACCGATGCCGGCGCCGCGCGCGCCTATATCCGCGAAAAAGGCGCACCGATTGTGGTCAAGGCCGATGGGCTCGCCGCCGGCAAGGGTGTGGTGGTGGCGGCAAGCCTCGCCGAAGCTGAAGCCGCCATTACCGATATCATGGAAGACCGCGTCCATGGCGCGGCAGGCGCTTCCGTGGTGATCGAGGAATGTTTGCTGGGTGAGGAAATCAGCTTCTTCGCGCTGTGTGATGGCACCACCGCTTTGCCCTTGGGTGCGGCGCAGGACCATAAGCGCGTGGGCGATGGCGATACCGGCCCCAATACAGGCGGCATGGGCGCCTATTCCCCGCCGCCGATTTTCACGGATGCACTGCAGGAAACTGTCATGGCGCGCATCATCCGCCCGGTGCTGGCGGAAATGGCGCGGCGCGGCGCGCCCTTCAAAGGCGTGTTGTTTGCGGGGCTGATGATCACGGCTGAAGGCCCGAAGCTGATCGAATTCAATGTGCGTTTCGGCGATCCGGAATGCCAGGTGCTGATGCTGCGCTTGAAATCCGATCTGCTGCCCGCGCTGCTGGCCGCATGTGATGGCGAATTGGCGCGGTTTGATCTGCGCTGGGAAGCGCTGCATGCCATGGTGGTGGTGATGGCGGCCAAGGGCTATCCGGGCAGCTATGCAAAAGGCAGCGAGATTCGCGGCCTGGAAGCGGCGGGCCAGGTGCCCGACGTGCAGATATTTCATGCCGGGACGGCGCGGCGCGAAGATGGCGCCTTGATCGCGACCGGCGGGCGCGTTTTGGGCATTTCGGCTACCGGCAAAACCTTGAAACAAGCCCGCGACGCCGCTTATGCTGCTGTGGACAAGCTTGATTGGCCAGGCGGCTTTTGCCGGCGCGATATTGGCTGGCGTGCGTTGATATAAGCCCTTGCCGACTCGGGGCGCTTCCGGCCATGGAAGCCCCGTGTTGCACCTCATCAAACTCTCGGTCGGTCCCAAGGATGTCGCGGCGCTGGCCGCCTTGCAGGCCATCCGCCTGAAGGAAGACCCGCCCTTGCGCGCCTGGACGCGCATGTTCCCGAAGCGTGTGGAGGAACTCTGCAATGGCGGTTCGATCTATTGGGTGATTGGCGGCTTTGTGCGCGTGCGCCAGCGCATTCTGGAAATCCGTGAGGAGGAATGGGACGACCAGACCCCCTGCGCGGCTTTGGTGCTGGACCCGGAATTGGTGCTGGTGGAAGCGCGGCCCATGAAGCCTTTCCAGGGCTGGCGCTATTTGAAGCCGGAAGAAGCACCGGCGGATGTGAACCAGGCGCGCCCACCAACACGCGGGCTTGATGCCCTGCCACCCAAGTTAAGGCGCGATCTGGCAGAACTCTGCCTGATCTGAACCGGCCCTGCCATTCTTGACAAAAATTAAGGTGCTGCTCACGGCGGCGAGAGGTAAGGGGTGTGATCTTACGCCTGTAGCGCGGCTCATTCCCGGCATGCCGCGCCGCAACTGGTCCGTCTTCGGGCGGTACCTTTGGGCTGGCTGGTTTGATCCGGCCGGCCCTATTTTTTTGCCGATTCCGCTTCCAACAAGGCAAGCAACCCTTCCAGCAATTGCGCGGGTGAAGGCGGGCAGCCTGGGATCAGCAAATCCACCGGCAGCACCGCGCCAATGCCGTTTTCCACGGCGTAGGAACCTTTGAAGACGCCGCCATCCACGGCGCAATCGCCAACCGCCACCACCCAGCGGGGTTCGGGTGTGCTGGCCAAAGCGCGTTCCAAGGCTTCGCGCATATTGAGGCAGGCAGGCCCGGTCACCAGCAGCACATCGGCATGTTTGGGGGAAGCGACAAAGCGCAGCCCGAAACGTTCCAGATCATAAGCCACGTTTTGCAGCGCATTCACTTCCAATTCGCAGCCATTGCAGGAACCGCTATCTACCTCACGGATCGCGAGGCTGCGCCCCAATCGCGCGCGGCTAGTCACGGCCATTCTTTCGCCAAGCGCCTGAATGGTTTCCTGCGGCACCAGCGGCGCTTGATCGGTAAGCGGTTTCGCGAATAGTGCGCGGGCGAGCTTCGGCCACAGCATCACAAATCCACCCCGCTATAGGAACAATTGAAGGATTTATTGCACAGCGGAAAATCGGCGACGATATTGTCTTCAATGGCCGCTTCCAAAAGAGGCCATTGCAGCCAGGAAGGATCGCGCGGGAAAAGCGCGCGGATCAGCCCGCCATCATCAAGCGCAATCCAATGCAGGCAATCTCCGCGAAAGCCTTCAATCATCGCAGTGCCTTCTCCGGCGCGTACGGGCAAAGCCGCCATCAGCTCACCAGATGGCAGGCTGCCCAGGATTTGTCGGACCAAGGCAATGGATTGGCTAAGTTCCAGCACGCGAATTCGCAACCGCGCATCCACATCACCCGCTTCCAGCACCGGCACATCGAAGGCAAGCGTTGGATAGGGTTGGCTTTGCGGCAGGCGACGCGCATCAAAATCGCGCCCGGAAGCGCGGCCCACATGCCCGCCCGCAGCAAAGCTGCGCGCCAGATCGGGGCGCAAAAACCCTGTTGTCACCATACGATCCTGCAAGCTGGCATGGGCTTCATAAATCTGCATGAGGCCTGGGATTTCAGCCTCCACCGCAGCCAGCGCGGCCAGAATCGCCTCGGCGCCGCGCGGTGCGATATCGGGCGCTACACCGCCTGGCAAAACGCGGTCCATCATCAGCCGATGGCCGAAAGCCGCCGCAATGGCGCGCAGAACGCCTTCGCGCAGCAACCCGCAGCGTGCATGGGGGTAGGCGAAGGCCGCGTCATTGCAGACAAAGCCCCAATCATTGAGGTGATTATGGATGCGTTCCAATTCGAGCATCAGCGCGCGGAGATGCAGCGCGCGTGGCGGTGGCGCCACATCAAGCGCCGCTTCCACCGCCGCGGAAAAGGCCCAGGAATGCGCCACGGTGGTATCCCCGGAAAGCCTGGCCGCGTAACGCACGGCAGCGCGGGGCGAGGTGCCGAGCATAAGCGACAGCACGCCCTTATGCTTATAGCCAAGCCGTTGTTCCAACCGCACCACGGCTTCTCCCTGCACCGAAAAGCGGAAATGCCCCGGTTCAATCACGCCGGCATGAATGGGGCCGACCGGGATTTGGTGAATGCCATCGCCTTCCACCGGCAGAAATTCAGGCTGCGGCGCTTCGCCCGCAAAGGGGATGGGTTTGGCGGCAAGCGGATGGCGCAAGGGCCAGCGCCCGTGATCCAGCCAGGGGCGCAGATCAACCGCGCCTTCCGCGTGGTGGCCCCATAATTCCAGGATCATGCGTTCAAACCGTACCGCGCCGGGGCGCGCGGGGGAAAGCGCTGCGTAATTCCAACCGGCCGCCGGGGTTGAAGCCAGCAGGGCCTCATTGCTTGGTTCATGCAGGAAGCAGGCATGGACCTGCGTCGCATCCGCCCAAAGCCCGAGCAGCGCCAATTCCGCTTCCTGCCGCAAGGCCGCCGGCAATTGCCCCCAGGCGGTCGGCGAGAGAAGGAAGCGCTCATAAGGCTTTGCCCCCTGCGGATTGCCGCCACGGATCAGGCTGGAAGCCGGCCCCATCATCCGATCATCCCCGCCGCCGCCTTGAGGAAACCGCTGAAAAGCGCAGGCATGGCAAGCCCCAGCAGCAGCGCCACCGCCAGATGCAGCCAAAGCGGCACGAGCACGGCAAGCGAACTACCGCCCGGCGCCGCATCAGGCGTTGCTTTACCTAAACAAAGCGCTTGCAGCGTATGGATCAAAGCCGTCATCGCCACCACAATGCCAAGCGCCAGCACCACGGCAAGCCAGGGCTGCGTCGCCATGGCGGCATTCAGCACGGCATATTCAGACGCAAACAAAAGGAAGGGTGGCAGCCCTGCAATGGCGCCAATCGCCAAGGCAAGCCCCCAGCCAAGCCAGGGATCACTCGCCACCAGCCCTGAAATATCCGCGAGTTTCTGGCTACCCTTTTGCTGCGCTGCGCGGCCAATGCCGAAAAAGATCGCGCTTTTCACCAAGGAATGGCCGATCATATGCAGCAAGCCCGCGAGCGTCGCCGCCGGGCCACCAACCCCAAAGGCAAAGGCGGCAATGCCCATGTGTTCAATGGAACTCCAGCCAAAAAACCGCCTTGCATCACGCCGCCGCCACAGCGCGAGCGCTGCCAGCAGCACAGAAGCCAGCCCAAGCCCTATCAGGAAAGGTCCGACCGCCAGAGTATCGGGATGCGCGCCGACAATCGCCTTGGCGCGCAGAATGGCGAGCATCGCGGCATTCAGCAAAAGCCCGGACAGCACGGCAGAAATCGCGACCGGGCCTTCCGCATGGGCATCGGGCAGCCAGGAATGCAGTGGCACCAGGCCCGCCTTGGTGCCATAGCCAACCAGCAGAAAAACGAAAGCCAGGTTCAGCGTATCCGCATCACACCGCGCCGCCACGCGCCGCAGTGCCGCCCAGGACAGCCCGCTTTCCGCATCCAGCAAGGCTTGCGCGGCGGAATAGAGCAGGATGGTGCCAAACAGCGCCAGCGCAATGCCAAAGCCGCACAGCATGAAGAATTTCCAAGCGGCTTCCATCGCCGCCGGCGTGCGATGCACCGCCACCATCAGCACACTGGCGAGTGTTGCGATTTCAATCGCCACCCACAAGACACCAAGATTATCCGACAGCAAAGCGAGGTATTGCGCGCCAAGAAACACCTGAAAAGCGCCGTGATAGGCCCGGATGCGCCAGTGATCGAAACCTTCCGCCGCCAGCGTGGCCGCCGAAAAAATCGACGTGGTCAAAGCGACAAAGGACGCGAGCAGCACAAAGGGCAGGTTCAGCGCATCAATCCGCGTCCAGCCCTGTTCGCCATGCGGCAGGGTGAACAGCGCCAGCGCCAACACAAAAGACATGCCCGCACAGCCGATATTCACCGCCGCTGCGATGCGGAGCCTTGGCAAAGCCAGCAGAACCAGCGCACCCACCCAGGGGAAAAACACCATGATCCAGGGCAGCGGCATCATTCGCCTTCCCCCCTGTGTGTATCGAGGCTTTCGGTATCCAGGCTTTGGAAGCTTTCGCCCATTTGCAGCGCGAAAACGCCAGCGATTACGGCCAGCATCAGCACCAGCGCCGCGGTGGAAAGCTCCATCACCAGCGGCATGCCGGCGACACCCACCGCCGCCAGGATCAGGCCGTTTTCAAGGCTGAGCAGCCCGATCACCTGGCTGATCAGATTGCGCCGTGTGATCATCATCAGGCCGCCCAGCAGCACGACGGAAAGTGCCAATGCCAAATCTTCCCGCGCCAAGGCGCGCTGGCCAGCGGTGGCCGGCAGCACCACCAGCAGCGCGAAGCCCGCCAAGGCGACTCCTGCAATCATGGAAGCGCCAATGCCGAGCGCAGGATCAACACCGCGCTGTAAATTGAAGCGCCGCACCAACCGATGCAGCGCGAAGGGGATCAGCACGGCCTTGGCGCCAAAGGCAATCGCCGCCGTCACGTAAAGCCCTGCCGCACCCTGCACATAGCCCTGCCACGCCGCAGCCAGCGCCAATAGCGCGCCTTGCGTGGCAAAGGCATTGATCACCGCCGAGATGCGCCGCTGATAAAGCAGCACAAAGGACAGCAGCAGCACCGCCCCACCCAACAGATGCGCCAGATCATAGGGAAGCTGACCGAAACTCATGACAGCCCCGTCGAGACAAACAGGAACACCGCACCCAACAAACCAAGCAGCAGCGCCGCGCCCAAAAATTCCGGCACGCGAAAGACGCGCATCTTGGCGATGGCCGATTCAAACACTGCGAGTGCGAAAGCCAGCGCTGCCATTTTCGTGATGAAGACGCCTATCCCCACCACCCAGGCGATCGGCCCTGCTCCAGGTGCGGCCATGCCAAAGGGCAGAAACACCGCAGCCAATAACGCAAGCCACAAGGTCAATCGCAAGGAAGCCTGGAAATCCCACAACGCCAAATGCCGGCCCGATGCCTCCAGGATCATCGCCTCATGCACCATGGTCAGTTCCAGATGCGTGGCGGGATTATCCACCGGAATGCGCGCATTCTCCGCCACGGCCACCGCAAGCAGCGCCACCGCGGCGAAGCCAAGAGACACGCGCAGCCCCAGCGCGCCTTCCTGAAAAATGCCGATAATCACATCCAGATTTGTCGTGCCGGCCAGGATGGCGAAGATCAGCGCCACCAAAACCAAGGCCGGTTCCGCAAGTGCGGCAAAAGCCATTTCACGTGTCGCGCCCAAACCACCAAAGGCCGTGCCGACATCCATGCCCGCCAGCGCCATGGCAAAGCGCCCCAGCGCCAAAAGCCCCGCAATCAGCAGCAAATCCGCGAAGGGGGCGAGCAGCATGCCGCGCGAAAAACTCGGCACCAGCGCTGCCGCCAGCATCGCAGAGCCGACCGCGACATAAGGCGCGGCGCGTGAAATGACTGAGGCATTTTCCGCCAGCACCGGGCGCTTCTTCAACAGCTTCAGCAGATCGCGCCAAGGCTGCAAGGGATGCGGCCCGCGCCTTCCCATCAGCCGCGCCTTCAGCCAACGCACGCAGCCCGTCAGCACCGGCGCCAACGCCAAAATCAGCGCCAGATGCAAAAGCTGCGTGACCAGGCTGCTGAGGATACTCATGTCCGTTCCAGCCAAATCAACAGCGCCATCAGCCCAAGCAGCACCGCAAAGCCAAGCCCGAGACATTGCCTGAGCGAGAAATCACGCAAGCGTTCCGCCAGCGCCGCCAGCCGATCGCGCGCTTGCGGCAATGGCCCTGAAATCAGCGCCAGCACGGGATCATGAAACCCAGCCTGCAAGCGCGCGGGTGCCGGATTGCCCGGCGGCGGCATTTCCACTTTCTCGCGCGCTGCCAATAGCGTCTTGCCCAGCATGCGGCGCAGCGGCTGCGCCATGCCGGCGGCTGAAACTTGCGTCGCGGGATCACCAAAGGGCAGATGATGCGGTGGCGCGATGAAGCCGCAATCCCAGGCCGGGCCGCGCACAATGCCCGGTGCCTGCCGCCGCGCGAACCATACAACACCACCGCCCAGAAGCAGCAAAAGAACAAAGACGATCAGCGGCGCATAGCCCGCGCCACCTTCTGAGACCGTCACCGTCACGCCACCCAAAGCGGAAAGCCCGGCACCCGCGCCTGTCAGCAAGCGCAGCGCTG
Organism: Roseomonas sp.; assembly: GCA_044356015.1. Classification (GTDB taxonomy): domain Bacteria; phylum Pseudomonadota; class Alphaproteobacteria; order Acetobacterales; family Acetobacteraceae; genus Neoroseomonas. The sequence continues at coordinate 20,553 of JBIKXA010000022.1, forward strand.
GCGCGGCGAGTTCCAGCAAAATGCCCGGCATCAGGCCAAAGATCACCGTCAAAGCGGCGGGCAGCATCAACGCGCCGCGTGCCACGCCGGAAAGCTCGTTTGCACCTGCGGCGCGTGGGCTGCGTGGCCGGCCCAAAAACACCAGGCCATAAAAGCGCAGCATCGCCGCGGCAGATAGTGCCACTGCCAAAGCCGCCAAGGCCGTGGCTGCCGCCGCGCCGATCTGAAACGCCAAATCACCCACGCGCCAGGCCGCAATCAATGCCTGCAACAGCAACCATTCGGATGCAAAACCCGAAAGCGGCGGCAGCGCCGCGGCGGCCGCAGCGCCCAGCAATACCAAGCCGGCTGTCCAGGGCATTGCATGGATCAGGCCACCCAGCCGATCCATGCGCCGCGATGCCGCGCCATACAGCACCTCTCCGGCGCCCAGAAACAGCAGCGTCTTGAACATGGCATGGTTCAGCGCATGCAGCAGCGCGGCCCCCGCCGCCACGGCAGAAAGCGCGCCCAAATCCGCCGCACGAAACGCCAGCGCAAGGCCAAGCCCCAAAGTGATCAGCCCGATATTTTCAATGGTGGAACAGGCAAGAAGCGTTTTTGTGTCTTCCTCCAAGGCCGCGCGCAAGGCGCCCATAATGGCGGAGGCCAAGCCAAGCGCCATCAGCACCGCGCCCCAGAACAAGGGCTGCGCCGGGCCGGCCAGATCAAACACCACGCGCGCCAGCACATAAAGCGCCACCTTGGTCATGGCGGCTGACATCAGCGCGCTCACATGGCTCGGTGCCGCCGGATGCGCCAAGGGCAGCCAGACATGCAAAGGCACCAGCCCGGCCTTGGACCCCGCGCCAATCACCACCAACAACAAGATCGCCAAGGCACGCAACCCATCCGGCGGCGCCGCGCGCAGGGCATCGAAACCCGCCCCTGCGGATGCGCCCGCCGCAAGCAAGCTGAAGCACAGGATCAGCGCCGCGCCCCCCAAAGCCGCGAAGCCCAGATAAAGCCGCGCCGCACGGCGATTTTCCGCCTGTTCGTGTTCATGCGCGACCAGCACCCATGACGCGAAGGACATGAGTTCAAATCCAAGCACTAGGGTAAACCCATCGGCGGCGAGCAAGGTGAGCGCCATGCCGGCGAGAAACAGCGGATAGGGCACCAGCCGGCGCGGCGCCTCCGGCCCCTTCACATGACCGAAGGCGAAAGCGGAGGCAGCAAGGCCGCAAAGGCCCAGGATCAACAGGAACCAGGCGGAAAGCGGATCAAGCGCAAGCCGCATCGCGCCCCAGGGCGGGCCAAAGGGCAAGGCCATGGCTTCAGCGGCGCCAACCAGCCCCGCAATCCCGCCCGCAGCCAATACCAAGCACATCAGCGCTGCGGTCCCGTAAACCAGCCTGACGCCAAGCGTCGCCCGCGCCAGCAAGGATGCTGCGAGCGAGATCATCGCCAGCATCACCAAAGCCAGGGCAAGGATCATCAGCACGACTCGCAGCCTCTGCCTGCCATGAGCCTCAGGCTAGGCCCGCTGACAGCATTCGGACAGTCCCCAGGCGCGATTTTCTGCCCTTGTGGGCTTGACTATATCCAAGGCATGAAAAGCGGCGCAGCCTTCAGCGCGCGCCGTTCAATCATAGGTCACCAGCCGCGCAGCCGCTTCCCGGTCATAGCCCTTGGAGGCGAGCAAAAGCTGACGCGTATAGGCCTGCTTCGGGTCTTCGCGGCGGAGGGTCGCGATATCCATCTCCTCCACGATCAGGCCGCGATTCATCACCGCAAGCCGGTCGCACATATGCGCGACCACCGCCAGATTATGGCTGACCAGAATGATGGTCAGGCGCTGCGCCACGCGCAGCCCGCGCAGCAGGTTCAGGATTTCCGCCTGCACGCTGACATCAAGCGCGCTGGTCGGTTCATCCAACAGCAGCACCTTCGGTTCCAGCATCAACGCGCGCGCAATGGCTACGCGCTGGCGCTGCCCGCCGGAAAGCTGATTGGGATAGCGGAAGCGAAAATTCGCCCCAAGCCCGACATCGGCCAAAGTCTTTTCAACACGTGCCGTAACATCGCCAATGCCGTGGATTTCCAACGGCTCCGACAATGTGCGATCAACCGTATGGCGCGGATGGAGCGAAGCGTAAGGGTCCTGAAACACCATTTGCACCAGGCGCGGCAAGCGCGCATTACGCTCGGCCACATCAAGGCCATTGATGCTCGCCCGACCCGTCCAGTGACGGTTGAGCCCTGCCAAGGCGCGCAGCACAGTGGATTTGCCGCTGCCGCTTTCTCCCACCAGGCCAAAGCTTTCGCCTTCCGCCACGTCAAAGGAAATGCCGCGCACCGCATGCACTGCATCGCGGCCCTGGCCGAAGCTTACCACCAGATCGCGGATGGTGATCACTGCTTAGGTCTCCAGCCAGGCCGGATCGCGCGACAGGGTCGGCAATTCCGCGCGGTCATCGGCAATGCGCGGCAGGCTGCGCAGCAGGCCCTGCGTATAGGGGTGTGTGGCGCCCGCAAGATCACGCGCGGCGCGTTCTTCCATGACGCGGCCGGCATACATGACCAGAACGCGATCACAAAAACTGCCGACCAGATCAAGATCATGGCTGATGAAAATCAGCCCCATGCCGCGCTTGGCGACAAGATCATCCAGAATGGCCAGAACCTGCATCTGTACCGTGACATCAAGCGCGCTGGTCGGTTCATCGGCTATCAGCAAATCCGGTTCCGGCACCAGCATCATCGCAATCATGATCCGTTGCCCCATGCCGCCTGAAACCTCATGCGGATAAAGTCGCATCACGCGTTCAGGATCACGGATGCGCACCGCTTCCAGCATTTCCAGCGCCTTGCGCCCTGCCTCACGTGCGGAAAGCCGGCCATGGATACGCGCCGCTTCCGCGATCTGTTGACCAACTGTCATCACAGGATTGAGCGAGTATTTCGGATCCTGCAGCACGAGTGATATGCGGGCACCACGAATGCCGCGCAATTGGCGGGCGGAGGCGCTGAGCAAATCAATCCCATCAAAACTGAGCCTGTTCGCTTCCATCCGCGCAGCCTGCGGCAGCAAGCGCATGATGGCGCGCCCGGTGAGTGACTTGCCGGAACCCGATTCCCCCACAATGCCCAGCCTTTCGCGCCCGAGGCTGAAGGATACGCCGCGCACGGCTTCAAACCGCCCGGTTGGCGTGGCGAAACTGATCCGCAAATCCTCCACCTCAAGCAGCGGCTTCATTTCTTCTGCCTTGGGTCAAGCACATCGCGCAGCCCATCGCCCAAAAGATTGAAGGCCAGACTCACGATGAAAATCGCAAGCCCCGGAATGGTCGCAACCCACCATTGATCGAGAATATAGCGTCGCCCGGAAGAAACCATGGCACCCCATTCCGCCATGGGCGGCTGCGCGCCCAGCCCCAGAAAGCCAAGCCCGGCTGCAGTCAGGATAATGCCCGCCATATCAAGTGTGACGCGCACGGTCAGGGAGGATACGCAAAGCGGCATGACATGCCGGAACAGGATGCGCCCGGTTCCCGCGCCCTGAATGCGCGCCACCGCGATGAAGTCACTATTGCGGATGGTCATCGTCTCGGCCCGCGCGATGCGTGCATAGGGCGGCCATGACGTCAGCGCGATCGCAATCACCGCGTTTTCAATTCCCGGCCCCAAAGCCGCGACAAAGGCCAGCGCAAGAATTAGGCTTGGGAAGGAAAGGAACACATCGGTGATGCGCATCAGCGCGGCATCCACCCAGCCACCAAGATAGCCGGCGGCGGTGCCGACAATCAACCCAATCGGCGCGGCAATCAGCGCGACCAGCACCACAATGTAAAGGGTCACGCGCGCGCCATAGATGATGCGCGAAAGGATATCGCGCCCGAATTCATCGGTGCCCAGCAAATGCGCGCCCGTACCGGGGGGCAATAGCCGTTGCGCCAGATTTTGTTCATGCGGGTGATGCGGCGCAATCCAGGGTGCCGCCGCCGCCACCAGAATAAGCGCAACCACAATCGCAAGCCCGAGCAGCGCAAGGCGGTTCTGGCGGAATTGCAACCATCCGCGATAGGCCTGACCAAGCTTTGCTTCGCGGCGAGAGCGTGGCGTCTCGGAAAGCAGCCGGGCACGCCAGCCTTGTTCGGCGCGATCACTCATTTCGCGCGCGGGTCCAGCAAACGATACAGCAGATCAGACAAAAGATTGATGCCGACGAAAATCAGGCCGACGACAATCGTTGCCCCCAGCACCGCATTCATATCGGCGGCCAGTAGCGCCGTTGTCAGGTAGCGGCCAAGCCCGGGCCAGGCAAAGACGGTTTCGGTCAGCACTGCCCCTTCCAGCAGCCGCGCATAGGAAAGCGCGATCACGGTCACCAGCGGGACCGAAACGTTGCGCAAGGCATGCACCCAGATGATCCGCGCTTCTGACACACCTTTCGCGCGCGCAGTGACGATATATTCCTGATTGAGTTGTTCCAGCATGAAGCTGCGCGTCATGCGCGCGATATAGGCCACCGAAAAATAACCAAGCACGGCGGAGGGCAGCACCACATGACCGAAGGCGTTCCAGAATACCTCCCACTCCCGCGCAATCGCCGCATCAATCAGGATCACGCCGGTGACGACAGGCACCATGTCTTCAAAGAAAACGCCCAGCCTGCCAGGTCCCTGCACCCAGCCGAGAATGCCGTAGAAAACCAGCAAGCCTATAATGCCAAGCCAGAAGATCGGCACGGAATAGCCAACAAGCCCGACAACGCGCACCAGCTGATCCGGCCAGCGATCCTGCCAAACGGCGCCCGCAATCCCCATGGGCACGCCAAGCGCCACACCGATGATGGTGGCGAAGGTGGCCAGTTCCAATGTCGCTGGAAAGACACGCTTGATGTCTTCGATCACCGGACGATTGGTCACCAGGGATTGGCCGAAATCGCCCACGGCCATTTTCTGCACATAGACCCAGAACTGCCACCATAAGGGTTGGTCAAGCCCAAGCTCTCGTTTCACCGCTTCATAGACATCGCGCGGCGCCTGGTCGCCCACAACGGCGAGCACAGGATCAATCGGCACCACGCGCCCGATGAAGAAAGTGACCGCCAGCAATCCAAGCAGCGTCAGCGCAACCTGAAACAGGAAGCCAGAGCTTTGGCGCAGGGCAATATTCGCCTTCACCTTATCCCTTGGTCGCACGCCAAAGAATTGCCGAAAGCCCAGGCGAGCTTGCAGCATAGCCGGTCAGGTTGCTGCGCACGGCGACTTGCACCTGCTGCTGCGCGAAAACCGCGAAGGGCGAGGTACCCATGAATTCCGCCTGGATCTGCCGATAGATTGCAGCACGCGCATTCTGATCCCGCTCTCGCATCGCGGCTTCCGTTTTGGCGGTGAGTTCCGGAATATTCCAATTATTGCGCCACGTAAGCTTGCCCGGATTATTCGCCCCAGGCGGGTTATGCGCGAAGCTATCGGCATTGTAGTGCGGATCGGGATAGCCCAGCCCCCAAATGCCGATAAAAAGCTGATGGTTGCGTGCACGGAACTTCGCCAATACCTGCGCGCCGGTTGCCGGCAGCACTTCAAGTGTCACGCCGCCGCGGGCGAAGCTTGCCTGCAAGGCTTGCGCAACATCAAGGGATGGGAAGGTATTGGCTGTATCCATCGTCAGGCGAATGCCATTGGGGTGCCCCGCTTCGGCCAGCAAGGCGCGCGCACGCACCGGGTCAAAGCGCCAGGGGCGTTCATTCACCTCACCCAGGATGGCGCGTGGGATGAAGGATTGATGCGGGAACACCTGGCCCGGCAGCAGGTTATTCGCAATCGCGTCATAATCCACCAGCAGCTTCAGCGCTTCGATCACGCGCGGATTGGAAAGGATCGGGTCACCCATATTCGCGCTGAAATACTGGATGGTCCCGCGCGGGAATTCCTGGATGGTGATGCCCGGCCGGCCACGCAGCGCGGCGATATCCGTGGGCGTGAGGTTGCGCGCCACATCAACATCGCCGCGTTCCAGCAGCAGGCGCTGGGTGGCCGCTTCCGGCACATGGCGCACAATCACGCGCTGCATATTGGCGCGGCCACGCCACCAGGCATCATTACGGTCAAGCGTATAGCTTTCATTGGGCTGATAGCGTGCTAGACGAAAGGCGCCGGAGCCCGCTGAATTGCGATTGAGCCAGGTATTGCCGCGATCCTCTCCGGCATTTTGCAGCACAAGTTTACTGTCCAGGACCGAAGCAATCGTCGCCGTGAACAGGTTTTGAATGAGGCTCGGCGCATAGGCCTGATTGAAGGTGACCTGCACTTCAAAATCACCGGTCTGCCGCACGGTCTGTTCAATATTATCCGCGGTCAGCCCGACCGAGCGATACATGAAGGCCGGTGTGCGATTGATCTGTAGGGGTCGGCGCAGCGAAAACGCGACATCCTCAGCCGTTAGCGCATTGCCGGAATGAAAGCGCACCCCTTGGCGAATCCGGAAGGTGAAGGTCTTGCCATCGGAGGAAACCGTGAAGCTTTCCGCAAGCCCAGGCAGCAATTCGGCGCTGGGTTTGGAATCATCAATAATGAAAAGCTGGTCATAGACATTCTTCAGCAGATCGCTGCCAGTGACTTCGAAGGAATGATGTGGATCAAGCGCGACAAGATCATCAATCTGCGCGGCAATCACCAAGGCATTGCGTGGCGTTTGCTGCGCGGCTGCCCGGCGCGCACCAGGCAGGGCTGCAGCGGCAAGGCCAGCAGCGCCGACGGTGAAAAGGGTGCGCTTCGATATTTCGGGAAACATGGCGGTTACTCCGGCAGTTGTTTAAAGAAAAGTCGCACTCTGCCAAGACTTATGTCAATCCAAGCAAGTCCTTGCCAGGCGTGGTGGTGCTTCTTGGCGCACCCTGAGATTCGCGCAGCCCTTCGAAAAATGCCAACCCGGCAGGCCCGTGCCATCACCCGCCATTCCGCCGACGCGCATGCGCCAAGGCCGCAAGGCGCAACGCGCTGGCCAAAGGCAGGCCCTGATCGGCACGCGCCGCATCCACCTCAGCCACCAGCGCGGCCAGGCTTCGGTCTTGCTGTTGTTGCGCAAGCGCCTCCAATTCGGTCCAGAAGGCGCCCTCAAGCGCAACCGAAGTCGCGTGACCGGCAAGCCGAAAGGAACGCTTTGTCAAATGGCGCGGCATCCATCACCCGAAACTATTGAATTGATTGAAGATTTATTCACAGGCGGAAAGGGCTTGCAAGTATCAAGAAGCACAATAGCATCCATCTGTCTTGGTGAATCGAGGGAGGATAAACCATGAATTATAAGATCGAAACTATCGAAGGCATCGGCAAGGTCATGGGCGACAAGCTGCGGGCCAATGGTGTCGCTGATACAGCCAGCCTATTGGCAAAAGCGGCAACCCCCAAGGATCGAGAGGCCCTGGCTGCCAAGACCGATATTTCTGTGAAGCTTATTCTCAAATTCGCCAATCGCGCCGATCTGATGCGCGTAAGCGGCGTTGGTGAGGAATATGCGGATCTGTTGGAAGCGGCCGGCGTGGACACGGTGCCGGAATTGGCGCAGCGCAATGCGCAGAACCTTTTCGATGCCCTGACTAAAACCAATACTGAAAAAAAGCTGGTTCGTCAGACGCCTTCCCTTGCTGCGGTCAAAGGCTGGATCGCTGCGGCAAAGGATATGCCGCGCGTGTTGCATTACTGAAAGCGCCCGCTTCAACCCTGGCGTAAAGCGCCCACCCTGGCGACGGGCGCTTTCAATTCCTGGGCCAATATCCAAACGCGCCCGGCATCCATGCGGGTTTCCGGATCGTTCAGCAGCCGGTCAAGCTCGGCCAATTTCCGGGCCATTTCAGTATCGGACATGCGCCAACTCCGCCATGCCTGAACATCAGCCTCAGGCAGAAATCTTATGGTCGGCAAAAGCGTCCAAAAAAAGGAAGGATTCAGGCCGCCCCGTGATGCGACGAAGCCCTTCCGTCACGCCGCAAGCCGCGCCGCGCGCACGCCGCGCATCCGCCCGCCCGGGATGGCGCCCTTGATGCCCGCCGCCATATCGGCCGCCATCAGCAGGTTGTTCCAGGCCACACCGGTATCCACCCCCATGCGGCGGAACATCCAGACCACATCTTCCGTCGCCACATTGCCGGT